>NZ_JXAK01000011.1 GCF_000829455.1 Gordoniibacillus kamchatkensis
CCCGCGGGGCCGGTGCCTCCTCGCGGAGCAGGCGCGCGAGCAGCGCCGCCCGCTCCGCCGGCCAGCGGCCGCGAGCCGCTGCGGCCGCCTCCTCGGGCGTGGCGTCCGCGCGCACGCCCAGCGCTGCTGCAGCAGCAGGCGCAGCTGCTGCCGCTGGTGCGCGAGCGCCGCAGCCGCGAAGCGGCGGCGCTCGTACCAGCCGGCGACGGCGAGCAGCGTCTCGTCGCCGCGCCGACGCACCCACGCCCGGGGCGTGTACACCGGGCCGAGCCGCTTGCCGCGCTGCCACAGCCAGAGCAGCAGCGCAAGCCCGAGCTGCGCGCAGGCGAAGACGAGCCACGCAGGGTACACCGCGAGCAGGCCGGGCTGCTCGCGCAAGCCGTGATGGTACTCGTCGATCCACAGCGCGCCTTGCGATGCGGTCAGCAGCGGCCGCACGAGCGCATAATGGTCGTACTGCAGCACAAGCCCGTTCGTCAGCCATTCCGGCTCGAGCACAACGGTGAAACTGCCGCGCCCGACCTTCGTACGGGCGGCCACAATGCCGCGCTCGTCGCGCAGCAGCGGCTCGATGCCGCTGCCAGGCTTGATACGCCAAGGCGGAGGTGACGACGCCTCGCAGCGCACCGCCGCCGGAGCCGCCTTCGCCGGGCACCCTGCCCATACCGACCGCGCTGCCTGCGTCAGGCACACTGCCCAAACCGACCGCACTGCCTGCGCCGGGCACGCCACTCACCATTATCGTGCTAGGCGCCCGGCCCACGGCAGACTTCACACCGGTTCCTTTCCAAGCGGACTGATCCCCTTTTCTCTCCAGCGACACCTGGTTCCACCCCGTCGGCTGGCTGTCGAACAGCAGCACCTCGCCTCCCTGCTCCATCCAGCGGGCGAGATCGGCGCGTTCTTTCTGCGTCGCCAGGCTCGGCTGAA
Source organism: Gordoniibacillus kamchatkensis (assembly GCF_000829455.1). Taxonomy (GTDB): domain Bacteria; phylum Bacillota; class Bacilli; order Paenibacillales; family NBRC-103111; genus Gordoniibacillus; species Gordoniibacillus kamchatkensis. The sequence continues at coordinate 931 of NZ_JXAK01000011.1, forward strand.
CAATAAGCAGCGCCTGCCCCGCCTGCCGGGGCAGCGCGTCCCAGCCCCGCCGCCACTCCTTGACGGAGCCGCCCCGGCGCTCCTTCAGCAGCTCGCGTACCGCTTTGACGCCGTCCGTGTCCGGCGAATCGGACAAATAAGCGGGCCGGTCGACCGCCTCCGGCTTCACGATCCACAAGCCTAGGGCAACAAACGCAGCGATGCTTAGCGCGAGTCCGACGTGCAGCTTATTCCATCGGCGCATGCGCATGGCGCTCCTCCTCCCGCTCCGCGAGCAGCCCCGTCACCAGCGCGTAAAACGCCGCGAACCGCTCGGCGCCTGCCGGCTCGTTGCCGTACCAGACCCGCTCGAATTCCGCCGCTCCGGCGCGAAAACGCTCCGCAAGCCGCGCGGCGTCGCCGCGCCTCAGCTCGTCGGCGTAATCCCGATTCGTTTTCCAGCGCTCGATGCGGATCCAGCCCTGCTGCTCGAAACCGCCCAGCAGCGCGAGAAAACCGGTGCGAACCGCTTCGCGCCACCGCTCGCCCGCCGCCAGCTCCTTCGCTTGCCGCAGCAGCGCTTCCGCCGACTGCCCGCGGCCTGCGCTTGCAGCTCGGACCAGGTACGCAGCCGCGCATTGCGCACAAGCTGGCGCGATATCCAGACGATCGCAAAGACGGCGGCAGCGAGCAGCAGCACGATCAAGCCGTATTCCACCGCCTTGCCGGCGCCCGGGGGCACGTCGACAGAAGGAAACAGCTTTTTCAGCTGCTTAACGATCCACTCGCTCAAATTGAACCGGTCGGCATCAGCCGCGCTACGGCGGTACACCGCATACTCGTCCTTGTCCAAAATCCGGCGCAGCCGCTCTACATCGTCCTGCACCGACGCCGCGCCGGCGTTACCGTTCGGAGTCGCCATCGTCAGGATCCCGCTCCTTGTACCGGTCAGCACCGCCGATATCGGCGCCGTCATTTCCTGCAGCCTCAGGCGGCGTCATGCCCGGTTCGTCCTTTGCCGCCCGAAACGCTTGTCCGCCATAGCCGCCGTAGCTGATTGCCCCGCTCGCCCCCTTCGGCTCGTCCACGCTCGCGTTATCGCCGGGCTCGCCGATCGTGCGCCGGATGAGCGCCTCCAGGCCGTACCCTTCGTTACGGGCCCGCAGGTCGAAGAAGCTGACCGCATACGGAAGCAAATACATTGGCATAACGACCATGCTGACAAGCGCTTGTACAAGCTTGCCTAATACCGTCATGCCGATGAGCCCGATAACGGCCATTTGCAGTACGAAACTGATCATATACAGAATAGCCGTCAAAATGAAGTACAGCAAAAAAAGCCGCCAAAAATTCCGCTTCGTCAGCCGCCAGCTGCGCCGGAAGCCGATCCCTTCTTCCTTCATGGCCACGAACGGAAGATAGTAACCCCAGCGGATCATCAGCCAGACGATGGCGCCGACAGCGACGACGATGAACAAAAACAGCAGGACGCCGAACACCGCCGCCACCCCCACGCCCGGTCCTGTCCCGCCGAAGCGCGGTGCTGCGCTGCCGGCGAACATTGCCGCCGTCAAACCGACAATACCGCCGATTGCAACCGCGTAGATCCCCAACACCATAAGTACAAACAAAAACGTGCTGCCTGCCATCGGCCCGAGGCGGCGCAGAGCGTTTTTCACGAGCTCCCATGCAGACGGCACTTCCTCCGCCTGCACATGGCGATGCACAAGCCCGACGACCGCCGCTAAAGCGACCGGGAACAGCACGAACGCCCCAATCGGCAACACGAGTACCAAATAAAGAATGCCGTATACGCCGTCAAGGCTGGCCGAATTGTGCAGCAAATATTGCGAGAAGTAATCTTCCGCCTTGCCGCCCTTGGCGATCGTCTGGAATAGCGACCCCGCCCCGCCTTGACCTTTGCGGCCTGTCATCAGCTCGCTGACGAGAAAGAACGGCCCGTACGTCATCAGCATGACGAGCATCAGCTTGCCGAAGTAAGATCGATACAACTGAAAGCCCCGGTCGATGATCCGGCCGACGCTCATCGGTTTCCACAGCGCATGCTGCATCCATTGTCCTCCTTGCGTATGCATCGTAATCCGTTGCTGCCTGTTATTATACACGATGATGTGCAAAGTTCGTATATAATGCATTTATCGGTGCTTGCTTGACGAATGAACAGTGGGAGAATGAAATGAAAGAGGAATTATTTGTAACGTAACGAAAGAAGAAAACAACTTATTTTTAGGGGAGGTTTTATTTTGAAGCCGCGAATTACGGTGCTGACGTTGGGAGTAGATGATTTGGAAAAATCGCTCCGTTTTTACCGGGATGGATTGGGATTGCCGACAGAGGGCATCGTTGGCAAAGAGTTCGAGCATGGAGCAGTCGCTTTTTTCGAATTGCAGGCAGGCTTAAAGCTCGCCATTTGGAATCGCAAGGATATCGCCTACGATACGAAGCTTCAACAGACGATGCCGAGTGCAACTGAATTTACTATTGGACACAACGTAGCCAGCAAAGAAGAGGTTGACGAAGTCATGGAACAGGCCAAGAAGGCCGGTGCTACGATAACAGTGCCGCCGCACGATACTTTTTGGGGTGGCTATTCGGGCTATTTCCAAGATCCCGATGGCCATTTATGGGAAGTGGTCTGGAACCCGCAGTGGGAAACCGCAGAATAAAGTCATCTGGCTTCGCGCTATAAGCCAGACATAAGGCGCCATTCGAGCGATAACAGCAAACCATGCTCATATTTTCCTATTCACGGTTCAAACTATGGGCAACACGCTGGGCATGAGCGAGGTGGACGGATGGACCCGGTTATCCCTTTTGAGCCGGTCGTTAGCGACACAATCCCTGCCGGATCTAACTGGAGATACGAAATCAAATGGGATGGCACGAGGATATTGACTTATCACGACAACGGCGGCACGCAGCTGTACAACCGCAAACGGCATAACCGTACCGCTCACTACCCCGAGCTGCTCGATTTTCGCTCTTACTGCAAGGCGGACTCGGCGGTGCTCGACGGCGAGGTGATCGCGCTGGCCGCGGACGGGAAGCCGTCTTTTCACGAGGTGATGCGGCGGGACATGATCAGGCGGCTCGAACGGGTGGACGAGATGCGGCGCAAAGTGCCTGTCACGTATATGGTATTTGACGTCCTGTACGTGAACGGCAGGTGGATTCACAATCGGCCGTTGTCGGAGCGGCTGGACATTTTACAGCAAATTGTCATGCCTCACGAGCACGTGCTTCAGGCTAGCTCCCATCCCGACGGTGAGGCGCTGTTTGCGGTAGTTCGGCAGCAGGGCATGGAAGGCATTGTGTGCAAAGACTTGACCAGCGCTTATGCCTTTAACGGCAAGGACGGCCGTTGGGTCAAAGTGAAAAACTACGGCGATATAACAGCGGTTGTCGGCGGATTCACGCTGGAGGGAGGGGTCGTCAACGCCGTGCTGCTCGGGCAATACGACGGCGACGGCAAGCTTTGGTACATCGGTCACGCAGGCACGGGCAAGCTTACAAAGTCGGATTGGCGGCATTTGACGGAATTGCTGAAGCCGGCGGTGATCCGGGACAGGCCGTTCGTCAACGAGCCCGCGCGGCATCGGGACGCATACTGGGTGGCGCCGAGGCTGACCGCGAAAGTGCAGTACAGCGAATGGCGCTGGAACGAGGGCCGCTCGCTCAGGCAGCCATCGATTCAAGCTTTTGTGGATGTGCCGCCGGAGGATTGCAAGCTTCCGTGGGTCGAATAAACAGACGCATTCCTCCCGCGCAGCTTGAAGAAATGGAGCAACCCGGCGGACCGATCGGTCTTGGCCGGGTTGCACGGTTTTCAGGACGATTACTTGATCGTATAGGGCAGCTTGAACGTCCAAAGCTCGGTGCCGTTCTCCGCCGATTTGCTGCCAACGCCAAAATCGTTGTCGTTGACAATAACGATCGTATTGCCGCCTACGAGCGACAAGCCTTCTACCTTCTCGTACGGATATTGGAAAGCGGCCACATCTACAATGGTGCGTTTGGAAGGCGGCATGATGCCGTTTGCTTTCAGCTCTTCGATGCTCATTTGCTCCAGCGTTTTCCCGGCGAACTTGTTATCGTCGAGAGTGCCGATAATGTTCGTCGCATCCGATAAGTCGATGCTGAAGATTCGCTTCAGTTGGGCTTTGTCTCCCGCATTTTTGTCGCGTTCGTCGATAAGCAGAGTGCTCTCGTTCACGGCGACCATATCGGAGATAACGATGTCGGATTGCTGCAAATCTGTGAATTGCTTGGCGTCTTCCGTGAGGTAAGCGAATTCGGCCATCGGCTGCAATGTCGCCAAATCGAATTTGATGATTCTCAGTTGGCGCGAGTTGTCGGTTTCCTTGCCGGGATTGCGCAGCGGACTCTGCATCGCCATGAACATATATTTGCCGTCCGGCGTAATGCTTACAGCTTCGGCGCCGCGGTTTTGGCGAAGCTTGTTGTATACGGCCGGCAGCGTTTCACGCGCAGGCACGAGCGGGGTCGATACTTGAGCCGCCCAGCCCTTCGGTACGATGCGCTCGATGAGCGTGCCGTCACGCTTCACATGTACGATGGACGGACCGTATTCCTCGGAGATCCAGTACGTATCGTCTTTCGGATTGTAGGCGATTCCTTCCGTATCGAGGCCATACGGATCATATGCGAGCTCATTTTCCCCTTTGGCATCGTAAGGGGCTTCGTCCCGGCCTTTGATGTTCGGCAGACCGGTAATGTTGGCATTTCCGGTAACGGGATCGACCCCGTTAACTTTCAGCGGAAATCGATCGAGGATTTTGATTTGACCGTCGGCAATTTCGATTTTGTAGATGGTCGGCGTGTAATTGGGGAGCGGGAACGTTTTGACGGACTTGCCTTTTACAGTGGCATCGCCGTTAGGGCCGCGGTCGGCCGTCGAATAAAATACGTTGTCCGGATCGCCCGGCAAGTGAATGAGCGAAGAACCGATGCCCATCTTGATCCCTTCGGCCAGGTCCGGTGCGGCGAGCTTGTACTTGCCGGATAGCGCCGGCTTGTCTGTGAGCGCAACGCTGCTGCGGAACTCGTCCCAATCCACATATTTGCCGGTTGCTTCGCCAAATGCGCGGATGGGCAAATACAGACTGCCGTCGATGTTTACCGCCGGAGAGGAGGGGGTGATGGCTTGTCCGTTATTCGTATACTTGACCGCCTCCGCGGAAGTTCCTTTCCATTCTGCAGCGGACACGATTCCTGCAGCCGCCGTAAACGCGAGCGCCGCCGAAGCGGCAATAAACCATTTTTTCTTCATTTGCTGCCCTGCTCCCTTCGCACCAACAAGTATCTGGTCATTTTTTGAAAATATATCAACCGATTGTTAGCGTGAGATGAAGGAATTTTAAAGGCATTGTAAATATTTGGGCGAGCATAAGAGGCAAAGGCGGCAAAAGCGGGCGCAAACAAAAAAAGTGGACCATCGCCGACGGGGCGTGGTCCTCAAGTGTTATATTAAAAAGGGGGTCTTGGCTATTATATTACACCCCTACTGTTATCGTTCCATAACAGAAATATTTCATTTGTGTAACAAAATTGTAAGCGCTGTACGTCAGACCGTCCGCACCTTTACACATTCGCGCCGGTGCAGCGGTCATAAATCCGGCAGCTGCCAATCGATCTCCTCGCTGCCGATGCTGCGCAGAAAGGCGTTCGTGCGCGAAAACGGGCGCGAGCCGAAAAAGCCGCGATGAGCGGACAGCGGACTCGGGTGCGGCGAGCGGATGATGTGGTGGCGGCTCGCGTCGATGAGCCCCGCCTTATCTTGGGCGTTGGCGCCCCAAAGCAGGAAAACGACCGGGCGCTCGCGTTCGTTCAAAGCGTCGATAACGCGGTCGGTGAACCGCTCCCAGCCTTTGCCCCGGTGCGAATTCGGCAGCCCTGCCCGCACGGTGAGTACGGCGTTAAGCAGCAGCACACCCTGCTCGGCCCAATGCACGAGGTGGCCGTGATTCGGGATGCGGCAGCCGAGGTCGTCGCGCAGCTCCTTGTACATGTTTTGCAGCGAAGGCGGCACGTCCACGCCGGGCTTGACCGAGAAGCTGAGGCCGTGCGCCTGTCCTGGACCATGGTAAGGGTCCTGGCCGAGAATGACCGCCTTCACGCCGTCGAAAGACGTCAAATGCAGCGCGTTGAAAATGTCATGCATGTCCGGGTAAATCGTCCGCGTCGAGTACTCCGTTTTCAAAAATTGCCGCAGCTCTTTGTAGTAAGGCTGCACGAACTCCGCCTCCAGCTGCGGCGCCCAACCTTCATGCAAAATAGCTCCCACTCTTCCGTACCCCCCTCTCGCCTTATTGTAAATGCATTTTCGGCAATTACAAGTCACAATTTGTCAGAAATAGGGCGAGCAGTTGCATCAAACGCGATTGCCGGCACGAAAAGGCGTAATTGCCGCTAATCTGTCTATTTTTTTGACGACCTCCCTATGTCGCTGGAGCCGGTTCATACGTCCCGCCACTGCACTTGATCCAATCCTGTTTCCAGAATATAGTCGATTTCCAAGCCGACATTGGATTTGATGCAATGAAAATCCCCATTGTGCTTTCAAGAAGGCATATTCAACATGAACTGATTGGACAATTTCCAATGCAAATCTCGTGAAGGCGACGCCTCCGTCCGGCCATTGCACATAATCCAATCCATGCTGCAACCGTTCCGAGAGCCGCAACCAACAAAAACGCAGCTGCAGCGGAGAAGTCGCCCTCCTCCGTGCAGCTGCGCATCGAGCCGTTCCATTGCCTGCGCGGCGTACCTCTCCTCGCATATGGCCGCGCCCAATCGGCGATGACGAATTGCATACCCGTGTTACCGTCTGACTTCATACACTCGAAAACCCGCCGCCAGCCTCGGCAGCCCCTTGCATACAGAGCTTCATTCCGGAGGCAGCAGCACGATTCGCCCGTCTTCGAGCGAGACGCGCACTTTTTTCGAATCCTTCAGCCCGACCGATTCCAAATACGCCGACGGAATTTGCAGCCGCCCGAACTGGTCCATGACCGCGTACTCGACGTGCGACTCCTCTTCCGCATCGCCGCCTTCCCGGCCCTCTCCCGCCGACGCTTCCAGCTCGGCAAGCTCCTCGGCGTACGACTTGCGGCGAATCATCTCCGACGACGTTTTGCCGTCGCGGATCGCCACGACCCGGTCCACTTTTTTCGCCAGCAGCGGGTCGTGCGTGACGATGACGACGGTAAGCCCATACGTCCGGTTCAGCTCGCGGAACAGGTCGAGAATCTGGTTCGCCATTTTCGTGTCGACAGATCCGGTCGGCTCGTCGGCGAGCAGCAGCTTCGGCCTGTTCGCCAGGGCGATGGCGATCGCCACGCGCTGCTGTTCGCCGCCGGACAGCTGCTGCAGCCGGTTGTGGGCGCGATGGGCGAGGCCGACCGCTTCGAGCAGCTCCATGGCGAGCATGCGGCGGCGCCGTCCTTTGAGCAGCATCGGCAGCTCGACGTTTTGCAGCGCGGTCAAGTAAGGAATCAGGTTGCGGGCGTTGTTTTGCCAGACGAAGCCGACGGTCTCGCGCTTATAGCGGACAAGGTCCAGCTCCGTGGCCTTCAGCATATCTTTGCCGTCGACGATCAGCTTGCCCGCGGAAGGGCGGTCGAGGCCGCCGAGCATGTTGAGCAGCGTCGACTTGCCGCTGCCGCTGTTGCCGATGATGGCCATCAGCTCGCCCTCCTCGACGTGCAGGTCGAGCCCTTGCAGGGCGACGACTTCGAGATCGGCGGTTTTGTATATTTTGACGAGGTTGTCGCATTGGATCATCGGCGGCTCAATCCTCCCCGAGCTTGACGGCTTGATGGATGCGGATGCGCGAGAGCAGGTAGCCGAGCAGCAGCAAGCCGAGCGTAATCATCGTGGCGACGACGGTGAACAGGCGCATCGTGTCGATCAGCTCGAACGTCACCCGGAACGGCGGCACCTGCGTCGACAAATCGAACGACAGCTGGAACATCGGCACGAACAGCCGGCTTGCGGCTTGCCCGGCGCCGGCGCCGATCGCCACCGCCGCGCCGGACGTGAGCGCCTGCTCCATGACGAGCATGCCGAGCAGCTGCGGGAACGAGATGCCCATCGCCCGCAAAATGCCGAACTGCAGCGTGCGGCCCGACAGCGACAGCAGCCAGTACAGCAAAAAGCCGACGAACGTAATGAGCATCGAAACGACGAAGCCGAGCGTCATGACGCCGTTGACAGCGAGCCGGAACGGCTCGTTTTTGGCCTGTATAAGCTCCTGCTTTGCATTGGTCAGCTTCGTAATGTTGAACTTTTGCGCCTCCATCGCATCGTAAAGCGGCTTCGCCGATGCGTCCGGCTTCAGCTTCAGCCATACGTCGTAAGGCTCCAGCGCCAAATTGGTCTGGATGTAAGACAGATGGCCGACGACGAGATTCGGCTTTTTCGGCTTCGCCTTGGCGTTTTTCGCCGTCGAGTCGGACGCGCGAACTGCGGATTCGGATTCCAGCCCGGCCAATAGTCGATAATGCCGAAGACGATGAACTGCGCCCCTTCAACGCCGCTCCAGCCTGCGCTAATATGGTCCCCGGCTTGACGCCGAACTGCTCGGCGACGGAACGGGAGACGAGCACGGCGCTCGGCTCGGTCGCCAGCAAGTTCAAATAGTCGTAAAACCCGTGATCGAGCAGCCCCCCTCGCATCCAGGCAACCTGTCCGAAATCGTCGGTATCGATGCCCATAAGCGTGGCGGACGCTGTATTTTTCGTGCCGACATAGGCGTTTTCCTTGATAAAAACTTTCGCGGCGTGCTCGACGCCGGGCAGCTGCGTAAACGGCTGGAACGGCGGCTCCGTATACTGCACTTTCTGCGGCCCGATCTGCGCGTTCGGATCGGTGCTCGCCGTGCCCGACGCCGCGTCGCCGCCCGCGCCTCCGCCCGAGCTGTCCGCACCCGGCGGCGGGGCGTCGTTCTCCCACTGCACCTGCAGCTGAATGTCCGACCCGCCGAGATAACGAATCTTGTCTTCGGTGTTGCGGTTGATCGTCCGCGCCGCGCTGGCGCTGAACAGGCCCGTCGCCACCGTCAAAATAAGGAACACCATAATGAACTGGTACTGCACGCTGGAGCGCCCGACCTGGATGATTGTCGCATACAGCGCCGGCGGCCACCAGCGGCGGCCGGCCCAATAGACGGCGCGCACGAGCCACGGATACAGGCGCAGCGCCAGCAGGCCGACGGCGAGCACGAACAGGGCCGGGACGAAAAACAGCAGCGGATCGACGCGAAAATCGGCAGAGTCGAGGCCGAACGCTTGCAGGTCCGACATCCGCCGCTGAAAGCTGAACCAGCCGTAAATGGCGACGGCGAGCAGCGCCGCATCGATGCCGAACCGGTGCCAGAACGAGCTCCTTTGGCCGCGGGACAGCTGCTGCTTGCGGCCGACGATCGAGACGCGTGTGGCGAGAAGCACCGGGATGAGCGTCATGACGAGCGAAGCCGCCACCGCGAGCAGGGCGTACTGGTACGCCTCCCGGCTCAGCGCGACATGGAGCGAGGCGCGCTGCACGAATTCGAGAAAGCCGTTCGAAGCGCCGAGCACCGTCGTAAGTCCCATGCCGAGAAGCGGCCCGATCATAAACGCAACGATGCCGAGCAAGACGCCTTCGATGGCGTAAGCGGTCACAATTTGCCAGCGGCTGGCGCCCCGGCTGCGCAGAACGGCGATTTCGTTTTTTTGCTTTTCCGTAATAAGGTTGGACACCATAAACAGGTAGAAGCCGAGCAATATGAGTACCGGCACGTTCAGCGACCAGAGCAGCAGCTGCAGCTTTTTGGCGCGGTCGCCGTACGATTCGAACGTATTCAGCGCTTGCATTTTGACTTCGGTGGAATTGAACCGCTCCTTGAAATACGTGTCGATGCGGTCGTAGGCTTGCAAATAAGGCTCCACCGAGCGCAGCTCGACTTTCTGGTAATCGAGCGTGTAGTACCAGTTACTGGACACGACTCTCAGCTTTTGCGCTTTCGTGAAATCGCGCTCGAACAATTCGAAATCGATAAAAAACGACGAGGAATACACGTCGACCCGATGCTGCCAATAGACGTCCCGGTCGTCGGCGGCGCGAATGACGCCTACCGGTTTAATATGGATGAGCTGGTCGGAGCCTTCGCGGTGCACGGTGAATTCGTTTCCGAGCACCAGCTTCAAGTTCGTGAGCACCCTCTCGGCGACAAGCGCTTCGTACACGCCGTTCACCGGCTCTTTGGCCGGCAGCCTGCCGTCGATAACCTTTACGTGGTCGAACAGGCCGGTTTTGGCGGCGATATCCCCGACCCGTTTGACGCTCGTATCGACTCGCGACGGATCGACCGGCTCCAGCGACATCGTTTCGGTCGAGCGCTCCTTCACGTACTGCACGGCCGGCAGCCCGAAAGCTCCCGCTTGCCGCGCCATGAAATCGTCGGCGAAGGCGAACCGCTGCTTGTTTTGCTCATCCGTCTCCTCCCCGTTGACGAAGGCGAACGCCTCGACGCTGCCCGGGTAAACGTCCTTGTCGGTTTGCAGCTTCTGCAAATCTTTCAGCAGCATGCGCTGCAAAATGGCGTTCGTATACATCGGCATCGAGCTGACGAGCGCCACCGAGATGGTCAGGCCGAACAGCAGGCTCAGCTCTAACCAGCGGTTATTGCGCATCTTTCTCATAATCATGACGATTAAAGCCATGGGCGCGCAGCCTCCGTAATTTCGTTAGTTGCTGAGAATGATTTTCTGCCCTTCTTTAAGCCCTTTGCGGATTTCCACCTCGGTCGAAGAGACGATGCCTTTCTCGACGTCGACTTCCCGGCGGCTGTCCCCTTCAAGCGTTTGCACATAGTCGCGGCCAAGGTAGCTGCGCAAGCCGCTGCGCGGGATGATGAGCACGTCGTCGCGCTTCTCGAGCGGAATCGTAATGTCGGCCGTATCGCCGATGCCGACACCCTCCGGGATGCCGTCGGCGCTAATGACAAGTCGTTTGGCGTTGCGCTCGGAAAGCTGCTTGTCGGAAGTAAAAGGGGCCGAAGACGGCGTCTGCACGACTTTGCCTTCCAGCGTTTTCCCCTTGAGCTTGACCTCGGCCTTCATCCCGACCTGCACCGGACTAATGTCGTTCGTCACCGATGCCTCGTATACGAGCTGCAGCTTCGTCGGATCGGAGACGGTGACGACAGGCCGGTACGCCGTAATTTCGTCGCCGGTTTGCAGCGAATCGATGTAGGTGACGACGCCGTCGATGCTGGAGACGAGCTTCGTTTTCTCGAACTGCTGCTGCAAAGAGTCGAGCTGGATGTGCGCCGCTTCCACGTCGAGCAGCTTCAGCTTGAGCGCGTCGGGATCGCCCATCGCCGTCGCCTTCGCTTGATCGAGCGCGATCTCGGCCTTCTGCACGTTCAGCTTTTGCAGACGGATGCGGATTTCCAGATCGCCGGCGTCGAGATGAGCGACGATGTCGCCGGCCTTCACCTTGTCGCCGAGCTTGACGTCGATCGATTTCAGCCGGCCGCCGGAATCGTTGAACACGAGCTGCTCCATGCTTGAGGAGACGAACGAGGCGACGGCGGTCAGCTGCCTGGAGATGCTGCCTTTTTTCACTTCGGCGGTTTCGAAGTTTTGCTGTACAGGCTTGACGAGCGGCGGCTTCAGCTCCTCCTCTTCCTGCGGCAGGAGCGAACAGCCGGGCAGCGCGAGCAGCAGCGCGGCGCCCAGTACAAGCGGGAGTTTATTGCGTAGATTCGACAATACGACCATCCTCCAGTGCGTACACCTGATCGACGAGCTCCATGATCGCAGGGTCGTGCGTCGTCAGGACGATTGTCATGCCGGTGTCTTTCACCAGCTCGCGAAACACTTTCATCACCTGCAGCCCCATCCGGCTGTCGAGCTCGGCCGTAGCTCGTCCGCAAGCAGCAGCGCCGGTTCGTGGGCGATGGCTCGGGCGATGGCGACGCGCTGCTGCTCGCCCCCCGACAACTCGAACGGGCGATGCTTCATGCGCGCCTTAAGCCCAACGTATTCGAGCGCCCGTTCGGCCCGGGCTCGAAACTCGCGCTGCGGCACGCCGGCGATGCGCAGGCCGAATTCGACGTTTTCCAGCGCGGACATGAGCGGCATTAAGGCGAACGATTGGAAAATAAGCCCCATGCGCCGTTTGCGCAGCTCGTTGCGGCTCCGTTCTGAAAGCGCAGTCAAATCATCGTTCTGGAATAAAATGCGGCCTTCCGTCGGCCGGTCGAGCGCTCCGAGCAAGTTGAGCAGCGTCGTCTTCCCGGAGCCCGACCGCCCGCGCAATGCGACGAGCCGGCCTGGCGCAATGGCGAGATTCGCCCCGCGCAGGGCGTGCACCGCGGTATCGCCGCGCCCGAACGTGCGCGATACGCCGATGGCCTGCAGCAGCGGCGCCGCCCCGTTTGCAGCCGGGCGGGGCGGGCCCGCAGAACGCATACCGTCCGTCATGTTCATGAGCCATCACTCCTTATTTCCCCATTATAAGTCCCCTGTCCCAACGTTTGCCAGAACAAGACTTCCAAAAAACATTAGAAGTTTCGTGCATCTTTGCGCTTGCACGCACCGGTAGCGTATAATGCCAACATAACGTGCATATGGGCCATTGGGGAAAAGGGGGACACGGCATGAGCGTGCCGGATTACGATTATCACCATCTGGAACATGTCAAGGAGCAGAGCAGGTCGCAGCGGACGCTGTGGATTACGCTGGTGCTGACGGTCTTCTTTACGGTCGTGGAAATTATCGGCGGCGTCGCCTCGAATTCGCTCGCGCTGCTGTCCGACTCGGCGCATATGATTTCCGACGTGCTTGCGCTCGGACTCAGCATGCTGGCGCTGTACCTGGCCCGGCGGCCGCCCAACAAGCGCTTCACGTTCGGCTACTTGCGGTTCGAAATTATCGCTTCGTTCTTGAACGGATTGGCGCTGGCCGTCATTGCGATCGGCATTTTCGTCGAAGGCATTCAGCGCTTCCTGCATCCGCAGCCGATCGAATTCACGACGATGATCACGATCGCCTCCATCGGCTTGGTCGTCAACATCGTGCTGACCGTCGTGCTGCACCGCAGCATGGAAGACGAGGAAAATTTGAACGTGCAGAGCGCGCTGTGGCATTTTATCGGCGACCTGATCTCGTCCATCGGCGTCATCGTCTCGGCGCTGTTCATCTATTGGACGGGCCAGCGCTGGTTCGACCCGCTCGTCTCCATCGTCATCGGCTGCATTCTCGTGACGGGCGGCTACAAAATTATTCGCGAATCGTATTTCATCCTGATGGAATCGGTACCGGACAAATTCGATCTGGACGAAATCCGCCGCGACCTGGCCGCCGTCGAAGGCGTTGAAGACGTGCACGAGACGCACCTGTGGGCGATTTCGACCGACCATTATTCGCTTACGGCGCACGTGTTCGTCGACCCTGCCATCCAGCCGTTCTGCATCATTTTGGCGATCAACGAGACGCTCAAGGAAAAGTACGGCATCACCCATTCCACGATCCAAATGGAGCACGCCGGCATTCACCCGCACGGGGCGTACGGCAAACAGTTTTTGCGCAGCCGCGACGAGGTGAAAGCGTAGCAACACCGAAAAAAGACGGCAGTCCCGAGCGAGAGATTCGGGCTGCCGTCTTTTTTGCGCTATTTAAGGTTTGAATTGCATCGATTGGAACGCCGCGTTCAGCCTGTCGACGTTTTGCTCCGTGCGCATCGCGTCGTTCAGGCGCATGACGACCGTATAAACGATTTTATTTTTCTCGAAAACGTATTCGGTGGACCGGAACGGCACCTTGTTCGCCGTATATTGCAGCTCGATTTTTTTGCCGGCGGCGCCGAACACGGTTTCGTCGCTCTCGGTGTATTTGTACTCGCTGTCGTCGGCGGCATTTTTCTTGTAGTAGGCTTCCCGGTCCTTGACCGTATCGCTCAGCTTGCCGCTCGTGTCGGCGCGAACCGAGAAGGTGCCGCCATGGAAACTGTATATCAGAATCGGCGAATCTTTCTCCTTGCTGTACTTCGTATTGACCGCATGCCACGATTCCGGTACGGTCAACGTGTATTTGTACTTGTCGCTCTTGTACATGACGGTTTTGGCCGGGTCGATCAGCTCCCGCACGTCCTGAATGAAGCCGAGCGCCGGATCGATGGCGGACGGGTCCAGCTCGATCGAGTCCACGACGCTTTTCACGAACGCCTCGTTGCCGTCCCCGTCCTGCGGATAGCCGATCTCGATCTCATACTTGTATTTATCCTTCATAAACAGAACCGACGTGGCGGAGCTCCAGGCGCCGCCCATTGTCCACGACGTTTCGATCGTTTTGGCGGGGATGCCGGCGACGGTTATGTCGTGCGCTTCGCCGGTTTTCCGGTAATCCGCCGCGTAGTCGCCCTCGAACGCCTTGACGCTGCGGTCCAGCCAGGCATCCAGCGTATCTCCCGGAGAAGCGGACGTGACCGTTACCGCCACATATCGCTTGTAGTCCTCGCTCGTGAAGTAGCTGCCCTGCTCCCGGTCTCCCGTATTCCAATCGGCGGGGAGCTCGAACGACAGGCCGTATTCGGTGAGCACTCGGCTGCCGCCGGACTTCACGACGGAAATGTCCTTCAACGAGCTGTCATTCTTGTCGAAAGAGAGCCGGAAGCTGTTCAGCAGGTCGATCAGGCTGTTCAGCTTGAACTTGTTGCTGTATGCCGCTTCGTCATGCACCGTGAGCGTCAGGACGTACACGTACCCCGCTTGCTGGTAAGCCCGCGACTCGTAAAACGAGCCGCTCTGCGACTTGGCTGTAACTTTGGCGTACGATGCCCCCCGGTGGCGGACGTACTGCTTCTCCAGCACCGTATCGGCAGCCGCGCCTTCCAGTTTGTCGAACAGCCCGGCGGTCGACAGCTCGCTGCCGCTTATATCCTTCACATGGATGTCCAGGGAATACTCTCCCTTGGAATCCTCGAACGTAACCTCTGCTCCGTCGCTGCTCTGCATATCTTTTATAAGTCCGGCGGGATATTTCATCGACCAGCCGAAGTGGCTGTCGCCGATAAGCGTCTTGCCGTGGTCGGCGTCGATGTTGGCGCTGCCGGCATCGCGCATCCATTCGCTGTGCACCGTCGTATCTTCGCCCAGCTTCACCTGCTTGCCGCTTTCGTTGCTGCCGGAGCGAATCGTCAACGTGACGGTGTCGTCAGGCAAATATTTTTTGAGCGCTTCGTGATACGCCGCAAGCGTATTGACGCGCGTTTCGCCGATCGCCAGCAGCTGGTCGCCTTCGGCAATGCCGGCTTTGGCCGCCGGCGATTCGGGATCGACATAAGCGACGCGCAGCCCGTTCTCGCTCGGCAAGCCGACGACCGCTTCCCAGCTCTCCTCGAGCTCGACGCCGAGATAAGGACGCTTCACTTTGCCGTATTTGGCGAAATGATCCAGCACATATTTGACGGTGTCGATCGGAATGGCGAAGCGAGGTTGTCGACGCCGTATTGCGCCAGCTTCATCGTATTGATGCCGACGACCTCGCCGCGCATGTTGACGAGCGCGCCGCCGCTGTTGCCCGGATTGATCGCCGCATCCGTCTGGATGAGCGGATACTCCGAGCTGACGGAGCGGTCGATGCCGCTGACGATGCCGACTGTGACGGAATTGCGCAGCGCGAACGAGATCGGCGTCCCGATCGCCGCCACCGTCTCGCCGACCTTCAGGTCGCCGGAAGCGGCGAGCGTCGCCGCGGGCAAATTGGCGGCGTCGATTTTGACGAGCGCGAGGTCGCTCTCCGCATCCAAATTCGTCGTCCGTCCCGGATACGACTTGCCGTCGGACGTGACGACGACGATGCTCGTCATGTCTTTCACAACGTGCGCATTGGTGACAATGACGCCGTCGGACTTCACGATGACGCCGGTGCCGTGCGCCAGACTGTATCTATCCTGCTTCCACTCTTCGCTTCCCGCTCCGCTCGGCTTGCCGATAATCGCAACGACCGACGGACTCGTCTTCTCGATCACTTTGGGCAGCGCCTCGTCAGCTTCCGCCTTGGCCGGCGGCGCTCCCCATGCGAGCAGCGCGCATGCAAGCACGAGCACCGCCACTGCTTTCCCCGTTGTCCGTAGCAGTATTTCTCTCCCCATAACTAGCTCCTTTTATATGTATGATAGATATGATCGCCAGACAAGTTGAATCTAGCATAATTGGGAGGGCATGGCAACAATCGTTCGCGAATTGCAGAAAGGATATGCGGCGCTGCTTGCAAATGTCCCCGAACCGTAAAGTTTCAGACTATGATCAGAATGTTGTAGACTGATATAAAAAACTATGCGGCTGACGGGATTGTCAAACGACCGCGTCCGAAATCGATTTTCGCCTTGGAGGCTCACATGAAATTAAAAACTCTTTTCTTTCACATACATTATTGCAATTTCAGGCAGCCCGACAAACCGGGGTCGCTCCCTATTAAAATCAACAGAACTCTTCAGCATCATGAACTCATTTTTATAGCCAAGGCAAAGGGCAGTTTTACAATCGATAACAAGACACATGAGCTCAAGGACGGCATGCTGCTCTATATTCGTCCCGACATGCCGCATGCGCTCGAAACGGATCCTGGAGCCCCTGTCAGTTGTTTTTCCGTCCATTTCAGTTACGCACGTGTGACTATTCATGAAAGCCAATGGAAGATTGCGGAAGAACCGCAAGCTCTCCCGCTCCAGGCTGCGCAAGGATTGAAAGATTATTATCAAATCGAAGACGTGTTTAAAAAGCTCGCGGAAACCTGGAACGCGAAATTGCCGGGCTATGAGTTTGCAGCCAAAACCTTGCTCCAGCAATTATTGACGGCCATTGCCCAAAACATGAAAAAAGAAAACCAAAATTTCTCTATCTCCCTCAAAGCGGAAAAAATAATTCAATACATGCATGAACATATTCAGGATAAGATTACCCTGGCGCAATTGTCAGACCTTGTCCAATTATCTCCGACTTACTTGTCCAGAGCGTTTAAGGAAATCACCGGATATTCCATTATCGAGTTCTTTAATAAGATGAAGATGGACAAAGCGAAAGAGATGATTCTGGAAGGAAACAGGAAAATCAAAGAGGTTGCCGGAGCGCTTGGGTATACGGATGAATTTTATTTTAGCCGCTTATTTAAAAAAACGGAGGGCATCAGCCCCTCGGAATATTACAGCAAAAATGTCCATGGAGTTTAATATGTTGCATGGCCGATAGCCATTCCGGCTGCTAATATGAGGGTGTTATTGTTATGTGCTTTGTACAGTCACAGTAACGGAATCTTAGCGGAAGGAAGGCTTTTTTGTATGCCCGTCTGGAAAAGAAATTTATTCGTTTGCTGGTTTGGAATGTTCGTTACCGGCATTGGCATGAGCCAGATCGCCCCGATCCTGCCTTTATATATCAAGCAGCTTGGCACGCATGATCCCGGATCGATATCCCAATTTTCCGGACTTGCTTTCGGGATTACTTTTATTGTATCCGCGATTTTCTCGCCCATATGGGGGATCGCCGCGGACAAATATGGACGGAAACCGATGCTTTTGCGGGCCAGTCTGGGAATGGCGATCGTGATAGGCTGCATGGGTTTTGCGCATAATGTTTACGTTTTAATCGGGCTCCGGCTGCTGCAGGGGGTCATCACAGGCTACAGCACAGCTTGTACGACTCTGATTGCAACCCAGACGGACAAGGAGCATTCGGGGTGGGCTTTGGGAACCCTTTCGACAGCCAACACTTCGGGTTCCTTAATCGGGCCCACAATCGGCGGTTTTATCGCCGAAAAGCTCGGGCTGCAAAGTTCATTTTTTGTAACCGGCGGACTGATGCTGATTGCCTTTCTGACAACGGCACTGTTCGTTAAAGAATCGTTTCGCCGTCAAGATAAACAAGTGCTCCGTATGAAAGAGATCTGGAACAGCGTACCTGAAAAAGGGTTAACGATGACCCTTTTCATTACCTTTTTTGTCCTGACTGCGGCGACGTATTCGATTGAACCGATCATCACCGTCTATGTCGCCCAGCTGTCCCGGAATACCAGCACGTTGCTCTGATTGCCGGAATCGCATTCTCCGCTTCGGGACTGGCCAATATTATTGCCGCTCCCAGACTGGGGAGACTGTCGGATCAAGCGGGCGCCCACAAAGTTCTTCTTGGCGCACTCATCGCGGCGGGCATCGTATTTATTCCGCAAGCTTTTGTGAGCAATCCATGGCAGTTGACGGGACTGCGTTTCTTATTTGGACTTGCGGCGGCCGGGCTTAGCCCAACCGTAAACACCCTGATAAAGAAAATCACTCCGGATTCCCTTACCGGCCGGGTGTTCGGGTTCAACATATCGGCCGTATATTTAGGCGCCTTTGGAGGCGCGGTTTTTGGCGGACAAATCGCTGCATGGCTCGGGATTCCGTATGTATTTTTCATCATGAGCGCCCTGCTATTGCTAAATGCCGTGTGGGTTTACTTCAAGGTGTATAAGAAACTTAACATAAATAAGTTGGCCTTATACAAAAATTAAATTCAGGAGAGAAGAACATGACAGACGTAAAAACAGCTGAATCTGAATGGTTAGATGCGAAGAAAACAGCGCTGGTCGTTATCGACCTGCAAAACGGTATCGCAACCCCGGGACGCCAGTTAGCCCCGAATTCGGTAGAGCAGGTCGTTGGACAGGCAAGCAAACTGGCCCAGGCTTTCACGGAGAAAGGAGCTTTCGTCGTGTTCGTCAGAGTCTCCACTTTGGACGGCAAAGATATGCCTAATCCAAAAACAGACGCCAAACCGAATGCCATGCAGAGGCCGGAAGGCTGGGACAATCTGATACCCGAACTGGCACGATTCAAAAATGCCCACGTGGTGACGAAGCGGCAGTGGGGAGCTTTCTACGGCACGGATTTGGATCTGCAGCTGCGCCGCCGCGGAATCGATACAATCGTGCTGTGCGGAATCTCCACTTCCATCGGTGTGGACACAACAGCCAGAGAAGCTTTTCAACATGGATATCATCAAGTTTTCGTGGAGGATGCGATGACAGCTTCGACGAAAGAGGAGCACGACTATGTCGTAAAGACCATGTTTCCCAAAATGGGCAAGATCCGAACTGCGGAACAAGTGGTTTCGGCAATGAAATAAAAGGTCAAAGTGAAAAGGGGCCCTTGCGGCCCCTTTTCCTCTGCCTACGGATTGCGCAGGCATCTCGTCTTGTTCTCGTACTCCTCGCCGCGCCGATGAAACCACGACGGGTGCGAAGCTCGGTCGCCACCCACCATGTTCAGCATATCATAGCTCCTCATCGCGAACACGTCCCACAGCCGGGAAGCGAACATATCGAGCGCGATAAACGCGGCCAGCACGCCAAAGACGAACAAATAAACGATCCACATCGGCAGAACCGCCTCCCGCCATTTTTATCCATTATAACGGGAAACGGGCCGGATGCGGGACATTTTTGCCGTTTCAGCGGCTCATTTACCCCAGCTTCAGCCCAATGACGCCGGCGACGATACACATAAGCAGCGCCAGCCTTTTCCAGCTGAACGGATCCCGCCATAAAAAAATACCGAGCAATACGCTGCCCGCCGATCCGATGCCAGTCCAGACCGCATACGCCGTGCCGATCGGAATCGAGCGCATCGCCTGCGACAGCGAACCGAAGCTGATGATTCCGAACAATACCGCGAGCAGCGTTGGCTTCAGCCGCTTAAAGCCTTGCGAAGCTTCATCGACATGACGCCGCCAACCTCCGCCAAGCCCGCTGCCAAGAGCAGCACCCAATCCATCACCGCTCCACTCCTTTCGTTGCCGAGCTTGCCGTGCGGCTATGCTCCACGCCGCCGGAATCCGCGTCTTCCGCCCGCTCTGCCGTCGCTTTGAGACCGATAATGCCGAACAGCAGCAGCGCCAAAAAAACGAGCCGGCTCCACGACATCGGCTCGCCGAGCCAAAGCACGCCCGCCACCGTCGTACCGACCGTGCCGATACCGGTGAAGAGCGCGTATCCGGTGCTGACCGAAAACCGCTGCAGCGTTTTGGCGAACAGCCAGAAGCTGGCCAAAATGCCGATCACCGTCAGGATGGAAGGTACGCCTCGCGTGAACCCGTAGGAAGCTTTTAGCCCAATCACCCACAATACCTCAAGTACGCAGCTCGCCATCAGCAAAAGCCAGTTCGACATCCCTTTCTCAGGCGCCGCGTTTCTCATCTCCCCCACTCCCCTTTCAATCTTTCCTAGCCGCGATGCCGTGCCAAAATACCGCCCAAACTTGCTCCAGCCTTCTCGCATACAGCTCCGCATCGTACAAATCGTGCTCCAGAAACATGCCGTCTACCTGACAAAAAAACGCCGCAAGCACAGTCTCATTGTCGAACTCGCCTATCTCTCCGCTGCGGCGTCCTTCCTCGATAAGCCTCGCCAGTTTCTCCACCAGCCGCTGCTCCACCCGCAGCACCCGCTCGCGCACGATCGGCTGCAAAGCCGCGGGCGAAAAAAACACCGCCCGCTTGTAGAAGGCGTTCTCCGCCCGCAGCGCATACGCCGAAGCGAACTCCTCGTATATGCTTTTCAGCCTCTCCCGCACGGGCTGTTCGGCGCCGCCGGCAGCGGCAGTCGCTTTGTCCAGCAAGCGGTCGTACTCGTCCAGCACCCAATCCAGCACCGCCAAATACAAATCGTCCTTCGAGGCAAAATGGGCATATATCGACGGCGTCTTGATCCCAACCGCCTTGGCGATGTCCGCAAGCGACGTCCCTTCATACCCGCAGCGCGCAAACAGCGCGAGCGCCTCACGGCGAATATCGTGCATGGCCATGGCAACATCCTCCAAAGGATAAACCTAACTAACGTTCGTTAGTTTGTGATTACAATAATAACATACTTGGAGGGTGAAATCCAAGTCTCCGCCTGAGTTCCCGAATCCGCTGCTACTCCTTGCTAGTCCGCTGCGAAAAAACAACCCGCTCCACATCGCCGTGGAGCGGGTTGTATCGCTTTCCCTATCACAATGCATTACATGCCAAGCCAGCGCTTGAACAGGTGCTTCGTCGTCGCGCGGTTCATCTCGGCGATCGACGTCGTCAGCGGTATGCCTTTCGGGCATGCGCGCACGCAGTTTTGCGAGTTGCCGCAGCCCTCGATGCCGCCGTCTTCCATGAGCGCTTCAAGCCGCTCGTGGGCGTTCATCTCGCCTGTCGGGTGCGAGTTGAACAAGCGTACTTGCGAAATCGCCGCAGGGCCGATGAACGACGTCTTGTCGTTGACGTTCGGGCACGCTTCGAGACACACTCCGCACGTCATGCAGCGCGCCAGCTCGTACGCTTCTTGGCGCTTCGCTTCCGCCATGCGCGGGCCCGGGCCGAGGTCGTACGTGCCGTCGATCGGAATCCACGCTTTCACTTTCTTCAGCGCATGGAACATGCGGCCGCGGTCGATGACGAGGTCGCGCTGCACCGGGAACGTCGACATCGGGGCGACGCGCACCGGCTGCTCCAGCTTGTCGATGAGCGCCGAGCACGCCTGGCGCGGTTTGCCGTTTATGACCATCGAGCAGGCGCCGCACACTTCCTCGAGACAGTTCGACTCCCAGCATACCGGCGTAGTGGGGCTGCCGTCCGCTTTTTTCGGGTTGCGCTGGATTTCCATCAAAGCGCTGATCACGTTCATGTTCGGGCGGTACGGAATCTCGAACTCTTCGGTGTAAGGCTTGGATTCCGGGCTATCCTGACGGGTGACGATCAGCTTCACGGTCTTTTTCGCAGCGGTTGCAGTCTCAGCCATGGCTTAATGTCCTCCCTTTTTGTCTGTCGTATAGTCGCGCTTCCGCGGCGGAATGAGCGAGACGTCGATATCCTCGTACGAGATTTGCGGGCCGTCCGGCGTCCATTTCGCTTTGGTCGTTTTCATGAAGTTCTCGTCGTCGCGCTCCGGGAATTCCGGTTTGTAGTGGGCGCCGCGGCTTTCGTTGCGGAGCAGCGCGCCGAGCGTCATCGCTTCGGCCAGCTCGAACATGTTCCACAGCTGGCGCGTGAACGGCGCCGCCTGATTGTTCCATTTGGCCGAGTCGTTGATGTTGATGCTGCCGTAACGCTGCTTCAGCTCTTTGATTTTGTCGAGCGTTTCCTGCAGCTTTTTGTTCGTGCGGACGACGGTCATGTTGTTCGTCATCCACTCGCCGAGCTCTTTATGCAGCACGTAGGCGTTCTCCGTACCGTTCATTTTCAGAATGCGGTCGTATTTCTCGCTGTGGCGCTTCACTTCCGCGTCGAATACCGTAGACGAAACGTCCTCCGCGCTCTTCTTGAGACCCTTGATGTACTCGACCGATTTCGGTCCGGCCACCATCCCGTCGAAAATCGCCGACACGAGCGAGTTCGCACCGAGACGGTTCGCGCCGTGGTGCTGGTACTCGCATTCGCCGGCGCCGAACAGGCCGGGAATGTTCGTCATCATGTTGTAGTCGACCCACATGCCGCCCATCGAGTAGTGCACGGCCGGGAAAATTTTCATCGGAATTTTGCGCGGATCGTCGCCCATGAACTTCTCGTAAATCTCGATAATGCCGCCGAGCTTGACGTCCAGCTCGTGCGGATCTTTATGCGACAAGTCGAGATATACCATGTTCTCGCCGTTAATGCCGAGCTTCATATCGACGCACACGTGGAAAATTTCGCGCGTCGCGATGTCCCGCGGCACCAGGTTGCCGTACGCCGGATATTTTTCCTCGAGGAAGTACCACGGCTTGCCGTCTTTGTACGTCCAGATGCGTCCGCCCTCGCCGCGCGCCGACTCGGACATGAGCCGCAGCTTGTCGTCGCCGGGAATCGCCGTCGGGTGAATCTGGATGAACTCGCCGTTCGCATAGTAGACGCCTTGCTGGTACACGGCGCTCGCTGCCGTACCGGTGTTGATGACCGAGTTCGTCGTTTTGCCGAAAATGATGCCGGGTCCGCCGGTCGCCAAAATGACGGCATCAGCCGGGAACGATTTGATTTCCATCGAACGCAAATCTTGCGCCACGATGCCGCGGCATACGCCTTCGTCGTCGGTGACGACGCCGAGGAACTCCCAGTGTTCGAACTTCGTCACGAGCCCCGCCGTCTCCCAGCGGCGCACTTGCTCGTCGAGCGCGTACAGCAGCTGCTGGCCGGTCGTCGCTCCGGCGAACGCGGTGCGGTGATGCTTCGTGCCGCCGAAGCGGCGGAAGTCGAGCAGGCCTTCCGGCGTGCGGTTGAACATAACGCCCATCCGGTCCATCAGGTGAATGATGCCGGGGGCCGCTTCGCACAGCGCTTTTACCGGAGGCTGGTTGGCGAGGAAGTCCCCGCCGTAGACCGTATCGTCAAAATGCTCCCACGGCGAGTCGCCCTCGCCCTTCGTGTTCACGGCGCCGTTGATGCCGCCTTGCGCGCACACGGAGTGGGAACGCTTTACAGGCACTAAAGAGAACAGCTGGACGTGAACTCCGGCTTCCGCGACTTTGATCGTCGACATGAGCCCGGCCAATCCACCGCCAACTATAATTACTTTGGAATTCGCCATCGATGCTCACTCCCCGCTTATTTGAATTTGATGTTCGATGTGTCTTGGAAGGACGGATCCGTAAACGCGGTCAAGGAAAGAATAAACATGATCGTCATGATCACGAAAACGGCCATCCACACGTAAGTGGAAACGCGCTGCGCGCGAGGTCCGACCGTTACGCCCCACGATACGAGGAACGACCACATGCCGTTGCTGAAATGGAACGTGGCGGCGATGACGCCGATGACGTACAGGGCGAAGTAAACCGGTTGCGTCGCGATTCCGTGCATGAGCGGCCCGAGCGTCGTTTCCGTCACGTGGCCGAGCGTCACCTGGAACCGCGTATTGAAGAAGTGCCATGCGACGAACAGGAACGTGATGACGCCGGTGAAGCGCTGCAGCCGGAACATCCAGTTGCGGAAATAGCCGAAGTTGCTCGTGTTGTTGCGCGCCGTGTAAGCGACGTACAAGCCGTAGACGGCATGGTAAAGCAGCGGCAGCCAAATAAAGAAAATTTCCAGGCCGAGCACGAGCGGCAAGCTATGAATCCACTGCACCTGGTCGACGAAGCCTTGCTGACCTTCCTTGAACGCAGTGTAGTTGGTCAGCAAGTGCTCGATCAGGAACAAGCCGACCGGAATTACCCCGAGCAGCGAATGCAGCTTGCGGTAGTAATACGAGTTGACGGACATAATTCGCAGGTCCCCCCTTAACAAAATAGACAACTTTCACCTTTTTTCCCCATGCGAAAACCATGTTCCATTGTACTGCCGCAGCTTGGCAGCGTCAATCTAGAACATTAGCATGCCCAATTGGCGAAAAATGTGAATAACTAATGACATATACATCCTACTCTTTTCTCGCTTATAATGGAAGTGCCGATTTTGTATAATTCGTTATAACAATTTTGTATATAGGGGCGCAAAGCGATGGAGGACCTGGACATTTTCGCAACCGTTGTCGAGCAGGAAAGCTTGAATAAAGCGTCGGCGCTGTTAAATTTGTCTCAGCCGGCGCTGTCGCGCAAAATCATGAAGCTGGAAGAGGAGCTCGGCGTGCAGCTGTTCGAGCGGCGCGGCAAACGTCTCGCGTTGACGCGGGCCGGAGAGCTGTGCTACGAGCATGCGCTCGAATTCCGCAGCCTGACGCGCAAATTTCAGCAGGCGCTGCGTGAATTCACAAAGGTCGGAAAAATCACGACGCTGACGGTGGGAGCCTCGTTGACGACTTTACAGTCGACGTTGCCCGAGCTGATCACGGCGTATACGGCCCGCTATCCGGCTACCGACCTGAAAGCGTTGACCGGTAAAACGCACGAGATCGTCACGCTCGTCAAAGAGCGCAAAGTCGATCTCGGCGTCGTGGCGTCGTCGATAGCGGTGCCGGGTCTGAAGTGCGAGCCGCTGTTCGACGACCATCTGTGCCTCGTATTGCCGCACGGCCATCCTTATCTCGATAAGCAGGAGCTGCAAGTGACCGATCTGAACGATCTGTCGATGATTTTGTTCTCGAAAGGAACGTGGTACCGGGTGCTTACGGACGAGTTGTTCCACCGCTTCGCCATTTTTCCCGACGTCAAAATGGAGATCGATTCGTTCGAGGCGATCATTCGGCTTGTGGCCACTTGCCGCACGGCGACGCTGCTGCCGAACTCGTATTTGGGCGACAGGCTGATCGGCCTTAACGAGCTGCAGGTTCGGGATATCCCGGAGCTAAAGCAGACGACGCGGACGACGTCGCTGATCTATAGCGACGACGCAGCGGTGAGCGAGGCGGCACGGGAATTCGTCGAGGTGGCGAAGCGGCAATATCGGCGCGGGCAAGACGAATAGACGCGGCAGGGCGGACATGGTATACTGTTTCCATATATAGGGTTGAAGCATGCTGCTGATCCGGGTGACGGACGGCAGCATGCGTCGTTATAAGGGGATCGATAAGGATTTTCATTATCTATAAAGGAGTGATCAGACATGGAATCGGGACAGGTTCGGAAGCTGCATGAGGGTGAGAAAGCTGCTGGGAGGGAAGATCACAAGGAGGAGCATTTTGCCGCGCCGGAGCTCATTCGCGACATCGTCATCGGAATGGCCGACGGGCTGACCGTTCCGTTCGCGCTGGCCGCCGGCTTGTCGGGCTCGCTCTCGAACACGAGCCTCGTCGTCGTAGCGGGGCTGGCGGAGATCGCCGCCGGCTCGATCGCCATGGGGCTGGGCGGCTATTTGGCGGCCCGCACCGACCGCGAGCATTACGTCGCCGAGCTGGAGCGCGAACGGCGCGAGGTTGACGAGGTGCCCGAGCGCGAGAAGGAGGAAGTGGCGGACGTGCTGCGCAGCTGGAACTTGCCGGAGCACGTCGTCGACGAAGCCGTCGAAGCGATCAGCAGCGACAAAGACGTGTGGGTCGATTTCATGATGAAGCACGAGCTCGGTCTCGAGGAGCCGGACCCGAGCCGGGCGCGCAACAGCTCGCTCACGATCGGGTTGTCGTACATCGCCGGCGGCATCGTGCCGCTGTTTCCGTACATCGTCTGGAGCTCGCCGAACACCGCCCTCGCCGTTTCCGTCGTCGTCACGCTGCTGGCGCTGTTCGTGTTCGGTCTGGTCAAGGGCCATTTCACCGGCGTCTCCCGCTGGAAAAGCGCCTGGCAAACCGTACTCGTCGGCGGACTCGCAGCGGCCGCGGCGTTCCTGCTGGCAAAATGGATTTCCTAAGCTTCGAGGCACCCCCGGCTTATGGCAAAAAGCGGAATGCAGCCTGCTTGATCGCAGCTGCATTCCGCTTTTTCGCTTCGGCGCATGCCGCGCCGTTATGCCGCGGGAAATGCGCGCATGCCGGGAAAGCTCCCTAACCGGCTATCCCTGCAAATGCAGCTCCACGGACAATTCCGGATAAGCGGCTCTGATCGCCTCCAGCTTCGCTTCGATTACAGGCGCGCTGGGCGCTTCCTGGAACAGCTCCGGATCCGGCAGCACCGTAATCGTCATCCCCGTTTCCGAAGTGACTCCGACGGTTTGCAATTCGGATTGGGGAATGCCGTGCCGGTATTCCTGCCGGCTGATGCGCCCGTCGCGCCGAATTTCCACCGTGAGCCGCTGCGCCATCGCGTTTACTACCGCGACGCTGATTCCCTTCTCTGCGCCAGGCACCCAATACGGCTCACTCAAATCGCTCCGCCCGAGTTCCGTGAGCACCGCTTGCAGCTGCGGCTTTTCACCCGCGTTCAGCGCCGCAGTCGGAATCCCCCTGCCGTTGTCCGATACGGTAAAAGAGCCGTCCGCATGCAGGAATATGTCGATCCGGCTGCCATAGCCGGCCCGATGCTCCAATACGGAGTTTTCCAGCAGCTCCCATAGCAGCGCATGCGGATCGTAACCTTGCTCCGTGCCGAAATAAGCGCCGGCCTCGCCTCTTGCTTGGGCCATATCCATATAAGCCGCCGTTTCCTTCAAATCGCCTGCCGCCGCGAGCAGCAGCAGCACGGGCAAAGCTCGATTGTCCGGGACGAAATAAGCCCCGCCGCGTTCCTCCTGACGCAGCAGATCTGCGCCCAGCAGCGCCTTCAAATGATGGTACAGCTGGCCTGTCGTTCCCATATTCAGCTTCTCGATGAGCTGCGGTCCCGTCAGCTTCTCGCGCAGCACGCACTTTAAAATGTCCAGTCGCTGCTGGTGGCCGAGCGCGGCAAGCACTTTTGCCGCTTCGCCGGTATCGCCGGCGAGAAGCTTGTCGACGCCTCGCACTTGCGGTTCCCACCGAATGCGGTTGAACTCGCCGTGAAAACGGCCGGAATAATGAAGCTCGCCGAGCTCGCCGTACGGATCGTGCCGATCGTGCGGGCCGCGCGGACCGTGTCTCTCGTCTCGCTCATGCCGGTCGTGACGGTCGTGCCGGCCGCGAGGACCGTGCGGGCGGTGCGAATCATGCTGTCCCCATGAGCCGGACGAACGGTACGGGTCGTCTGAACCATGCAGGTCACGTGCGTCTTCATCGTGTCGGCCACGCGGGCTGCCTGAGCCGCGCGGTCCATCCGGACTGCGCCGGCCGTACGAGCTATGTCGGTCGTGCTGTCTGTGCCGCTCGCGCGGGCTATGCCGCCCATCCTGACCGTCCGGGCTATGCGAGTCTTGCAGCCTCTCCTGGCCGGTCGAGTGCGGGTCGTCTCGTTCCATCGAGCCGGTTTGGCTTGCGGCTAACTGTTCCACAATCGTCTTTAACCGATCCAGCTCGGCAATAATTCGGGCCATATCCTCATTCGAGGAATGTGTCAAGGCAACCACTCCTTATCATGTATTTACGTAATTACGTAATTTCATTATAATTTAGGATGCAAAATTTGTAAATAAGCAACCGGCTGTCCGACGCAAATTAAATTCGAATGGCGCGACAAAAAAAAGAAAGCCCCGAATCGGACTTTCTTTTCCTTTGAACGATCAGTACTTTTAGCTGCTGAAGGCCTTTCAGTTCGGAAGGAACTCGCCTCTAAAGGCACTTCTTACTCCCGGCTACTCCTCGTGCCCGGCATCGCCGCGCATTTCCACGCCGAGCTTGCGGGCAACGTAGCCGGTCGTGCTGGCCTGCAGCAAAATTGTAAGCAGCACGGCCATGAACGTTACAGCCGAGATCACATCCTTGTGCCCGACACCGGCCATGCCGGCGATCATACCGCTAGCGCCGCGGGAATGACGCCCGTTTCCCGCACCCAGCACATGAACAGCAGCTCCCGCCACGTCCAGCCCGCTCTGCGGTCCGGTCCGGCGCACAAAAACACGGTCAGCGGGCGGGCGATCAGCATGAAGACGGCGATGACTCCCACACTCGCCCAGAAATGAGCGCCGATAACGCCCAGCTGCACCTGGCTGCCGAGCAAAATGAAAATGAGCATCCGCATCAGCACCGTCACGTTGTCGGTGAAATGCCCCATTTCCTGCAGCTGATCGTTCATGTTCATCTTGAACGTCTCCGCGTTGCCCCAAATGAGTCCGGCGACGAACGTTGCCATAAAGCCGCTCACGTGCAGCCAATCGCCGGCCAGGTAAGCGCCTAGCGCAGTGACAACCATGGCGATCGTCGCGTAGTCGCGCAGAAAGCCGAGCTTCAGGTGCGCCGTCGCATAGGTGAGCGCGAATCCGATCACACAGCCAACCGCCACGCCCCCGAGCGCCGTCCGCGCAAAGTCCGCCACCCCGCTCCCGAGCGAGAACGTTCCTCCGCCGACGACGAGGCCGAGCACCGAAAACGTCAAAATCGAACCCGTGGCGTCGTTGAACGCCGACTCGCTCTCCACCGTCTCCCGCACTTTGGTTCGGATGCGCACCTGCTTGAACACCGGAATCAGCGTCGCCGGATCGGTCGAAGCGATGATCGAGCCGAGCAGCGCCGCATACAGCCACGGCAGCTGCAACAGCCAATGGGCCGCGGCAGCGACGGCCGCGCACGTTATCAGCACGCCCGGCACGCTGAGCAGCGATACCGAAATCCACACTTTGCCGAGCCCGGACAGCCTAATATTGCGGCCGCCGTCGAACAAAATAATCGTCGAGCCGAGAGTCAGAATCAATTGATTCGTCATCGACCCGCTTTCCACATGAATCAGATGAAGTCCCGGCCCAAGCGCCATGCCGAGGGCGAGATACAACGCCACGTCGGGCAGCTTTAGCGCCGCAGAGAGCTTGCCTGCCAGCATCCCGAGGCCGAACACGAGGATGAGCAGAAAAAGTATGCTGTGCAGCGCTTCCGTCATTAGCGGTTAACCTCTTTCTCGAACGACTCGACCTGGCTGTTCGTACCGATCACGACCATCACGTCGCCTTCGCTCAAAATGTCGTCGGCCACCGGCGCAATAAGCACCTTCTTCTGCTTGTTGATGGCGACGACCGAGCAGCCGAAGCGGGCGCGCAGGTCGAGCTCCTTCAGCGTCTTGCCGCTCAAATGCTTAGGCACGGTGAGCTCCACCAGCGTATATTCCGGCGACAGATCGATGAAGTCGAGCAGGTTCGGCGATACGAGCTGGTGCGCGACGCGTATGCCCATATCCCGCTCCGGGTAAATGATCCGGTCGACGCCGATTTTCGCCAGCACTTTGCCGTGCAGCTCCGACATCGCCTTCGCCACGACTTGCTTCACACCCAAATCTTTGAGCAAAATCGCCGTCATAATGCTGGCCTGAATATCGTCCCCGATCGCGACGACCGCACAGTCGAAGTTGCGGATGCCGAGCGATTTTAACACGTCTTCCTCGACCGTATCGGCGACGACGGCATGCGTCAGCTTATCCGCCAATGCCTCGACCGCTTCCTCGTCCTTGTCGATGCCGAGCACTTCATAGCCGAGATTCATCAATTCCTTGGCAAGCGAACCGCCGAAGCGGCCGAGCCCGATGACTGCATATTGCGCGGCTTTCATCTGTGGTCTCTCCTATCCGATTGTGATTTTGCCTTCCGGGAACCGGTACAAATCTTTCTCAGGCTTCGGCTGCAACGCGTATGCGAGCGTCAGCGGCCCGAGCCGGCCGGCGAACATCATGAGCACGATCATGATGCGGCCGAACGTCGTCAGATCGGGCGTGAGCCCCATCGTCAGGCCGACAGTGCCGAAAGCCGACGTTGTCTCGAACAATATCATCAAAAACTGATGCGGCTCCGTCGTGGAAAGCACCATGGAGACGAAGACAACGAGCACCAGCGCAATCATGGTCATCGTAATTGCCTTCAGGATACGGTTCTGGCCGAGCCGGTGGCGGAACAGCACAATGTCCTCCTTGCCGCGGATCATCGCCACCATGGCGCCGACCAGCGTCGTGAACGTCGTCGTTTTGATGCCGCCGCCCGTCGAGCCCGGGGAAGCCCCGATGAACATCAAAATAATCGTGAAAAATTGCGTGGCCTGCCGCATTCCCCCGATATCGAGCGTATTCGCTCCGGCCGTACGCGGCGTGACCGATTGGAACAGCGCGGACAAGATTTTGGCATGCAGGGGGAGCGGTCCCATCGTGCGCGGATTCGAATATTCGAAAATAAAGATCACGAGCGCCCCAGCCACGATGAGGAAAGCCGTCATGCTCAGAACGACTTTGGAATGAAGCGAAAGTTTGCGGCATTTGGGATAATCCCGCACCTCCGCCAGCACCACGAAACCGAGTCCGCCCAGGACGATGAGCGCCATGGCGACGAAGTTCACGACGAAATCGCCGGCGTATCCGGTGAGGCTGGTGAACGGCGTGCCGGTGATCCTTCCGAACAAATCGAAGCCGGCATTATTGAAAAAGGAAATGGCGTGAAAAATGCCGTAATAGATCGCTTGCCCGACCGGCATATCGAACGACCAGCGGATCGCAAAGATCAGGGCAGCCACTCCTTCGATCGTGAGCGAATAGACGATGACTTTGCGGAACAGCCGCACGATGCCTTCCATCGAACCGTGATTCAGCGCCTCCTGCAGCAGCAGCCGCTCCTTCAAGGAAATGCGCTTTCCGGTCAGGAAGAAGATGAGCGTCGCCATGCTCATAAAGCCGAGACCGCCGACCTGGATAAGAGTAATGATGACCAGTTGTCCGAAAATGCTGTAATGCAGGCTCGTATCCACCACGACCAAACCGGTGACGCACGTAGCCGAAGTGCTCGTAAAGAGCGCGTCCACAAACGGCGTGCCGCGTCCGTCGGCCGACGCTATCGGCAACGTCAAGAGCACCGCGCCGCATAAAATAATGGCGGCAAAGCCGAGCACCAATATTTGCGGCGGCGTCAGTGAAAAGAGGCGCATTTTTTTGGGCACGTAAGATTTCCTCCTTGGGCAAATGAACCCGACTTGCGCTGCGCTTTGTCCGGCAAGTCGCAGCGCAGCGCTAACGACGGCCGGCTCCCGAAATGAGAAGAAACGGCCATGGCCGTTCTTTCCAGGCAGCCCCTCCGTTTCTCACACGGAATCAGCCTAAGTATAGGCGCAGCTTATACTTGCTAATGGAGCAAAAAAAAGGACACTGGAAGCCCCAATGCCGTCGACAGGTTCCCGTGTGCAGCCTACGAGGTTAGCTGACGGGTTCGGGCACACCGGCTGCCCTAGCCGCCTTCGCGCCGTTCGAGAATGGCTCTCGCCCGGCAATCCGGCAACATTCACCCCTACAAACATGGTTCCCCCGTTTTCCTTCGGAAATTCGGCTTTTTATGCAATTGCTTTGAATTATAGCCCCATTTTCCGTGCAGCACAAAGTCGGCCTGACGCGATTGAGTAGCGATTTGCGAGACTAGAGCCGAGGCGGGGAACCTGACACCCGAGTTTTCGTGCGAAACGGACCGTTTTCCTAGCTTTTCCTTCCATTTACACGAAAATTGAGCGGCCGGTGCGTGCGAACAATTGGCGTCCTCTCCCGGACTATGATACTTTATGGATAACGACTGGGATCGGGGGAATCGGAAGCATGAGGCTGAGCTTGAACCTTCCGCTGCTATGGCTGGCGCTGATCGGCATCACATTGTACGCGGGGGTCAACATCATCGCCGGCAAAATCGATCCGGAGGCTCACGCAGCGGCGGACGGCAGGCGGACGGCGACCAAACAAGCTGCGGCGGAAGCTGCGCTTGCTTTTGCCAAGGAGCGCTTCGGTTTGAGTCCGGCCGCCGGTACGTTTGTGACGTACGAAACGTACAAGCTGCGCAGCAGTTATCTCGAGCGATACGGACTCGCTGCGCAATACGACAAAAAGTTCGGAAAAGACTACCCGCTCGAGTATTTCACAGTGGAGCTGCGGGGAAAGCAGGAAAGCTCGGCAGCCCACTGGTTTGTCGACGTCGATATGTCAGGGCGCCGCGTGCTCGGTTGGAGCGAGGGCGCAGATGCGGCGCGGCAGCGCCCGGCCAAAGTTGACCTCGCCAAAGCGGAAGCTGCAGCCTTGCGCACGCTTCGGGACCGCGGCTACGACCCGGCCCTGTTCACCCCGGTGCGCGCGCCGCAAGATCCGGATACGAGGTTTACGTTCGAGAGCAAAACGGACCGCGTAGGGGAGGCGAAGCTGCAGCTGCAGATCGATGCGGACGAGACGAGGGCATTCGGCTTCGCCTCCGTTTTCGTTATTCCGCTGGAGCATGTCCATTGGATGGAGAACCAGGACCGACAAGCTTCGATCATGACCTGGATAAGTCTCGGCTTCATGCTTCTTATGGCAGCGGCCGGATTCATTTACGCGGTGCTGTACCGCAAGCACGTCTCATTCGGGCGGGGCGTCGTGCTGACGCTCGTTTACGCCGCATTTTACTGCCTCAACAACTTGAACATGCTGCCTGCGCTCAAAGCCGGACAGGGAAGTGGCGCCTCGACGCAGGATACGATCATTAACGTAATGTTCGTCAACTTTGTCACACTGCTCATGGCCATCGGCGTGTATATCTCCTACGTATCGGGTATGGAGCTGTGGCGGCGCGTCGGCTGGAACCCTTGGCCGCGCTGGCGCGAAGCGCGGTTCGGCGCGGACGTATGGCATTCGATGGGGCGCGGTTACTTGCTGTGCCTGTTCGTCCTCGGCGTGCAGCAGCTGCTTTTTTTCGCAGCGATGTACGGCTTCCGCGTATGGACGGTCAGCGACGCTTCCGATTCGCCGTACAATATGCTGGTGCCGGGCCTTTTTCCGCTGCTTGCCTGGTGTGCCGCCATTTCCGAAGAATCGACGTTTCGCCTGTTCGGCATCGCCTTCTTCGCCCGTATCGTGCGTTGGCGGTTCGCCGCCGTGCTGCTGCCCAGCATCGTCTGGGCCGCCATTCATACGCAATACCCGATTTATCCCGTGTACACGCGGCTGATCGAGGTAACGATACTCGGCCTCATTCTCGGCTACGCTTTTTTGAAGTACGGGTTTATGACCGTGCTGTTCGCCCATGCGTCGATGGACAGCCTGCTGATGGGCTTCGACCTGCTCTCCCTGCAAAATGCCGCGGACGCCGCCCTCGGCATCCTCTACATGGCCGCACCGCTGCTCGTCGGCACTTTGCTTGCCTGGCTGCACGGCCGCTCGCGCCGGCGCTCCGCTCCGCTTGCCGGCTGACGGTCGTTTGCGGCGGGCGGCCCGGTGCGTCGGGGTGCTGGCAGTTCCTTATTGCCGATCAGCAGGAAATAACGGAACGGCGTTCCGTTATTTCTGCTTTTGCCAAGAGTTTGCGAGACAATAACGGAACGCTGTTCCGCTAAAGTTGGTAATCAAGCCGAATTTCGCTCTGTTTGCCATCAAAACGCCTGAATAACGCACCGCTCTTCCGCTATTTTGGGGAAATACCGGGAAATACAGCGGTTAGCGGAACACAGTTCCGTTAACGCTGCAGGCGGGTTCATGCCACCGATAAAAAAGGGCAAGGCCGCTCATACGCAGCCTTGCCCTTATTGGTTGCACTCTTTTCTCGAAAGGGAGGTGTCCGCTTGGTCTCCAGCTGCATCAGTCGGCCTCATTCCAAGCGTAACCGTATGCCCCGCAGCTCTCATCTACATCTCCGGCGGCCAGCCGCATTCAGTCCATGTAGTCGTTGCTCGCCGACTCGGTTCCAGCAGCTGCATCAGTCAGCCTCATTCCAAGCGTATCCGTACGCCTGCCCCTCTCACTCACATCACCAAAAGCCGGCCGCATTCATCCCCCGTAATCGATGCCTGCCGCCTCGGTTGCATCAGCATCCGCACCCGTCTCGACACCGTCCGCATCCGCCTCGTCCGCATCCGCCTCATCCGCCTCCGGACCGCGCAGCGCTGCGAGAATGTCGCGCGCCAGCTTGTCGCCGATGCCGATGCCGCGAAAATCGTCGACCGTCGCCTCGCGCATCCGCTTGATCGAGCCGAAATGTTTCAGCACCAGCTTCCGCCGTTTCTCGCCGATGCCCGGAATGGCGTCGAGCTGCGACGCGACCATCGACTTCGCCCTCGTCTCGCGGTGGAACGTGATCGCGAACCGGTGCACCTCTTCCTGAATGCGCTGCAGCAAGTAAAATTCCTGCGAATCGCGGCGCAGCGGCACGACCTCCGGCGGATCGCCGGTCATCAGCATCGCCGTCTTATGCTTCGCGTCTTTGACGAGGCCGCATACCGGGACGAAAAGCCCAAGCTCGTTCTCCAGCACGTCGATGGCGGCGGAAATTTGCCCTTTGCCGCCGTCGACGACGATCAAGTCGGGCGGGGTCAAGCTTTCCTTGAGCACCCGCTCGTAGCGGCGGCGAATCACTTCGCGCATCGTCTCGTAGTCGTCCGGCCCTTGCACGGTACGTACCTTGTACTTGCGGTACTCTTTTTTGTCCGGCTTGCCGTCCGTGAATACAACCATCGCCGATACCGGGTCGGACCCTTGGATGTTCGAGTTGTCGAACGCCTCGATGCGCCGCACCGGCCCGATCCCGAGCCATTCGCCGAGCGCCTCGACGGCTTTCACCGTGCGTCCCTCGTCCCGCTCCAGCATGCGGAACTTCTCCTCGAGCGCGACTCTGGCGTTATCGCGTGCCATTTGCAGCATCTGCTTCTTGAGGCCGCGCTGCGGAAAATGCACCTTTACTTTCAGCC
This sequence comes from Gordoniibacillus kamchatkensis, assembly GCF_000829455.1. Taxonomy (GTDB): domain Bacteria; phylum Bacillota; class Bacilli; order Paenibacillales; family NBRC-103111; genus Gordoniibacillus; species Gordoniibacillus kamchatkensis. The sequence goes on from NZ_JXAK01000011.1 coordinate 36,003, forward strand.
AGCTCTCCAGCGCCTGCTTCACATCGCGGTCGTCCGCGGTCTGCACCGTCTCGTCGGCTCCGCCGCCGGGTTCGGCGGCAAACGCCGCAGCGGCTTCGGCCACGATCGGTGCCGTTTCGGCCGCATCCGGCTGAGGCGCTCCCCCGGGAGCGGCCGAAATCGCACCGCCAGCGGCGGCGCCAGCAGTCCCATCGCCGGCGCTGCCTACGGCAGTATCGCTTCCAGCACCGTCCGTGCCTTTTCCGGCCGCAGCCGGATTCGCCTCGGCTGCGGAGCTCGGCAGCAGCACCTCTTTCGGCAAAGCCGGATTTTCGCTGTAATACTGCGTCACGAACGACATGAAGTCCTCATATTCGTCCCCGTAAAACGGGAACAGCGTGACGTGGCGCTCGATCATTTTGCCCGAGCGCATATACAAAATCTGTACACACATCCAGCCTTTATCGACCGCATAACCGAACACGTCGCGGTCGACGGCGTCGGTCGTGTTGATTTTCTGCTTCTCCATGACGGCGTCGATGTGCTGGATCTGGTCGCGCAGCTCTTTCGCCCGCTCGAAGTTGAGCTCCTCCGCGGCGGCCAGCATCCGCTCCTCCAACTCGTCGCGAATGTCGCCGTGCCCTCCGTTCAAAAAGCGCACGATCTCTTCGACCATCTGCTCGTTTTGCTGCTTCGTCACTTCGTACTCGCACGGCGCGAGGCATTGCCCGAGGTGGTAGTACAAGCACACTTTATCCGGCAGCGTCCTGCATTTGCGCAGCGGGTACAGCCGGTCCAGCAGCTTTTTCGTCTGCTGCGCCGCGAACGCGTTCGGATACGGCCCGAAATATTTGCCCCTGTCCTTAATGACCCGCCGCGTCACTTCGAGCCGAGGATGCTCCTCGTGCGTGATTTTGATATACGGGAACGATTTGTCGTCCTTGAGCAGCACGTTGTAGCGCGGATGATGCTGCTTGATCAAGTTGCACTCCAGAATGAGCGCTTCCATGTTGGACGCGGTCACGATATATTCGAAGTCGGCGATTTCCATGACGAGCCGCTGCGTCTTGGCGCCGTGGCTGCCCGTAAAATACGAACGGACGCGGTTTTTGAGCACTTTCGCCTTGCCGACGTAAATGATCGTGCCTTCGCGGTTTTTCATCAAATAGCAGCCGGGCTTATCCGGCAACAGCGCCAGCTTGCTGCGAATCAATTCGGAATGTTGTTTCGATGCCACCGCATTTCCCCCTCATGAAAAAACCGGAAATTGAATTTTATAAATTTTTTTAGGCCTTCCACGCAGCTTTTCCAGTTTTTTGAACGAAACTTTCGCTACTCCTTTTTCCACCAGCTGGCTCAGAATCCGGTTGGCGCTCCTGACGGTAACCCCCAGATGAAAGGCAATATCTTCGGCGGTCAGCTCGCTCGTGCCCAGCTTGGAAATGACGCCTCTGATTTTTTGGATTTGCAGCGTGGAAATCCCCGTACTTTCGTTCAGCTGCATGATGCCGGAATCGACTTCATTCGAATAGTGCAAGCAGTTGTCTTCCCCGAGAGGTCCGATGATCTGATCGTTCCGGATGATGAACGTGCCGCGGACCGCGCTTGCGGACGACTGCTGATTCGCAAATTGTCCGTTCATTCTTGCTTTGTACATCGTATCTCCAATGCCCCAGCCGATGGCAACGGAAAAAGGCAGCTGTCCATGTAAGAACTGCATAAGAGAACAACCGGTAAAGTGATTGGTAATAAGTTTCAAGTCCTTAGCCGAACAAATGATTTCAAAACTTGCCGTTAATTTTTGAATGATGAAGGGGACTTTTTTCTCGGTTGAGAACTCCAGCAGCTCTTTGTGAAGCAGCATCATCTTTAATTCCAGATCATAAATGTTCGAGGTTGCGGCGTCAGGTTTGCTGATGGATACGTGGCCGATGGCAATCTGGTTGTCGGCCAGCTTCACAGCTTCCAGTTCACCGATGACCTGCTCGAACTGCCGAATAACGGACGCTTGCGACGGAAACAAATAAATATGCGGAATACCGCATTCCGTTAGCTTGTCGACAATATTACCTACGCGGGTAATGGCAAAATCGATCTTGCCTTCGTGCCATAAGTTCAAATGATGCTGCAGCGTCTCTTCATAAAAGCGCTCACTAAAGATGACGCGCTCCATATTACGTATCGTTTGCGGAAATTGATCCTCATGCAGGACGCTTCGCAGTCCTAAAAAATCGTTGCTTTCCCACAGAAAATCAATGAACACGCGCGAGAAATCCAGGTCCCTTTTCCGGACGCTCAGCTCAAACAGGCATTTATAAAAATCGTGCTCGTCAATCCGGTAGACGTAGCTCGGGATAGGGAACGACTCCCACTCGTGCTGGAGATGATGATAGGCCAGCTCGGTCATGATAAACCCGTCAACGTCCGCCTGATGACCGGCATAGAGAGGTTTGATTTCGGAAATTTGCTTATAGGGCAATAGAAGCAGATCGCTTCTTTGTCCAAAATGCGCCTGAACCGGAGCCAGACGCTCCAAATACGCCTTCGATACAATGACTCCCAGACGGATCAAGTGAACCGCGTCCTCCCTCCTTCTCTGTACTAGCATCTATTATATCCAAATTGAGAACGCATTGAAAATTCGAATACCGTATTGTGTTTCAGCCGCAAAGTAGCTTATAATCATTTTAGGTCAACGTCCTAAATATGACCGAAAATTGCAAGACAACCGATCCGGTCTGACATTCATGCGGAAAGGAGGGACGTTTGCAGTCGCCGGGAGGCGGATTCGTTTGTCGAAGGCCATTTTTTTGAAAGCGATATCATTATATGGACGGTGGGTGTCTATGACCAATCGCATGTCCGCTAACAAGGTAAAATATGTGACACTTGGTCTGTTGTGTTTAACGTGGCTCATTAATTATTTTGACAAGGTAGCCATTAACGTGGCCATCATTCCGCTCTCCAAACAATTCGGGTTAAGCACTGCGCATGCCGGCTTGATTTTGAGCAGCTTCTTTCTGAGCTATGCCATTATGCAGCCGATCGGCGGCTATTTGTCCGATAAGCTCGGCTCGAGAAAGGTGATTCTGTTTTCCGCGGTTTTATGGTCGCTGTTTACGTTATTGACCGGCTTTGCGTGGTCGTTCGCTTCCTTGATCGCGATCCGCTTTCTGTTCGGGATCGGCGAAGGCAGCTATCCGTCGGCAAGCTCGGTAGCCGTAGCGGAATCGTTTCCGCAAAAGCAGCGGGCCAGAGCCAAATCGATACTCACCTCTTCCACGACGCTTGGCGCGATGATCGGCTCGCTTGTGGCAGCTACGTTAACGAGTTGGTTCGGATGGAAATATATGTTTGTCGCTCTCGGTGCGGTCGGGTTTGCGGTTTGCTTCGTTCTCTTCTTTTTCTTAAAGCCGGGAGGGCAAACAGATCCGAAGCCAGCAGGGGAAGCGAAGGCGAAGATGCCGCTTAAGCAGCTGGTATCCATGCCTTTCGTATGGCAGCTTACGCTCATTTACTTCGGCGCCAGCATCGTAACTTGGGGCATGCAGTCATGGATGCCTTCATATCTCGTCAAAGTCCACCATCTGGATCTCGTTTCGATGGGCGCCCTGTCCTCCATTCCGTCGCTGGTCGGCTTTATTTCCGTTCTCATCACCGGTTGGCTGCTGGACAAAAAGTTCGCGCTCGGCCGGGAAAAATATTTTGTCATCGTCGGCTCCGTCGTCACGGCTATTTGCATTTATTTGATGTTCCAGGCGCCTTCGGTCGGAATGGTCGTTTTCTATCAGTGCTTGAGCTCGCTAGGCGGCGTGCTCATCGTAACGACCGTTCTAACGATGCCGCTCAAATATTTGGATCAACAAGTGATCGGCTCCGCGAGCGGTTTCGTCTACCTCGGCGGACAAGTGGCGGGCATTATCGCCCCTTCATTGATGGGGTTTATGATCCAAAGCTTTAACGGCTCCTATCAAGCTGCGTTTTGGGTGATGATCGCTGCGATGGTCTTTCCGTTCTTCGCCGCATTGACACTGCGCAGAGGATTTGAAGCACGGATATTCGAACGGACAAATACGCACACCGGGGAGGAACCGGCATGACTGACTTGGAAAAGCTCTCCGCCATTATTGAGAAGAAGCGAAATGAATTCATCCAATTAAGCGATAAGATCTGGGAAATTGCGGAAACCCGCTTTGAGGAGTTCCGGTCCGCCGAATTGCTGTGCCAGGCGCTGGAAAAAGAAGGATTTTCCGTGCAAAAAGGCGTCGGCGGCATGGAAACGGCGTTTATCGGAAGCTGTGGCAGCGGGACACCGGTTGTCGCCATTTTGGGGGAATTCGATGCGCTTCCCGGATTGAGCCAGAAAAAAGGAGTCGCCTCTGCCAATCCGCTCGTCGAAGGCGGCAACGGCCACGGTTGCGGCCACAATCTTCTCGGAACGGGCTCGCTCGCCGCGGCGGTTGCGTTGAAAACGTACATGGAAGAGGCCGGGATTGCAGGAACCGTCCGCTACTACGGCTGTCCCGCCGAAGAAGGTGGATCGGGTAAAACGTTCATGGCGCGCGAAGGTTTGTTTGACGATGTGGATTTTGCCCTGTGCTGGCATCCGGCCCCCGCGAACGGCGTATTCTCTGCCAACTCGCTCGCCAACTACCAGGTGTACTTTAAATTTGCGGGCCGAAGCTCGCACGCTGCGGCAAGCCCGCATTTGGGACGAAGCGCCCTCGACGCCGTCGAGCTTATGAATGTGGGCGTGAACTATTTAAGAGAGCACATCATTCCGGACGCGCGGGTGCACTATGCGATTACGAATGCAGGGGGGGCGGCTCCGAATGTCGTCCAGGCCGAAGCTGAAGTTCTTTATCTGATTCGCGCCCCAAAAACCCCGCAAGTAGAGGAAATTTACCAGCGCGTCTGCAACATTGCGCGCGGAGCGGCGCTGATGACGGGAACAAAGGTGGAGATCGTCTTCGATAAAGCGTGCTCGAATTTGGTGCCGAATACCGTGCTGGAACAAGTCATGCACGAAGTATTCACGAAGCTCGGCGTTCCGGTTTTCGACGACGAAGAGCGGAAGTTCGCGCGCGAGATGAGGGCTACATTTTCGGCAGAAGATATAAACAGCATTCCAAGCAAAGCTCTTCGGGATAAAGAGCTCGCCGATTTCATTATGCCTTACGGAGAACAAAGAGGGGCTTCCGCCGGCTCAGGCTCTACCGACGTAGGCGACGTCAGCTGGATAGCCCCTACCGTTCAGTGCGTAACGGCTTGCATGGCGGTTGGAACACCGTTTCATACTTGGCAGCTGGTCGCGCAAGGAGCAACTTCAATTGCACATAAAGGCATGCTTCATGCGGGGAAAGTGATGGCGGCGACGGCGCTCGAGGCGATGCGGAATCCCGCCGTTCTGGCGGAGGCGAAGGCGGAACTTAGCCGGCAACTGGCCGAGACGGCCTACACGTGCCCGATTCCAAAAGACGTGAAGCCATCGCCCAAAAAATAAAGCCGGCAAGCGGCACGCAGCAGTCCAGGGATATTGTTCTCCGGACTGCTGCTTTTTTCAAAATCGACCGCCGTATGCCAACAAAAAAGCTCTTTTTCCGGCATAGCAGAAAAAAGAGCTTGCGTTCACGCGGCAATCGCTGCCGATTATTGATGGCGCGTAACGACGTTTTTCAGCGCGTCCTTGGACTGGAAGCCGACGATTTTGTCGACCGGTTGGCCGTCCTTGAACACGATCAGCGTCGGGATGCTCATCACGCCGAAGCGGCTTGCGGACTCCGGATTGTCGTCCACGTTCACTTTCGCGATCTTCAGGTTCGATACCTCTTTATCCAATTCTTCCAGTACCGGCGCGATCATTTTGCAAGGTCCGCACCAAGGGGCCCAGAAGTCAACGAGTACGGTGCCGGTGGATTCGACTTCGCTTTTGAAGCTTTCGTCAGATACGTTTACGATAGCCATTGTTCATTTCCTCCTATTCGGGTTGTCAACATGTAAAGTATACCACAGCACTTGCGGTTTTCAACCGGACGGCGGTGCGCCCAAGCCTGATGTGGGCCGTGCGTTGCGAAGCGCATCCGTCTGCGGGGGCGGCGGTACTGCCGGGCAGACGTTTGCTTGCGGCGGTACGGAGGATGGAATATGGGATGGAGCAGCGACTTTTGAACTCGTGTTCCTTCCTTGTTACCAATTGATAGGAACACGAGTTCAATGGAGCCGGAATCCCATATTCCAATCCGCAGTACCGCCGCCCTTCACGACCTATTGCCCGGACGCCTTGCTTTCCTGCTCCCGGCGGATGGCTTCCATCCGCTCCACGAGGTTCGACCGAATTTGTCCGAGCTGGTGCAGCTGGCGGTCGATCTCGGCAAGCTTTTGCTCGTACATCGGCAAAATTTCCTCGCAGAACGCTTCTTTGTTCTTCATGACGCAGTTCAGGAAGCCTTCGATCTCGTCCGTCGAAAACCCGAGCCGCAAGTAGAACTGGATCGTATTCACGCGCTCGATGGCGGTGGCGTTGTATATCCGGTAGCCGTTCTCTTCTCTGTCGGCAGCGAGCAGCCCTTTGACTTCGTAATAGCGCAGCGAGCGCAAGCTCACTCCCGTGACCCGGGATAATTCGCCGATTCGCACCTAATCTTCGCCTCCTTCAAGCAGCATGGTTTCGATCCGGTAATGCCATTATAAACCCTAACACTAATGTCATAGTCAACACTTTTTTATTAGCTAACGGAAAATAAGCGATGCCCCGCCGCGCCGGCACTCCTATTGTTTGCACAATTGTCACTTTCAACGCCTTTACAACTTTCGGGCAAGTTGGGTATACTAAAGCGTAGTTAGCCAGTACCGTTAGGAGGTCCCTTCATGAGCGAGCCGCAATACCATCCCGAGCTTCACGTGAACGAAGAGCCGCGCAATGATTTCATGGACGTAGCGATGGGCTTCGGCGTGTTTTTCGGCGTTCTCTTTCTGATTGCCGTCGTGGCAACCGTTGTCTCCATGTTGGTGAAATAATTTAATTTATGGCAAAAAGCCTTTCCGTCCGCGCGGACGGAAAGGCTTTTTTGGCTTTTCGGCTACAGTCCCATGCGCGTCAGCGCGCCCTCGAACGAAGCGTCCACACTGTCGTCGCCGCATAAGTACCGCCAAAACTTGGCGATGTTGATTTGATTGACGCGCGCCTCGTCGCCGCACCACGCATGGTGTCCGGCCTTGCGCAAATAATCGAGCACTTCCGCGCTGCCGCAGCCGTCGGTGTTGAACAAGCCGCGCTGCTCCTCGCCGGGACGAAGCCGCAGCTTGAACACATATCGCGTCGTGTCCGTGAAGTTCGGCTGGGCGCAGTGCCAAATGCCGTGATGCAGGAAGGCGATGGACCCGGCCTTGGAGACGAGCTGGCGCTGGCCGGCGATGTTTTTGTAACGGCCGATGCTGCCGTTGCTCACTTTGCGCAAATGCGAGCCCGGCAGCACAAGTGTCGGCCCCATCTCCCGCGGCGCATCGTGGCAAAAATAAAACGCCTGCACGTCGAAGCCGAACGGGCGCGTGTCGATGACCGAATCGGCGTGGTACGTCTGCCCTTTCAGATGCTTCGCCTTGACGACGTGCAAAAACGAGTGGTCGTACACCGGATTCGCGCCAACAAAGCTTTGCACCGCTCCCTTTACTTGCGGCAGCTCGAAAATGTCGCGTATGACCGACGACTCGAACCAATACCGGTACCCGCTGCCGGCAAATGCGCGCATTTCCTCCAGTGCCCGGCGGTTGTATTCCTCCGGCACGACCTGATCGAGCACAAGAAACCCGCCCGCCGCAAAATCCGCCATCTGCCGCGCCGACAGCAAATGTTCCTTCGCTACAGCCGCAACGCTCATTGTACCTCCACCTTTCTTTCCAGCACGTATTCATAGGGAAGATGGCCTTGCTCGTGCTCGTGTCCGCCGATAAAGACGGGCAATGCCGGCAGCTGCATCACGTTCCAGCCGTCACGCATCGCGTCGAGCACCGATTCGTACGGCGGCACGTCGCTGTCCCCGGTCTGCATTTGCAGCTCCCCTTTCGGCTTCGCTCCGTCGTACAACGCCCATGCTACCGTGCGGGACTCGAGATCCGGATCCGCCGCATGCAAAATTAAAATTTGCTGTCGCAGCACACTCATGCTCTTCGATCGCTCCTCTGCAGACTTCATTTTTTGCTTGCTTCCTAGTCCATTGTAGGGTGACGGCAGGCTGCAAAGGAATGTATGATAAACGTAGAAATTTGCACAATACTAAGCTGTTTTTGTCAGAGGGGGCGGCAGAGTGGACCCGATTCGGCAGCAAGTGCTGCGCAGCTACTTGGACAACTTGCAAGTGCAGCTGCACACGGCGCAGCTGACCAAGGTTTTGAGCGACTGGGGCGAGACGTTGGCCGCGCCGCCGGTGAGCCGGTTGTACTTTTTCCGCTCAGGCGCGGGTTGGATTCGCCATCGGGGCGTGACGCACCGGCCTGAGCCGGGGCAGCTGTTTTTGCTGCCTGCGGGGCAGCCGCTCGCGTTCGGTACGGAGCCGGGGCGGACGTTCGAGAAATATTGGTGCCATTTTTCCGCGTCCGTGGGCGACCTGGACTTGTTTGAACTGCTCGGAACGCCGACGTTTGTGCGCGTGCCGGAGCGGGAGCGGCTTGAAAGCTTGTTCCGGGAGCTGATCGGGATGTACAAAAACGAAGCGTTCAGCGCCCCGCTGCGGGTTAAAGCGCTGCTGATGGACATCCTGTATCTGTATATCGAGCTGGCTATCGGGCAGGGTCTGCCCCTCGCCGTCACGTCCACGCGCGAGTCCGGCAAAATCGACGTCGTGCTGGCTTATATCGAACAAAACTTGCAGCGGCAAATGACAGTTGAAGAGCTGGCCGCCCTTGTGCACTTCCATCCGAACTATTTCCAGTCGTATTTCAAATCGATGCTGGGCGTTCCGCCGATCGCTTTCATTAACCGCAAGCGCATCGAGCTGGCGAAGCGGCTGCTGATCGCGACCGATATGCCCGTTGCGGACATCGCCGAACGGATCGGGCTCGAGCCGTACTATTTCTCGCGCATGTTCCGCAAGCTGGCGGGCCAGGCCCCGAGCACGTACCGGCAATATGCGGCGGCGCCTGTGGTTGAGCGGAAGCTCTAGCGGCGTTGAATCCGGCGCAGAACGGCCTTCGTCAGTTGCAAAAATGGCTCGGCCATTGCGCTTTCGCAGTGGCCGAGCCATTTTCGATACAATAGTATGATTGCTTGTTACACGCCGCGCTTGTTGTAGCCGCCGACCGCGACGACGTCGACGAACGGACGGATCCGGTCCATGATCCGCAGCCCCTTGTGCTCCTCTTCCCCGTCCTTGTTCGTGAAGCTGAAATGGCGCTCCAAGCCGTCCAGGTCGTAGTTCGAGGTGAAAAACGTCGGCTTGCGGTTCATCCGGTAATTGAGAATCGCGCCGACGACATGGTCGCGCAGCCACGGGTTCAAGTTTTCCGCGCCGATGTCGTCGAACACGAGCAGGTCGGTCTCCTTCAGCAGCTCGATCGTCTCGCGCAGCTTCTGGGAGTCCTGGAACATTCCTTTCAAATCTTCGGCAAAATCCGGCATATAGACGATCGCGCCGGTCAGCCCGACTTTGGCCAGCTGGTACAGCATGTAGCACATCAGGAACGTTTTGCCCGTGCCGAATGAGCCGGTCAGAAACAATCCGCGCGGCTGCAGCCCGTTTTCGATCGTGTTCTTGATATAAAACCCGATTTGCCCGACCGCCTCTTCGCGGTCCGGATCTTTCTCCAGCACGTCCTCGAACGAATAGCCGTACTGCAGCGCCTTCTCGTCGATATGAAACGTGCGGATCCGGTTTTGGATCGCCATCTGCATCTGGTGGGCGACGTATTTTTTGCACGATACTTTTTCCTCGCGAATGTAAGGCCGTTCGTTCACGAGATCCGCGCTCAGCATCGTGTAGTGTCCCGTCATATCGTTCGGACACTTGTCCAGCCCGGGGCAATTCATGCACGTCTTGTACTCTTTCACGTACTGGTACAAGCTGTTCATGTTGATCTTCATCGTATGCTCGTCGACGAACGGATACTTTTGCCGGAATTTCACGATGAGCGGGTCGGCGAGCAGCAGCCTTGCCCGTTCTTCTGCTTGCTGCAGCACCGACGGATACGGCAACTGCTTCAAAATGCTCGATAACGACTCCACGCTCGCTCCCCCTATTCGCTGCGCTTATTTAGCACTTGATCCAGCTCTTTCGCGACGCGCCGAATTTCCTCGCGCTTCTCCTCGCTCAGCGTGCTGCCGCGCGCGCTTTGCGCCACCGGGATGTGCGGCTTCGCCTTGGCGGCTGCCGCCCCGCCGGTACGCGCGCCCCGGCCTGCACCGCGGATCGCGCCGCTGCCGCTGCGCACGACGTCTTTGCCCGCCGCCGCAACTTCTTCAGCCGCCCTCTCCTTCGCCTCCAGCTTCTGCTTCAGCTTCAGCCGCTCGCGCACGAACTGGACAGCTTGCTCGTACGTCTCGATCTGGCGCCCCAGCATATCCGAAGCGACTTGCTCGAGCGACGACTTCGACCATGAACGGCGCGATACATACGTATAATGAATGATGACATTGATGACCGTCTCGTTCAACTTATAAGTCAAATCGATCTTCTCGAAAATGTCCAGCACCCCGTCGGGCACCGGCCCTTTCGGGAAAAATTTCTGCAGCACGAACGTATAAGGCTCGTTGCGCAAAATGAAGTTGTATTGATGCTCGTTGCACTCGCCTTGCAATAGCGCCGGCACCTCGAGATAATACTGCATCTCCACATTGTGCTCCTGGCGCTCGCCGCCGACTGCCTCCCCGCCCGCTTCCCGCGCTCGGGCCAGCGAACGCTGCCGGCTCTCGTCGCGGCGTTTGCTTTGCCGATAAAACAAATTCGCCCTGTACTGCAGCAGCTCCACATCGAGCGAACCGTCTTCGCGGAACACGCCGTCCTCATCAAGCAGCCGGCATGTCTCCTGCAGCCCCAGCGCGTATTTGCGCGCGACGAAATTGACAGCGGCAAGATGCTCCGGCTCGTACTTGAAGCTTTCCACGAAGGGGCGGTTGCGCGACTCGCGCGGAAAGCGCTGAATGATGTCGGCATAGCCGAACCCTTTCGGCGCAAGCTCGGGCCTATCCGGGCCCGGACCTGACGCCGCAGTCTGTTCCACGGCCGCCTCGAACTCCGGATCTACTGCGAACGCATTGAGCCGGAACAGCTCGTAGAACGGCATCGACAAATCCTCGCTCGGTGTCCCGGCCAGCTCGTCCGGCTGCGCCGCAAGCAGCTCGTCCTTCAGCGCGAGCACCATGTACTTGCCGATTTTGTCGCGCAGCAGCAGCGTCAAATGCTGATTGCGGAAAAACTCCGCCGGGTCGAGCGGGGCAAACAGCCGGTACACGTACACATACTCTTCGCCCGCTTCTATGTAATGGCGCGACGTCTGCAGCAGCCCGACCGCCTCGAGCCGCGACGTGTGCTCGATCCAGTCGCGCGCCCGGCTTCGCCCTCCGAACCGGTCAGCAGCAAAAGCCGGCGATGCAGCTCCAGCGGCGAATAGCCGGACTGCGCCTCCGCCACTTGACGGTACAGCGTATGATACAGCCCAACCGCGGACAAGCCGACGATCGGCTGATACATGTGCGTCAGCATGCTGCTCTGCAGCGCGCTTAAAGCGAAATCGCGATACACGCTGTAGCGGTGATGCTCCGTAAAATGCAGCAAATTGGCAATGCGCACGTTCGATCCTACTCCATCCGTCCGAAAGTATCGGTATTCCATTTTACCACAAAAAGCGACAAGGATGGTGCACCAATTTTTCGCCGTTGCCTGGCGGACCGAAATCCGCCGAACACGCCCCGCAGCATGCGGCATAAAAAAATGACATTCCAACCGCCAGTCGGAATGTCACCGTCAATAGTTCGCTTTCGGTTCAAAACATTTTGAACCCTTTGAGCCGCAGCGTCTTGATGGCCGAGCCGCTCAGCACGGCGCCGACGAGGCCGCCGACAGCCGGAATGTAGTCCGCGTACGTAAATTCCGCCACGTTGCTCCAAAACGTCCCGGGCCCCAGCGACCAGTACACGATAAGTCCGATCACCAGCGCAATGTAAGCGTAGATCGGAAACCAGGTTGTTTTCATCAGCATATTGAGAATAAAGCCGATGCCGAAAAACAGCACAAACATCAGCACCGTTACGATAATGAGCTGGATCACAAGCGATCGTTCCTTCCTATTGCAAAAGCAAATTTATCGTGCTTCCCGAGAAAGTTCGGGGCTGCGCTGCGGATTGGAAATGTGGGTCTCCGGCTTCGTTGAACTCGTGTTCCCCGAATGATGAAACCAAGGTGGGAACACGAGTTCAAAAGCGCACGCTTCGCTCTCCGACCCACATTCCCATCCTCCGCTCCGCCTCATTATTCATTGTAGCGGATGGGCCGCGGCGCGTAAAGTGGACGGAATTTGAACGTTTAGCCGGCTTCGGGTACAATGAAACAAGATTTGCTACAGCGCAAGAGTAAAGGAGTGTTACATACGATGAGTGAAGCTACGCAAACGCTGGAAGGCTGGTATTCGCTGCACGATTTCCGGCTTATCGACTGGACGATGTGGAAAACCGCCGACGAAAGCACGCGCCGCGAAGCTCGCGAAGAGCTCGCCGCTTATCTCGCCAAATGGCAGGGGATCGAGGACCGCAAGGAAGGCAGCACGGCGACGTACAGCATCGTCGGCCAGAAAGCCGATTTCATGTTCATGCATTTGCGCGAGACGTTGGAGGAGCTGAACGATCTCGAGAACGATTTTAACAAATCGACGTTCGCTTCCTTCCTTATCCCGGCATATTCGTACGTATCCGTCGTCGAGCTCAGCTCGTACTTGGGCAAGCCCGGCGAAGATCCGATGCAGAACCCGGAAATTGTCGCCCGCCTGAAGCCGGCTTTGCCGAAGACGAAGCATATTTGCTTCTACCCGATGAACAAACGCCGCGAAGGAAACGACAACTGGTACATGCTCGACATGGAAGCGCGCAAAAACATGATGCGCTCGCACGGCATGATCGGCCGCAGCTACGCCGGCAAAGTGAAACAGATTATTACCGGCTCCGTCGGTCTCGACGACTGGGAATGGGGCGTGACGCTGTTCGCCGACGACGCGCTGCAGTTCAAAAAGCTCGTGTACGAAATGCGCTTCGACGAAGTAAGCGCACGGTACGGCGAATTCGGCGACTTCTACGTCGGCAATCTGCTCGATCAGGCGCTTTTTAACGACTTGCTCCGCATTTGACGGCTGCGTAAAAAAAGCCATGAACCTGACGCCTCGGTTCATGGCTTTTTTGCTCCATCAAAAAGTATATCGCCCGCGCTCTATCCTTGCCTGATTCCGTACGAGAAACGGGAGGCCGTCTGGAACGACGCCCCCCGTTTCTTCTTACCGTATTACTCGTCTTCCTCTTCTTCCAGCGCCTTCATTTGCGCTTCCATTTCCGCCTTGCGCCGCAAGTATTCCTCCGTATCGCGGTCGCGCTGGCGGCTTTTTTCCTTCAGCCGCTCGATCGCCGGAAGAATGAGAATATCGATTTCTTTCTGAACCGTCTGCACCAGATCGTATCGGTTCTGGCTTTCGAGATAATGGCCGACGTCCATCAGCGCATTATACCGGTCCAGCTCGTCCCTTGTCAGCAGTCCGCGCACTTGCACGCTGCAGTGTCTCATAACCGTCGCTCCCGCGAATATCGTTGATTAGAAACGCCCTTTGCGCAGTACGAGCGGAATGCCGCCGATAATATACAGGTAGCGAATATCGATGAGCTTTTTCACCACGGAGGCGACGTAGCCGCGGAACTTGCGCTCGCCGACGACGCCGATGCCTTGGCCGCGGCCGAGCGAAGCTACCGTACCGCGATTGATGAACTTGAATTCCTTCTGCTGATTGCCGCGGATGGCAGCGACCAGGTTATGCGCGCAGCACTCGCCTTGCTGCGTGGCGATTTGTGCGGTCGGCGGATACGGACGGCCTTCCGGATTCATGACGATCGAGCAGTCGCCGACGATGTAGACGTTGTCGAACTGCGGCGAACGCAAGTACGGGTCGACTTTCACACGGCCGCGCAACGTTTCGAAGCCGGCTTCGTCGAGCATATGGTTGCCGCGAATGCCGCCTGTCCAAACGACAGTTCCGGCTTTAATAAATTCGTCGCCGGCGATCAGTACACCTTCAGGCGTGCACTCTTTGATCGCCGTGCCGATTTTGAAAACGACGCCCTTGTCGGCGAGCACTTTCATGCCGTATTCGACAAGCTCGGGATCGAAGCCCGGCAGCGCTGTCGGGGCCGCTTCAATGTTATATATTTTCACGAGCGACGGATCTACGTCGAATTCTTTGCACAGCTCGGGAATCCGGTCGGCAAGCTCGCCGACGAATTCGATGCCGGTGAAGCCGCGCCGCCGATGACGAAGGTGAGCAGCTCTTTGCGCTCCGGCTCGCGTTTGTACTTCGCGAACTGGTACTCGATATGCTCGCGGATAAAGCGGACGCTGTTGATGGAGCGAATGTTCATGGCGTGCTCTTTGAGGCCCGGAATGCCGAACGTCTCCGGCTCGCCGCCGAGACCGACAACCAAATAATCGTAAGAGAGCGTGCCGTCTTCGAGAATGACTTTTTTCTCGTGCGGGCGAATTTGCACTACCGTAGACTTGACGAAATCGACTTTGAACTCGTCGATCAGCTTCAAAATATTGACGCGGGCTTTTTCCGGGTCGCTTGTACCGGCGGCCGGCATATGAAGATCGGTCGTAATGTAATGGTAATCATGTTTATTAACGAGCGTCACGTCAGCCTCGTTGTAGTTCAGCTCTTTTTGCAGACGAATGGCGGTTACAATGCCGCCGTAGCCTGCTCCCAGAATGACGATTCTCGGTATTCGGCTCATGTTCTCTCACATCCGTATCCTTATTCTTTAGCGGTTAATCTTACTTGTGAAAAAAGACACAAATAGTCGCTAGCAGAAGAATTCCCTGCTAGTATTTCCTCGCATCGAGTGGTTCATCCGAGGCCCGACTTCGTGTTTTCCGCAACATAATTTAACCAATTCTCAAGCAATAATATAATGATCGCACATAAAGTGCAAGCATGTTTTTGCCGAAAAATATTGGATTTGTTCACAAGGGTGTTTATAATGAGATAAGGTTTGTCACTAACGCCAGCGGAGGAGAAAATCATGTCAGTTGAGGAGAAACAAACCGGGATTGTCGATATAGCTATTATCGGTGCCGGGCCTGCCGGGATGTTTGCCGCATTTTACGCCGGCATGCGCCAGGCAAGCGCGATTATTATCGAAAGCATGCCCCAGGTTGGCGGTCAATTGGCCGCTCTGTATCCGGAAAAATACATATACGATGTAGCCGGCTTCCCGAAAGTGACAGCGCAACAGCTCGTCAACAATTTGAGCGAGCAGTTGAAGCTGTTCCCGGTGAAAACGTATCTGGAGGAAAAAGTGCTGCGGGTCGTGAAAAATGGGGAGCGCGATTTCGAGATCGTGACCGACAAAGGCGTGCACCGCAGCCGCGCCGTCATTATCGCCGGCGGTGTAGGGGCGTTCGAGCCGCGCCGCCTGGAGCTTCCCGAAGCGCTGCGTTTCGAGAAAAAGAACTTGCACTACTTCGTCAGCGATTTGAACGCCTTCGCCGGCCAACGCGTCCTCATTAGCGGCGGCGGCGACTCGGCCGTCGACTGGGCGCTTATGCTCGAGCCGATCGCCAAGGAAGTGACGCTCATTCACCGCCGCGACAAGTTCCGCGCACACGAGCACAGCGTCGAGAACTTGATGAAATCGCGGGTGAACGTGTTGACGCCGAAAGAGCTGACGCAGCTGCACGGCGAGGAACGCATCGAGAAAGTGACGCTGTCCGACGTGAAATCGGGCGAAACCGTCCAGCTGGACGTCGACGCCGTTATTGTCAACTTCGGATTCGTTTCGTCGCTCGGACCGATCGCGGAATGGGGTATGGACATCGAAGACGGGTCCATCGTCGTCGATTCCCGGATGGAAACGAGCATTCCCGGTATTTTCGCGGCGGGCGACATTACAACGTATCCGGGCAAGCTGAAGCTGATCGCTGTCGGCTTCGGCGAGGCGCCTACGGCGATCAACAACGCCAAAGTGTATATCGACCCGACCGCCAAGCTATCGCCCGGCCACAGCAGCAACATGAAGCTGTAAACTGCATAACCGGCTCCTCTAAAGGGCATCCTAACCGCCAGCAGCGCCTCCTGTCCCGGATGGCGCGCAATTCGCGACGGGGAGGGTGCCTTTATGTCTTATTGCGCCGTATGCAACGGAATCGAAGAGGTTAGCGCCCATTGTCCGCAATGCGGCAGCCTTCTGGACGATCACGGCAGGTTCAACGATTTTCTCGGCCCGTATTCGCCATACCGCCAGATCGACGATATCAGCATGACCAACGGCTATCCGGACCTCGCCCGCCACGAGTGCATGCATGTGCTGTCTTGCCCGGGATGCGCCCGTTCGTATACGATCGGCTTCGCCGAAACCGATTGAAAGTGCAATAAAGCCCGCTCCGGCGCTGCTCCGGAACGGGCTTTTCGTGTTCATCTATTAGTTTCCGGACGCTTTGGGCAAGTCGTGTCCGGCATCTATATGTAGTCGGCGCCGCTTAATTTCAGCCAGCAACAGTTGTACGAAATCTTCTTCCAGGTTCAAGTCAATTGCCTTCAAGTAAGAATCGATAAGCGTGTCGTTGTTCATCAATCTCAATCGCAATCACCGTCCTTCCCGAGATGACATTATATTACCATGCACCCAAAAATAGAACAATCGTTCTGTTATCCACATCAATCTGTTAATAACCTGTGGGCAAGCTGTTGATATATGTCACAATCTGTCCAACGGCGCGGGGGATAATGTGGATAAAGTTATGCACAAGTGGGCCGCGGTTATGCCCGATTAAAAAAATTAATCATCGCGCATGTTCTCCATACACGGACCGCATACTACGACCGAAGGAGCGTGACCCAAGTGACGACCAAACAGGAAAACAATTTCCGCCATGCGCTCGCCATAACGATCGTCATCGGCGCCTTAATCGCCCTGGTCGTAATTATTTCGATGATGGCGGTCAAGACATAGCATCAGGCAAAATGCCGCTCCGACCCGCATTGGTCGGAGCGGCATTTTTTACTGCGTCAGTAAACAGAAAATTTGCCAATACTTAGGCTGATTTCGCTGCTGGACGCTAAGCTGGAGATGTAGCGGCGAGCACCGTGCTGGGCGTCACACAGCCAGCTCTTAACGCCAAGGAGTTAAGCTGGAAGTGCAACGGCGAGCACCATGATGGACGTCACACAGCCAGCTTAACGCCGGTAAACGCGCACGTCCCGATGCACAGCTGAAGCCGGCTAGTCTTGGCGGCGCTGATTCGGTTACGTTCCGGTCGCTGCCTTAGCGTTGCTGTCGTCGATGACGTCCGGATCGTTCGTAACGGTGGCGCTGAGCAGTGTGAACGTGGCAGGCAAGTCGCCCGTAACCGAGCTGCCGGAGCCGAAGTAGCTTTTTGACGTGGACGTAGGGGCAATGATGAGAGAATCTCCGTTATTGATCGTGCCGGTGTTGCTGACTACTTTGTAGGCACCGACGAAAGAAGGCATGAGCACCAGCATCCTTTGACTTGGTGATGCTTCATCCTATGTGCTAATGCCCTCAAACGGAACCGTTACTTTGCAAAAAGCGATTTCTCGGACATGATCCCGTTCTGGTCGAACACGATGTCGACGTAATATTTCGGATCGTCCTTCAGTTGGTACTCGTACGTTTTTTTGCCTCCGGTTTGGCCGATCAGCTTGCCGCTCGAGCCGGCGATTTTCGTGACCTCGTCGAATTTGATCGCACCGACGATTTTGTCGTACTGCGCCCGCGTCATTTGCGGCAGCTGTTCCGGCTTCGCTGCGGCGCCGCCTCCCGCCGGCTGCTGCGCGGTACCGCCGCCTGCCGGCTGCTGGGCTGCCCCGCCGCCTGCCGCCCCTCCTCCCGCCGTTCCGCCGCCCGCAGTACCTCCCCCCGGCGCTACCGCGTTCGGATTGCCGGCCGTACCGGAGTTGTCGTTAGGCGCATGGGCGGGCGCAGGATTGGCCGTATTCTTTTTTGCGCACCCGGTCAAAGCGAGCGCCAGCACAAGAGTCACAAGCCATACATAACGCATTCGTGTCGGACCTCCCAAGCGAGTTTCGGATTCGCTATAGTATTCGTCCAAGTTGCGGCATTTAGTCGGTTTGTTTTTGTTCGAAAAAGCGGAGCGGTCCGCATTTGAGGCAAACAACAAATCACCCCCTGCCACAGGGTTACGCCCTGTTGGCAGGAGGTGATTTAACGGCCAGTATGCCGCGCCAGTGCGCCTCAATCC
Organism: Gordoniibacillus kamchatkensis; assembly: GCF_000829455.1. Classification (GTDB taxonomy): domain Bacteria; phylum Bacillota; class Bacilli; order Paenibacillales; family NBRC-103111; genus Gordoniibacillus; species Gordoniibacillus kamchatkensis. Next base: position 54,440 of record NZ_JXAK01000011.1, read on the forward strand.
TCGCACTTCTCGGCCAGCTGCTCTTCCTCCGGCTTCGTCCGGAACGAGCTGCCGCAGCCGCACGTGGCGATGGCGTTCGGATTGTGGATGGTGAACCCTCCGCCCATGCCTGCGTCCTTGTAATCGATCTCGACGCCGTACAAATATTTGTAGCTGTCCGCATCCACGACGACTTTCAAGCCGCGGATTTCCAACACTTTGTCGTCTTCTTTCTGATCGTCGTCGAAGCCCATCCCGTAAGAGAAGCCACTGCAGCCTCCGGGCTTGACGCCAAGGCGCAAGAACAAGTCGGGGGTCTCTTGCGACGCGAGCATTTCTTTAATTTTATCTGTAGCGGTTTCGCTTATCGTCACCATATCGGTTAACCCTCCATTCAGCTTCAATGATCTAACTTCAGTATACTCCTATCGAAATAATGACTCAAGGGTTGGAGGCCTGCGACAATGAACGGTTCGGATACGCCAGCGCATAGAACCTCACTAACAACCGGTCAAGCCGATTGCTGAGGCCCTGTACTTCCGGGTGCAAAAAGCCGTACCGGATGCCGAGAGCAGCCATCTCACGGCGAAGCGTCTCGATTTCTTCGGACAGCAGGTTCAATTCTTCACTCCGTACAGACGTCGGCAAATCCATCACCTTAACTATTAATCTAGTTTTATGTATACAGCATACTAGATTTTGTACCGTTTGGAAATCATGACCGAATTTTTTCTCGTATTGCCGGGATAGTGCTCTAGGTTTATAATAAGTAGGATTGTGAATCTTTGTACAAGGCGCGGACCTGCAAACTAAAATTACCGGGAGGGAATCCGATGAACATCGCGGTCAGCAGTCCCGACAAACGAATGGCCGAAATTGCCGAGAAAGTGCAGCACGGACAGCGGCTGTCGCTGGAGGACGGTGTATTTCTGTACGAGTCCGACGATTTACCGACCATTGGTCAATTGGCCAATTTGGCCAACCAGCGTAAAAACGGCAAGCTCGTCTATTTTGTGCAAAACATGAGCCTCTATTTCACCAACGTATGCGAGGAGCATTGCGCATTTTGCCATTTCCGCCGCGACGAAGGCGAGGACGGGGCTTACACGCTAACTCCGGCACAAATGCTTGAGTACGTAGCCGAACATTACCATCCCGAGCTGCAGGAATTTCATATTAGCCAAGGCCACAACCCGCACGTGCCGTTTGACTATTACGTCGATTGCATCCGCCAGCTGAAGCAGGCGTACCCGCATGTAACGATCAAAGCGCACACCGCGGCAGAGATCGATTTCTTCTCGCGAATCAGCGGGCTCAGCTATAAAGATGTGCTGAAGACGCTTATGGAGGCAGGCTTGTCTACGCTGCCGGGGGGCGGGGCCGAAATTTTGACGGAACGGTACCGGGCGAAAATGAAAGTGGAGAAAGCGTCGTCCGAGCAGTGGCTCGACGTGCATCGCACCGCGCACCAGCTCGGCATGAAGACGCACGCCACGATGCTGTACGGCTCGATCGAGACGCTGGAGGAACGGATCCAGCATATGATGTTGCTGCGCGAGCTGCAGGACGAAACCGGCGGCTTCCTCGTCTTCATCCCGAACTCGGTGCAGCCGGCGAGCAAAAACGCGGGAATTAAGCGGCGCGTCCCGGCTTTCGACGAGCTGAAGACGATTGCGATCAGCCGCCTCATGCTGGACAATTTCCCGCACATTAAAGCGTACTTCATCAATATCGGCACGAAGCTGATGCAGCTGTCGTTCGCCTTCGGCGCTTCCGACGCGCACGGCACCATCGTCAAGGAGCGCATTTCGCATGCCGCCGGGGCCACGTCGCCGGAAGGCTTGACGAAGGATGAGCTCGTATGGCTCATACAAGGGGCCGGACGGACGCCGGTCGAACGAGACACCTTTTATAATGAAATCCGCAGATTTTAGAGATAATAACGTACAATCCTGATTTGGCGCATAGGAGTGGAGTTGGAGTTATGAAGAAGCTGGTCATCCTTGGCGGCGGTTACGGCGGTCTTACTGTCGCGCTGCACTTGCTGGAGAAAGATTTACCGCCGGATACCGTCATCGTGCTTGTCGACCGGAGCCCGTTTCAAGGGCTGAAGACGGAATATTACGCGCTGGCGGCGGGGACGATTGCCGAGACGCATATTCGGGTGCAATTCCCGGTCGACCCGCGCCTCATTATCAAGTACGGCGACGTCAGCGCGGTCGATCTCGAAAACAAGCAAGTTCTGTTCGACGGCAAAGAATCGCTTGGTTACGACTGGCTTGTGATCGGATTAGGCTGCACCGACAATTACCACGGCATTCCCGGCGCTGAGGAGTACTCTTGCAGCATCCAGAGCTTTAGCCAGACGCGGGAAACGTACGTAAGGGTAAACGAGGTCGCTCCTTACGGGCAAGTGACCGTTGTCGGCGGGGGGCTGAGCGGCGTCGAGATCGCCGCAGAGCTCAGGGAAAGCCGCCCCGACCTCAACATTCGCATTCTCGACCGCGGCGGCAGCATTTTGTCGGCGTTCCCGAGCAAGCTGCAAACGTTCGTCCGCGAATGGATGTCCGAGCACGACATCGAAATGCGTTCGCACATATGTCTTACTCGACTGGACGGCCACGACCTTTACAACGGGGATAGCGATATTATTAAGACCGACGCTACCGTCTGGACGGCAGGCATTCAGCCGAGCCCGGTCGTGCAGGCCCTCCAGTTGCCGAAAGACAAGCAAGGGCGGCTCATGTTGAACGAATACCACCAGCTTCCGGATTACAACGACGTGTACATCGTCGGCGACTGCGCCAGCTTGCCGTTCTCGCCGAGCGCGCAAGCGGCCGAGGCGCAAGGCAAGCAAATCGCCGAAGTCATTCGCGCCGTCTGGAAAAACGAAACGCCCCGGCTCGGCAAAATCAAGCTTAAGGGCGTTCTCGGCTCGCTCGGCAAAAAGACCGGCTTCGGCGTCATGGGCAAGCGGACGATTATGACCGGCTCCATCCCGCGGGCGCTGAAGAGCGGCGTGTTGTGGATGTCCAAGCAGCATTTCGGCTAAAAAAGGTTCCGGCGGCCGGCCGTTACTCGCCGCCCAGCACTTCGTACATGGCTTCGATCTCTTTGATTTTCTCGTATATTTTGATCTCCAGCTCCTCGGCATTGGCGGCTTCTACGATTTCGCCGTTGACGAGAGCATAGGGGAACATGTAGCACGTGCCGCAGTTGCCGAGGCAGCCGTATTCGACGACGTCGTAATCCGGGTTCGCTTCCAGCGCCTTCATGAGCTTTTCCGTGCCGTGGTGCATATTGGAGCTGCAAAATTCGATGATGGGTCTCATAACGCTTCTGCCTCCTTCGGATAAGTTGTTTGATAATCATTTTCATTTTACGCTAATTATCATATAATATAAGTATACGAAAAGCGAGAGGAGAGATGGTACCATGACAGAACAAACGAAGAACGAATCGATGTACGATGAAGTTCTCGAGGTGCTCGATAAATTGCGTCCGTTTCTGCAGCGCGACGGCGGCGACGTGGAGCTTGTCGATGTGGAGGACGGCGTCGTGAAGCTGAAGCTTATGGGCGCTTGCGGCTCTTGCCCGAGCTCGACGATCACGCTGAAAGCCGGCATCGAGCGCGCCCTGATTGAAGAAGTCGAGGGCATCGAAGAAGTCGTTCAAGTATTTTAAGCTAAGGTGAAGAGCCTGCCGGGTTGCGGCAGGCTCTTTCTTGTGCGCGCATATTCGCCGTCCGATTGCCGAACACTAGAGCCGATCTGATATCGACGACCAATAAAGGCGGTGTTACCCGGATGGAACCGAATTGGAGCGCCATTCACGAGCAGCTGGCGGCTATTAAAGCGCAGCTCGGCGGACTGTACGCGGACGATGCCGACGCGGAACTCAAAACGTGCCGCGCTTACGGCAATCAGCTGCTGCTGGACGGAACCGCTCTGGCAACAAGCGACACGAGTGCCGAAGAGAAGCACGGCATTACCGTCAGCATGCGGCAAGCGGTGAATAAGCTGCAGGAGCAGCTGGATGAAATTAAAACGAAAACTGCGGAGGCGTACCGCAAACATATCGGTACGGATGAGAAAGAGGCGTTTGAGCAGCTGTCGCCCGAATTGCAGCAGCAGTACAATGCCCAAGCGTACCGCAGCTTCGCCGCCTTTCACGCGGCGGACGAGCTGCTGGACAAGCTTAGCAAGCTGAACGCTGCCCTCCTGGACGCCGGCAGCGAGCTGGATCGAATGACACGCGAGGAACACACCGCCGCGGGTCGTACAACAGCCGCTGCGGACGTGGAGACGTTCGACCGCGATCCCGCACCGTCGTCGCTGTCGATGTAGTTTCCGATGCAATGGCCGTAGCTCCTGCTTAAGCAAGAAAACATGCGGAGCGGAGGGTGGAAATGAACCGGAGAGACGACTTTTAAAGCCGCGTTTCTGCCAATAAAAGAACGCGGCTTGAATGGAGGCCGGAGGTTCATTTCCATTTCGCAACGCAGCCCATTTTTCAGCAAACAAAAAGGGTATCGCAGCCGCGAGCCGGCTGGCGATACCCTTTTTGCAATGGCCGTTACCGCTCCCGTTTCTGCAGCAGCACAGGCAGCGGCTGGATCGGATCGAGGCCGCCGGAAACGTCGATAATGGCGCCGGTTACAAACCCCGATTCGGGCAGACACAAAAAATTCGATGACGCGGGCGATGTCCTCGCCTGTTCCGGGGCGGCCGACAGGGGTCTCTTTGTCCGTTTCGAAGGCAGCGTCGGCAATCGTCTTCTCCTTGTAGCCGCCGCGTATGTCGCCGGGGCCGATCAGGTTGACGGTAATGCCGTGCGGCGCCTCTTCTTCCGCAAGCGTTTTCGTAAAGGAGACGAGGCCGACCTTGGCGGCGGCGTATACGGCCCGCGTCGGCCAGGCGCGCGCTTCGGCGGCGCGGCTGAAGCCGAAATGGATAATGCGGCCCCAGCCTCTTTGCCGCATGCCCGGCAACACAAGCCGGTCGAGCTCCATGACGCTTAGCAAATTGCCGCGCATCAAATATTCGATCTCGGCGCTCGTATAGTCGATGAAATCGCGGCGCTCGCGAATGAACGGCCCGGCGTTGTTGACGAGGATGTCGACCGGCCCGAGCCGCTCCGTCGCTTCCCGGACGAGCTCGCTTAGCTCGCTCGGTATCGTGATGTCGGCACGGACGGCTGCGCTGCGCACGCCCATTGCGGCAAGGCGCTGCGCCAGCGACTCCGCTTCGTCGCGGCTCGTCGCATAGTTAACCGCGACGTTGCAGCCTTGCTCGGCGAGCCGCAGCGCCGCCATCTTGCCGAGCCCTTTGGCGCTGCCCGTGACGAGCGCCGTTCTGCCTTGCAGCCTCATCTCCGCTCCCCTGCCTTTTCGTTCATATAAGTGAACACAGCCAGCAGCGTGTCCGCGACCATGCGATACGCCTGCTCGAGTTCTCCGGTCTGGGCCCGGACGTCTTCCACCCGCAATCGGTCGCCCGGGCGGTAAGACGTTTGCTTTAAATCGTCCAGCAGCTCCGAGTTCACATAATGAATTTCCATGTTGCGCTGCTTGCGCAAGCTGGCGAGCGGCATTTTGTACTCCGTCTTCAGCTCGTACAGACGCTGCTGCAGCTGCGGGTGCGCCTGCCTGTCGCGCATGCGGCGCAGCACCGTAAAGTAGGAGAAGCGCTCCTTGACCCGTTCCGTCTCCAGAGCGAACGACTCGTTCAAAAAGTACCCCAGCTTGTCGAGCAAAGAAAAGACGCGAATGAGGGCGTTTTTGTAAAAGTATACGTAGCGTCGGTAGTCGTCCTTCTCCCGTTCGTCCATTTGTTCGACGAAGGGGCTGCGGATGTTTGCCGCGAACTTGGCAGCGCAATAGCAGCTTTGCTCCAGCTCGTCCATAGCGTCCCTAAGACCGTGCGTCCATATGGCGTATTGCGGCACCTTCTCCGCGCTTAAACCTCCGCGCACCTTGCCTGCCGCCAGCGCCGCGGCAAACCGGTCAAGCTCGCGAAAAACAAACAGCAGCTCTCCCTCGTCCTTGCGTTTCGGTTCGCCGAACAAAGCTCGCAGCATGCGTCCACCTCGTCCCTGGTAGCATTGAAAAGCCCGACTGTTCCCTGCCTTCGTCCACCGGCCCGGCTGCGGGCCAGCCTCAGCGGGGCGGGCGTTAAACTATTGTTCCCCGCCCCCCGCTCATGCTTCGCCGCCAAAATATTCCTTCCAGCGGCTGTCCACCAGCTTGACGATATCTTCGCGCGGCTCCAGCTCGTCCGGATACCCGGGCTTCATGCGGGCGTCGATGACGATCGGCAGCTCGTACCCGATATGGTGCCGCTGCACGGACGCCTCGGCGTACATATCCGCGGCCGGGTTGAAACGGGTGAACACGGTCCAGAGGAACGACGTCTGATCGTGCACGATGGAAGTATCGTCGGCGAGTATGACGAGCGGCCAGTCCCGCAGCCGGTCTCGGCTCGAATCGAGCAGCCGCTGCGCGAGCCCGGGCTCGCTGGCGTACGTGCCGCCGGCGACGACGAGACAGCCGGGTGCGTAGACGGCGATGTCGCGGATTTCCGGCAGCGGGCCGGCTTCATATTGCCCGGGCAACCGGCGGATCGGCTCGCCCGTGCCGAGCAGCACCGCTTTCGAGCCGTGGTTGAGCCGATCCCCGGTGTAATCGAGCGTGTCGTGCGACGTATGGTTGAAAATAAACACGTCGGTGCGCGGATCGAACCGTTCCAGCACCGCCGTGAGCAGCTGCGGGAAGTCGGCCAACTCGATGCCCGAACGGTCGGTCACGAGGAGGAATTTGGTCAGCGACAGCTGCCCTTCGCCGAGAATGCGGAACGCGCTGCCGAGCGCTTCCCGCTTGTAGCTCTCGCGGACGACGGCGGCCGCCAGCGGGTGGAACCCGGTCTCGGCGTACGTCCATAAATCTTTGACTCCCGGCATCGCCATCGGAAACGCCGGCGACAGCAGCCGCTGCAAAAATCGCCGAGATAATAGTCTTCCTGCTTCGGCTTGCCTACGATCGTAGCCGGGTAAATGGCATCCTTGCGGTGCCAGACACGGTCGACCTCAAAGACGGGAAAATCGTGAGTGAGCGAGTAATAGCCGTAATGATCGCCGAACGGCCCTTCCGGGCGCCGCACATGCGGCGGGACGGTGCCGCAGATGGCGAATTCGGCTTCGGCGACGAGCCTGTGCCCGCCGAACGGGTTTTCCGCGACGGGCAGCTTCTGGCCGAGAATGAGCGAAGCGAGCAGCAGCTCCGGCAGATGCTCCGGCACCGGCGCGATTGCCGAGGCGACGAGAGCCGGCGGACCGCCGAGAAAGACGGTCACGGGCAGCCGCTGGCGGCGAAGCTCCGCCTCGTGGTAATGGAAGCCGCCGCCCTTATGAATTTGCCAATGCATACCCGTCGTCCGGCTGTCGTACACTTGCATCCGGTACATGCCGAGATTGTGATGGCCCCCGTCCGGATGCTCCGTATAGACGAGCGGCAGCGTGACGAACGGGCCGCCGTCCTCCTGCCAGCACGTCAGCACAGGCAAGCCTGCGAGCGGGTCGTCCTCTTTGCAGACGGCCATGACCGGCGCTTCTGCGCGGCTGACGGTGCGCGTTCCGACCTTGGCCAGCTGCCAAAGCATATCCCTCTCATTCCAGAGCGCTTTCGGCGTCGGCGGCATCAGCGTGCTTGTCGCGCCGATCAGCCTTTCATAAGCTGCTCCGGACGCGGGCCGAAGGCGAGGTCGACGCGGCGCACGGTGCCGAACAAATTGGTGACAACGGGAAAAGGGCTTCCCTTGACGTTCGTGAACAACAAGGCAGGCCCTTCTTCGGCTATGACGCGGCGGTGAATTTCCGCCAGCTCCAAATTCGGATCGACCGGCGCGGAAATTTCGCGCAAGTCGTTTTCTTGCTTGAGCTGATTAATAAATGAGCGTAAGTTAGGGAACATCAAGCGGTGCTCCTTTGTTTGTTATAAAAGCGCTCCGGCTGCAGACGCAGCGTCGTCACGCACAAATAGCTGAGAATACCGAACAAGCCGGAAACGAGCACCGTATGAATGAGTGCAGCGAGCAGCCCCCAGCCGCTTACGCCGATCGTCCACGTGACGAAAGCGCCGGATACGATTTGCAGCACGACCAGGATGAGCGAAGCCTTTGCGGCGCCATACACGGGATGCCCTTCCGGAAAATGGCGCCTCGCCATAACGAATAGGACGATCAGGCAGACGAGCAGCACCAACGCGGCGATTCGGTGCGTAAACACGATGCCCGTCGCACCGGACAGCTCTGGAATCAGCTCGCCGTTGCAAAGCGGCCAGCCGAGGCAGCCGCCGGTCGATTTCGTATGGCGGACAAAAGCGCCCAAATAAATGACGCCGAGCGAGTACAGCGTGATCACCCATACGGCGGAACGGAACAGCGCCGGCGGGGGGACCGCAGGCTCGTCCCGGTTTGCGGCGGCATCCGCCGCCTGCGCCCGGCGCGTATACAGCATCGCCAGCAGCAGCGTACAGGCGAATGCGAGCAGCGACAGGCCGAAATGCGAAGCGAGGATCACCGGCGATTGCGGCCATATGACCGCCATGGCACCGAGCACCGCTTGCAGCAGCGTGAAGAAAATGGCGCTGCCTACGAACCATTTGGCATCGCGCCGTTTGTCGACGAGCCAGACCAGTATAGCTGTAATGAGCAGCAAAATCGTAATTAACCCGGAAACGGCCCGGTGGCTGTATTCGATTAAAGCGGAGACTGCGTGTTCGGGAATGAATTTGCCGTTGCAGAGCGGCCACTCTCGGCCGCAGCCGAGACCGGAATCGGTTTTCGTCACGAGAGCGCCCATGAGCACGACGGCAAACATAATGATGGCAGAACAATAAGCCGACCATTTTAAAGTCGATTTCAGGTTCATTATGCGAGCACCTACTTTCGTTATCATTATAACGAACGAAGGCCGGCAAAGCTATTCGGATTTGTTACAAAGTCGCTACAAAACGGCAAAAGAGCCTGTCCGCCGCTGAGCGGACAAGCTCCGATTGCCCAAGAAAGCCCTTTCGAACAGAGCTTGTCAGAACATGGTTTGCTTAGTTTACCCCGTTCTTAGCCATTAGCGGAAATTTGTTCCGTTATTGGTCTATTTCCCGGGTATTTCCCAAAATTAGCGGAACGGGAGTACGTTATCTTCTCAACTTGGGCTAGAATCGCTCTTGTTCCGAACTAATAACGGAACGACGGTCCGCTAAGCTTAATCCGCTGCTCCTTTATCCGTGCAATAGCGGAACTCCGTTCCTTTAAGGCCGAGTTACGCTCTTGCTCAATTCCCCATCCCGCTCCGGTTTTGGCGAGCGAGCCGCGGCGGCGGAGGATGGACTATGGAAGGAGCAAAGATTGATACTCGTGTTCCTTCTTCGTGATCCATTCACATGAACACGAGTTAGGCGGAGCCGGAATCCCATATTCCAATCCGCAGTGCCGTCGCCCGCGAGCCGGCGGGATACCGGTTCCTCCCAATCTCCTTACGCTTTGGGCAGCGCAGCCGCCACCTCCAGCGCACGGTCGATGAACTGTTCGATCTCGTCGCGCGTTTTGCGCAGCTTGCTGACAAAACGCACAACTTCCTGGCCTTCTACGTAGGCGATGAAGCTCGGGATGCCCATGATGCCCAGGTCCAGGCACAGGTCCGGCAGCTCGTCGCGGTCGATCTCAACGAAGGTGACGCGGCCGGCATACTTTTGCTCCACCTCGGGCATGAACGGTTCGATAAAATGGCAATCTTTGCACCAAGTAGCCTTGAATACTGCAATCGTCATTCCGCCTTTGGCAATCTGTGCGCGGAACGCTTCTTCCGTACGTAGATGTTCCATAGCAGGTCCCTCCCCTATCGATTTCCTTCACTTATAGCACTTGAAGTCTCGAAAGTCAATCCGCACGGCGCCACTTCTTTCCTGTTTACATTTTCATACAATAGTGATATCATTAAAATATCAATCCAATATCCTTTGATTGCTGAGTGATTGCCCGAGAAGTAGATCGGCGCTGCGGATTGGGAATGTAGGTATCCGGCTTCCTTGAACTCGTGTTCCCTCGAAATCTGAAATCGTGGGGGAACATAAGTTCAAAGGTGCACGCTACGCTCATAGGCCTTACATTCCATCCTCCGCTTCGCCTTTCTCAGGCACCCTGATGATCCCACTACCTCTTGTAAGGAGCTGCTGTCAATGAAAGAAACGAAAGCTTGGTCTGTCAACGGATTCGTCGCTTTGCTCGCCTTTATCGTGCTGCTGGGGCTCGCCGCCGTGTGCGCCGCCGGCGAACAATTCGGCTTGGCGATTCCTTGCTTTATCGCGGCTCTGCTGGTCGTCACCTCCATCGCCGTCGTACAGCCTAACGAGGCGCTGGTACTGACGTTTTTCGGCAAATATATGGGCACCGTCCGTCAAGCCGGATTTTGGATGGTCGTTCCGTTTACGGTGCGCAAAAAGCTGTCCCTCAAAGTCCGCAACTTCAACAGCGTCAAGCTGAAAGTGAACGACGTCGAAGGCAATCCGATCGAAATCGCCGCCGTCGTCGTGTTCAAAGCGGTCGATTCCGCCAAAGCATTGTTCGAGGTCGACAACTATGAGAAGTTCGTTGAGATCCAGAGCGAAACGGCGTTGCGCCACGTCGCTTCCAAATATCCGTACGACGCTTACGACAGCGACGCGATCTCGCTTCGCGGCCACGCCGATTTCGTGGCGGCCGAGCTGAGCCGGGAGCTGCAAACGCGGCTACAGTCGGCCGGCGTGGAAGTGCTGGAGGCGCGCCTCACCCACCTCGCCTACTCGACCGAGATCGCCAGTGCCATGCTGCAGCGGCAGCAGGCGGCTGCCATCCTCGCAGCGCGGCAAAAAAATCGTCGAGGGCGCCGTCGGCATGGTGCAGCAGGCGCTGGCCCAGCTTCAGGAGCGGGGCATCGTCGAGCTTGACGACGAACGCAAAGCGGCGATGATCAACAACCTGATGGTCGCCATCGTTTCGGACCGGGCCGCCAATCCGATCATCAACGCCGGCAGCCTGTACTAACGGCCATGGCCGCGAAAAAAAAACTTCCCGCTGCGGCTCGATCCCGCTCTGTACGAGGCGCTTGAGCGCTGGGCGGCCGACGAGCTGCGCAGCGTCAACGGGCACATCGAATTTTTGCTGCGCGAAGCGGTCCAGCGCGCAGGCCGGTTGCCCGGTCGGCCGCCGCGGCCAGCTGCGGGCCAGACGCCGGATCAAGATCCATGACGCATACGAAAAATGGCGCCGCTGCCTGCGACCGTAAGGTCGGGGCAGCGGCGCCATTTTCGCGCTATTGAGGTGCTAAGTTATTCACGTGTGATGGCGAGCAGCTTGTTGCTTGTTTTCCAGTCCAGCTTCGCGCCCAACGCTTCGGCGATAAAGCGCAGCGGTACGAACGTCGTATTGTTCTTCATGACGGCGGGACTCGGCATTTGCACCGGCTGGCCGTTCAACGTCGCATTCGTGCTGCCGATAGGATGACGATGTCGGTGCCGCTTTGTTCATCCGTCACATGCACCGATTGCGTATCGGCGTCCCACTTCACTTTGGCGCCCAATCTTTCGGCGAGGAAGCGAACCGACACCATAGCTGTGCCGCTGTCGTCGATGTATGGGTGAGTGGAGTCGTGCGCATAATGGTCGTTGCCCGAGAAAATAAGATAGATGCGTTCGCGGGTAATGTGCAAATCGTCCTTCAGGATGCGATACATGTCCGATTTCGGATCGAAATTGGCCAGCAGTGCGCGTTTGTCGGCACCGCCGAATCTGCCGAGCTCCAGCGCATCCTTCGTGTCGGGCGCCGGCTTGACCGTCACCGGCTGGTTATGATTCCAAGTCTCGCTGTCGGTAACGATACGAACGGCGGCGATCGGATCGGTCTTCGCGTCGCCCGTCGGCAAATTGAACTCTATATGCTGTTTGCGCAAGTTCAGCTTGCTGTCAAGCAGCCAGTCGATCTTCAGCGACAGCTCGTCGCTCAGCAGCCGCTTGACGTCAGCGGGAGCGCCCGCGGCATCGGCTTTGTCCAGATTAGCGATCGCTTTGTTCAGCCCTTGTTTCAAAGTCGTGTAGGCAAATTCGACGGCCAGCGTCTTATTGTCCAAATATGCCATTTGCAGTTGAGAGACCTCGTCAAGGTCGGAGCTGTCCTCTTCCGACAGCGCATTGTGCTGCTTCAAGCTTTCCTTCAATAAAGGCACGACGATGTCGTACACTTGGCCGATCAGTTCTTTCAGCCCGTCGTCGTCGGCAGCTATCGCTTTCAAGAAGCTCTGGAGCAAGCCTTTCAGTTCGCTGCCCTTGATCTCCAGCTCCACCTTGTCCATGCTCATCGTTCCGCCGCCGTGCACGCTGTCGGTCACTTGGCTGACGCTGGCGTGCGCCGGGTTCGGGGCATTGCGGACAAAGAACCGCGTCAGAACGCTTTGCAGCTGCCGCACCTTGTCGGTGTGCTGCTGCAGCTGGTCGCGGAAAAATCCGGCTGTCGAAGGGAAGGCCGGGCGCCGGACATCACCGATGACGATAGGCTTCTTGGCGCCGGCAAGCTGAATGATCAGATTGTCGCCGTCAGCGTTCACTTGGAACGGGATGGAGACGGACGAGCTGACAAACTCGCCTTCCACCGAAATATGCGAGGCATCCTGCATAAGCATATGTACGTTTTTCAATTGCGCCTTATCGAACAGACGCGCGATCGCTTCATCCTCCTGCGAATGGTAAGCGCCTTGGCCGGGGATGAACTCAATGGAGATAGTTTCGTTCGCTTCTGCCGAAGTTAATGACATTTGCTGCTCCAAAGCTTTGCCGAGATCGACGCCGCCTACGGCTTGACAGCCGCTCATGAGCGCCAGCGACGCGCTGAAAAGCGCCGCGCAAACAGTTCGTTTCCATCGAAGACCCATCTTGATTCTCCTTCTCCTTCTCTAGTAGTCTATGTTTCTACTTTCTTCCTCCAGTAAATCATAGATTTCACGATCTGAAAAGGCGAACAGCTTACTATTTATTCTGTAGCCGGCATATGGTGGGAAAGAGTAACGCTCCGTGGCCGGAGGCACACTTGTACCAGGAGCGGCCCGTATTCGTTAACGATGCGGACCGAAGCGGAGAATGGGGGTGAGCGCATTGAAGCCGGGATGGCTGAAGTGGCTGCTGTCGCTGCCGCAGCAAGCGGCTGCATTGTTGAAGGGGAAAGCGGACACGATCGCCTACTCGATTGCGGAAGCGCCGTCAGCGCTGCGGCTGTCGGTGCAAAAGGAAGCGCTACGGCGCGTAAAAGAGCAAGCCGTGCGGCTGCTCTCCGCACCCGCCGGCGAAACGCCCTCCATCAGCCCCGAGGACGAGTCGCTGATCCGCTGGCTGCGCGACGAAACGGCGCGTCGCAACCGCAACAATGTGACGCGAACGGGCGCTTACCTCGACATGTATGCGGCACATCCGGAGCTCCATTGGGCGCTTCTGGCGCACCTCGTTTCCCGCAACGGCGGCTTTACGATGACCGATCTGAAAGGCGAGCTGTTGCCGCGCTTGCTCGGGGCCGGGCAACGAGAGGCGTTGTTCCGGTTTTTGGAACGCGCGAACGGGCTTATTTTTCACGATGCGTATCCGCAGCTGCTGTTGTACCGGGAGAGCGCCCGCTCCGGCCGCAGCTTGACGCGTCTGCTGCCGCGGCTCGGCGTCTCGGCGTTTATGCGCCCGGTATGGGACGAGTTCGCGACAAGCCGGGATTCGGTGCTGCTTACGTGCGCGCTAATCGTCAACGAGCAGCAGTACATTCAGCGGCGCGTTGTCGACAATCCGTACTTCAAAAAGCATGTCCTCGACACGTTGGCTTTCAAAACGCAATCATTGCTGCAGCTCAACCAAGTCGTCTTTCCTTACGAAGTTCCCGAACGCGGCACTTCGCGGGTCCGCCTGGCGGGGCTTATACTGGAAAATTTCGCCGATCTGGCGGAGCGCATCCGCTTCGGACAGCGGCTCTACGCGATATTGTTCGGGCTTCCGGACGTTGCGGCCGGCGCCCACGCCTTTGTGCGCCGCCAGCCGCACACAGGCTCCGTTCCGATTATTGGCCGGAGCTGTTCGCCCCCGTGCGCCGCGGCACCCCCGAGCTGGCCTATCACCCGAAGCTCGCCGGCAGTTCAGGCTCGAGCCTCGTTCCCGGCGCCGCCCCCTTCTACAGCCCGCGGCTCGAACACGCTTGGCGAGACCGTCCTGTCGCCCCGCCCGAGCCAGGCGATTGGTTCCGTGACGAGTCGGCTTTGCAGCTGCTGCCGGAATCGCTCTCCCCGCCCTTTTCGTTCGACATGACCGAAGAAGCCGTATTCGCCTTGCACAAAATCGAGCTCGCCGTCCTGGCCGCCCAAGAGCTCGGGAAGCAGGAATGAGTCCGCATGAAAAGCAACACTACTCCCGACTCCGCGGGGAAGGTGTGCTTTTTGCTATGCGGAAGTAGGCTAAACCGCAACTGGCCCAGCACCGCGCTCCAGCACTAACCGGAATAAGTGCCGTTAAATCAGAGTAATGCTGCGGCACAGGGAGATTACCAGAAAAAACTCCATCTACTCCGCTAATTGCGCTCAACATTCCGAGGAAATGGCAAGATTTGCTCCAGCTTTTCCTGTTAAATGGTCGAAAACCAGAGGATTAGCAATAAAGAACGGGAGGTTTTCCGGTTGCCCGTAAAAGGCGGAGCTGAGGATGGAAATGTAGGCCTATGAGCGAAGCGAGCGCCTTTGAACTCGTGTTCGAGCCTTATTTCCTTTTTCATGGTAACACGAGTTCAACTTAGCCGGAGACCTACATTTCCAATCCGCAGCGCAGCTGTACTTTCTTAGGCAATCTGGGGTTATCCGGTAAACACGCCTCGCTTCCTGAGGTGAGCGATACCAAAAAAAAAGCGTGCCCGAGAAACTCGGACACACCTCTGCAATCTTGTATCAACCAATAGACCCTTCCATCTCGAACTTGATCAAACGGTTCATCTCGACCGCGTACTCCATCGGAAGCTCTTTCGTGAACGGCTCGATGAAGCCCATGACGATCATTTGCGTCGCTTCTTGCTCGGACAGGCCGCGGCTCATCAAATAGAACAGCTGCTCCTCCGACACTTTCGATACCGTCGCTTCGTGCTCGAGCGTGATGTTGTCGTTCATGATCTCGTTGTAGGGGATCGTGTCGGACGTCGACTTGTTGTCGAGAATGAGCGTATCGCACTTGATGTTCGCCTTCGACCCGGCCGAGTTGCGCCCGAACGAAGCGAGGCCGCGGTACGTCACCTTGCCGCCGTGCTTGGAGATCGACTTGGAGACGATCGTCGACGTCGTATCCGGCGCCAGATGCGTCATTTTCGCCCCGGCGTCCTGGTGCTGGCCTTTGCCGGCAACGGCGATCGACAATACCATGCCTTTCGCGCCGCGGCCTTTCAGCACGACTGCCGGATATTTCATCGTGAGCTTGGAACCGATGTTGCCGTCGACCCACTCCATCGTCGCCCCTTCTTCGGCAACGGCGCGCTTCGTAACGAGGTTGTAAATGTTCGGCGCCCAGTTCTGGATCGTTGTGTAGCGGGCGCGGGAGTTTTTCTTGCAAATGATTTCCACGACTGCGCTGTGCAGCGAGTTGGTCGAATAAATCGGCGCCGTGCAGCCTTCGACGTAGTGCACGAAGCTGTCTTCGTCCGTAATAATGAGCGTGCGCTCGAATTGGCCCATGTTTTCCGAGTTGATGCGGAAGTACGCCTGCAGCGGGATCTCGCACTTGACGCCTTTCGGCACGTAGATGAACGAGCCGCCCGACCATACCGCGCTGTTCAGCGCCGCGAACTTGTTGTCGCTCGGCGGAATGACCGTGCCGAAATATTCGCGGAACAGCTCTGGATATTCCCGCAATGCCGTATCGGTATCGGTGAAAATGACGCCCTGCGCCTCAAGGTCCTTCTGCATGCTGTGATACACGACCTCGGATTCGTACTGCGCCGACACGCCGGCCAGGAACTTTTGCTCCGCCTCCGGAATGCCCAGCTTGTCGAACGTCTCCTTGATTTCCTGCGGCACTTCTTCCCACGTCTTGCCTTGCTTCTCGGCAGGCTTCACATAGTACTGAATGTCGTCGAAGTCCAGGTCGTCGAGATTGCCGCCCCAGCGCGGCAGCGGCATTTTGAAAAACTGCTCCAGCGACTTCAGGCGGAATTCCAGCATCCATTCCGGCTCGCCCTTCATGCGCGAAATTTCCGCCACGATGTCGCGGGTCAGCCCTTTCCCCGTCTGGAACACGGCTTTGTGCTCGTCGCGAAAGCCATATTTATATTCTTCCAATTCCGGCATCTGCTTGGCCATCGTTCTCAACCTCCTCGATATATATTACGCTTCGCCTTGCCCTTTTGCCTGGTCGATCCCTTTGCGCAAAGCGTTCCACGCCAGGGTGGCGCATTTGATGCGCGCCGGGAACTTGCTTACGCCCGAGAGAGCCTCGATATCTTCATATTCGAATTCCGGATGCTCGCCTTTCATGAGCCCGGAGAAATTTTCCGCCATTTGCAAAGCTTCGTCGAGTGTCTTGCCCTTGACCGCGTCGGTCATCATCGATGCCGACGACATCGAGATCGAGCAGCCTTCGCCGACGAATTTGGCGGCTTCCACTTTGCCGTCCTTCACTTTCATCTGCAGCGTAATCCGGTCCCCGCACGTCGGGTTGTTCAGGTCGATCGCGACCGACTCGCCCTCACCGAATTGCCCGCGGTTGCGGGGATTTTTGTAATGATCCATAATGACGCGGCGGTACAAATCATCGAGTTGCATAGCCGAAGTACTCCTTTGTCTTCAGGATCCCTGCCGCAAGACGGTCGATGTCGGCTTCGGTGTTGTACAGGTAAAAGCTGGCGCGCGCCGTCGCCGACACGTTCAGCCAGCGCATGAGCGGCTGGCAGCAATGGTGGCCGGCCCGCACCGCGATCCTTCGGCGTCCAGCACCGTCGCCACGTCGTGAGGATGGACGTCGCCGACGTTGAACGTGACAAGCCCCGTGCGGTTCTGCAGCGGACCGTAAATGGTCACGTCCTCGATCGCCTGCAGCCGCTCCACGGCATACGCCGCGAGTTTGCGGTCGTGCTTGTCGATCTCGTCCATGCCGATGTCGTTCAGAAAATCGATCGCCGCCCCGAGACCGACAGCCCCTGCGATAATCGGCGTCCCGCCTTCGAACTTCCACGGCAGCTCTTTCCACGTCGATTCGTACAGATCGACATGGTCGATCATTTCGCCGCCGAACTCGACCGGCTCCATCTGCTCGAGCAGAGCCTTTTTCCCGTACAAGGCGCCGATGCCAGTCGGACCGCACATTTTGTGCCCGGACAGCGCGTAGAAGTCGCAATCGAGCTCCTGCACGTTCACTTTCATATGCGGCGTGCTTTGCGCTCCGTCGAGCAAAATTTTCGCACCGTGCTTGTGCGCGATAGCGGCCATTTCCTTGACCGGGTTAATGACGCCCAGCACGTTGGACACATAAGCGACAGCTACCATTTTCGTGCGGGAGGTGATTGTCTTCTCCACATCCGCGATAGCAATCGACCCGTCCGGCTGAAGCGGGATATATTTCAGCGTCGCCCCGGTCGCTTTCGCCGCTTGCTGCCACGGAATCAGGTTGCTGTGGTGTTCCATCGGCGTAATGACGATTTCGTCGCCTTCGCCGCACACCGAGCGTGCATAGCTGGACGCGACCAGGTTGATGGCGGTTGTCGTGCCGCGCGTAAATACGATTTCCTTCTCCGACTTCGCCCCGATGAACCGCGCCAGCTTGGCGCGGGCTCCTTCATAGGCATCGGTTGCGCGCGAGCCGAGCGTGTGGACGCCGCGGTGCACGTTGGCGTTATCGAATTCGTAATATGTTTTCAAAGCTTCAATGACACTGACCGGCTTCTGCGACGTGGCCGAGCTGTCCAAATAGACGAGCGGATGGCCGTTTACTTCCTGATGCAGGATCGGGAACAGTTCCCGGATAGCGGAAGTATTCATTGTCCCAGCTTCCTTTCTACAAGGTGCTGAAGCTGCTCCTCCAATCGTTCGATCGGGATTTCCGATACGACCGGCGCCAGGAAGCCGTAAATGATAAGCCGCGTCGCTTCTTCGCGGGTAATGCCGCGGGACATCATGTAGAACACTTGCTCCGCGTTCACTTGTCCGACGCTGGCCGCATGGCCCGCCTTGACGTCGTCTTCGTCGATGAGCAGAATCGGGTTGGCGTCGCCGCGCGCTTTCGGGCTCAGCATGAGCACTTTTTCCGTCTGCTGGCCGTTCGCCTTCGTTGCGCCTTTTTCAATCTTGGTGATGCCGTTGATTATCGCCGTAGCCTCGTCTCTCATGACGGCGCGGGTGATCATGTCGCTCTCCGAAGATTTGCCGATATGAATGTTGCGCGTCGTGAGGTTCAGCTTCTGCTCGTCCGTACCGACGCAAATCACTTTCACGTCGGCGTTCGAGCCGTTGCCCTTGAGCAGCGTCGTCGTATCGGACATCGTGTTGCCGGCGTTCAGCTCGCCGACGACCCACTCTATTTTCGCATCGTTCTCCAGAACGGCGCGGCGATACGTAAGGTCGGTGACGTTTTTGCCGAGGTGATGGACGGAAGCGTACCGGATCGAGGCGCCGCTTGCCGCAAACACTTCGACGACGCCGTTTTGCACGAGCGCCTCGCCGCCGTTATCCGCGGACAAGTAGTTGTCGACATAAGTGACGGACGAGTTCGCTTCGGCCACGACAAGCACGTGCGGCGAAAAGCTGGCTGCCGCATCGTCGGTCAGGAACAGCGCCTGCAGCGGGACTTCAACGGTCACGTTCTTGGGCACGTACAGGAAAACGCCGCCGCTCCACGCCGCCGCATGCAGCGCCGTAAGCAGGTTCTCGCCCATATCGACGGCTTTCATGAAATAATTTTGGACAAGAGCGCCGTGCTCGCGCACAGCTGTCTCCAAATCGGTGAAAATAACGCCTTGCTGCGCAAGCTCCGGCGCAAGGGAAGCAAATACGCGGCCCGAATTGCGCTGCACGAGCAAGTTGTCCGTATTCAGCAGCGACTTGGCCGGCTCCGGCAAATCGGCTGCGGAAGTCAAATCTTCGGGTTTCCGGTAAGTGCCGAAGGAACTCAAATTCCAGCGGTCAATCCGCGTTTTCTCCAGCTTCGGCAGCTCCAGCGTTGCCGCCAGCTCCAGCGCCTTGCTCCGCAAAGCGGTCATCCAATCCGGCTCCTGCCGGTTCTTCGCGCTCTCCACTACAGCCTGGGAGTCGATCGGAAGCGTTGCTTGTGTCATCCTCGTTCCCCTCCCCGCTTAGTATCTCGGCGCTGTCGTATTCATCGGCACCTTGAACTCATCCTCTTGGCCCACCGTTTCGTCGACGATGCCCAGCTCTTCCTTCACCCAGTCGTAGCCCTCGTTCTCGAGGCGCTGCGCCAGCTCGGGACCGCCGGACTTAACGATGCGGCCCTGCATCATAACGTGCACGAAGTCAGGAGTAATGTAGTTGAGCAGACGCTGATAGTGCGTAATGATCAGGAAGCCGCGCTCAGGGGAACGCATGGCGTTCACGCCGTTCGCCACGATGCGCAGCGCGTCGATGTCGAGACCGGAGTCGATTTCGTCGAGAATGACGAGGCGCGGCTCCAGGACGAGCATTTGCAGGATTTCGTTGCGCTTCTTCTCCCCGCCGGAAAATCCTTCGTTCAAATAGCGGTGCATGAACTCCGGATTCATCTCCAGATCTTTCATCTTGCCTTCCATCAGGCGGATGAACTTGATGAGCGAAATTTCGTTGCCTTCGCCGCGTCGGGCGTTGATCGCGCTGCGCAGGAAGTCGGCGTTCGTCACGCCGGTAATCTCGCTCGGATACTGCATCGCCAGGAACAGGCCGGCGCGGGCGCGCTCGTCCACCGCCATTTCGAGCACGTCTTCGCCGTCAAGCGTAACGGCCCCATCGGTCACTTCGTATTTCGGATGGCCCATCAGCGTCGAAGCGAGCGTCGATTTGCCGGTTCCGTTCGGACCCATGATCGCGTGCACTTCGCCGCCCTTAATTTCCAGATTGAGGCCCTTCAAAATTTCTTTGCCTTCGATCGTGGCGCGGAGACCTTCGATCGTCAATTTCGGTGCGCTGCTCATACTCCTACCTCCGTAAATATCGACTTTATCGGTAATCATTTCTAGAATGATTATCAGTGATTCTCAATTAATAATCATTATAACAAACAGCAGGGAAACTTGAAAGTCCATTCGTGCGAAAAAAGAAAAATCCGTCACCGCGGAGCGGATCGGGATCGTACCGGATTTATCCGCGCAGTGCGCTTCGAATGGCGCCGGCCTGCGCAGCAAACTCCCCATCGGTCAGCACAGGCGTCATAGTGACGTATTCAGGCGGTGTCTCCGCCAGCTCCACCCACGATTTGCAGCCGAAATAGTGCGGCTCCAGCTTCAGCTCGAACGGACGATCCAGCCGGTACACCCGGAGCAAGAGCAAGTGCAGCGGCCTTTGGCGCTTCCAATGCAATCGGTCCTCCGCAAACCGCTGCGTCCATATATGGTAAGGATACAATCGCTCCACCGAATCCAGCTCCGTCAGCTCGATGTCATGCGCGACTTCAGCGCAGCAATCGATCGTCACGGCTGCGGCGTCCGGACTCCATGTTGCTAGTGTCTCATCGACGAGACGCCGGTATTCTTCCTTCAGCAGCTCTCTTTTCTGGTGCTCGTACGCCGGCAGCAAATAGAAAGCATCTGCGCGAACTTCAAAATCCCGCGTTTCCTCGGCGATGCCTCCCTTGCGCAGCATCATCGTCTGCAGCCCGTCCCGCAGCGCGGCGACGGAGGCCGCCCATTCCTTAAGCGCGATCGGTCCAGGTCGCTTCCCCATCCGACCTCCTCCTTCAACGACTTCATTATAATAATGCTGCCAATACAATGCAAACCGCCGCCAAAAACGAAACGGCCCGAGCTCGCCGCCCGGGCCGTTTCGTTTTTTCTATTTGTAAGCGAGGTGTGGCGGCTCGGATTGCTGCATGCGCGCAAATTGCTGTTCGTTCACCTTCATCGGGTTCGGCTGCTTGACTTCCGCCGAGGCGGACGGATCGGCTTGCCAGGCTAACAGCAACAAAACGATACACGCTGCCGCGAACAACATCAGATTAAGAATTTTCATTCGTAATCCCCCCGTCTGAGCTTCTATCCTTTATTGTACGGGCCGACGTTATCCGAATATTAGCGCAAAGTTGAGAATTTGTTAATTATTCGAGGAACGAGCTCAGCATCCAGCGGTGCTTCTCCAGCGACGTATGAATCGCCAGCAGCATATCCGCCGTCGTCTCGTCGCCTGCCGACTGCGCCATCTTCATCCCGTCCTTCAGCTCGTTCACGACCGTTTCGAAATCGCGGACGAGCGCTTCGACCATTTGATTCGGGCCATAGCCGCCGGTCGCTTCTTTTATGGAAGAGAGCTCGAGATATTCCCGCATCGTCGCCGGCGGATTGCCGCGGATCGCGAGAAGCCGTTCGGCCAGCTCGTCGATATGCGCCGCGGCTTCGTTATACAGCTCTTCGAATTTAAGATGCAGCGTGAAAAATTGATTGCCCTTCACATACCAATGAAAGTTGTGCAGCTTTACGTACAAGACGCTCCAATTGGCGATTTGTTTGGCGAGCACATCGGTGACGGTTTGCGTCATTACAGGCATAACAGGATTCCTCCTCAGTCGGATGATGGACTAGCGTTAAGATGCGCAGGTTGCTTGCCGTCTATGTAGGCGCCGGCGACTTTGCCGCGATACGCTATCATTGACGCGCCTGCGCGCTTTTTCTATACTTGGTGATAAGCTGCTGGCGGCGCTTGGCCCGCCAAACAAGCGCTGCAACGGACAATTCGGAGGGATGAGGAATGAGCAAGTATCATGCGCTGACGGAAGCGGAAGCGATCGAATATGCGCGCGGCATAGCCGGCGTATTTCCTGCGGGAGCCCAGCTTCAGTCGCGGGAAATCGGCGACGGCAATCTGAATTTGGTGTTTCATATTACGGATCCGGCTTCCGGCAAAAGCCTTATTTTGAAGCAGGCGCTGCCGTACGCCAAAGTCGTCGGCGAGTCGTGGCCGCTCACCCTCGACAGGGCGCGCATCGAGAGCGAGGCGCTGCGGATCGAAGGCGAGCTGTGCCCGGACTTGACGCCGAAAGTATACGCCTACGAGCCGGACCTGGCGCTGACCGTCATGGAAGATTTGAGCGATCACATCATTATGCGGCGCGGCCTCATCGAGAAAAACCGCTATCCGCGGTTTGCCGCCGACATCGGGCGGTTCCTGGCGCGCACGCTGTTCTTCACGTCGGACCTGGCGATGAATTTGCAGCAAAAAAAGCTGCAGGTCAAATCGTTCATCAACCCGGATCTGTGCAAAATTACCGAAGATCTCATTTTCGACGATCCGTACACCGATTCGCCGAACAATAGCATCGAAGCGCATATTCGAGACGCGGCGGAGGCGATCTGGGCCGATAAGGAGCTTCACCTGGAAGTGGCGCTGCTGCGCGAGAAGTTTTTGACGAAGGCGCAAGCGCTGCTGCATGGCGACCTGCATACCGGCAGCATTTTTATCAAACCGGATTCGACGAAGGTGATCGACCCCGAGTTCGCGTATTACGGTCCGATGGGCTTCGATATCGGCGCCGTTATCGCCAACCTGCTGCTGAACTATGCCGGACAGGAAGGGTGGAGCCCGGACGCCGCGGAGCGCGCCGACTACCGCCGCTACTTGCTCGATACGGTGCAGGGCGTATGGACGGAGTTCGAGCGCAACTTCCGGGCGCTGTGGAACGAGCATGCCGCTGACCGGATGGCGCGTACGCCCGGCTATCAGGACGTCTACGTCGCCGCTCTGCTGCAAGATACAATCGGCTTCGCCGGCTGTAAAATGGTGCGGCGCGTCTACGGCCTCGCCCATGTCGCCGACATCGACCGCATCGAGGATGCGGCGGCGCGCGAGCGGGCACAGCGGCTGGCGCTGGCGATCGGCACGGCGCTCATTAAGCGGAACCGGTCGGCCCGCTCCTTCGACGAAGTGCTCGACATCGCCCTGACGGCTGCAAAATAATTGGTAGAAAGAGGCCTGACACCATGAACGATACAAAGCAACAACCAGGCGAGGAGCAAGGGTGGCTGCAATCGGTGCGCTGGAACGGCGACCGGCTCGATTTGCTCGATCAGCGCCTGCTGCCGGAACAGATCGTATACTTGCCGCTGCGCACCGTCCAGGACGTCTGGGACGCGATCCGCGAGCTCAAGGTGCGCGGCGCGCCGGCGATCGGCATCGCCGCCGCCTATGGCGTTTACCTCGGAGTTTGCGAGGAAGGAGCCGGGACATCGACATCCGAGCTTCTGGGCAAAGTCCGGCGGGATGCGGAACACCTTGCGACGTCGCGGCCTACGGCGGTTAACTTGTTCTGGGCGCTGGACCGGATGAAAGCGTGCGCGGAGGGGCTGGCCGAGTCCGGAACCGCACCGGAGCCGTTCCGGGCGGCGCTGCTGGCCGAGGCCCAGCTTATCCAGGCGGAGGACGAAGAAACGAACCGCCGCATCGGCGAACACGCGCTCTCACTGTTTCAGGACGGGATGGGCGTGCTGACGCACTGCAACGCCGGCGGCCTCGCCACGGCGCGGTACGGCACGGCGCTGGCGCCGATGTATTTGGCGCAGGAGCGCGGCATGAAGCTCAAGGTGTTCGCCGACGAGACGCGGCCGGTGCTGCAAGGCGCGCGGCTGACGGCGTTCGAGCTGCAGCAGGCGGGTGTCGATGTGACGCTCATCTGCGATAATATGGCCGGCTACGTCATGTCGAAGGGCTGGGTACAAGCCGTTATCGTCGGAACCGACCGGGTTGCCGCCAACGGCGACGTCGCCAACAAAATCGGCACGTACAGCGTGGCGGTGCTCGCCAAGGCGCACGGCATTCCGTTCTACGTCGCTTGCCCGCTGTCGACGATCGATCTGGGCACGAAGACCGGCGCCGACATCCCGATCGAAGAGCGGCATGAAGACGAGATCACGCAAGGGTTCGGCAAGCGAACGGCGCCGAAAGGCGTGAAAGTGTTCAATCCGGCGTTTGACGTGACGCCGGCCGAATATGTATCGGCGATCATCACCGAGAAAGGCGTCGTACGGGCTCCGTACGAGGAAAATTTACGCAAGCTGTTTGACTGACATACAAGGATAAGCGGCTCACACCGTCCCTAGGGGCGCGCGTTTGCCGTAGCGAAATCAGCCCGAGTATAGGCATAGCTTAAAGGCCGCTCATCGGCGCGAACAGCGCGGGATGAGCGGCCTTTTTTTTTTTGGCGTTGGCGTTTATTTCAATGCTTTATAAGCGACAGCGATTTGTCCGCCGATTTTGGCGTTATTTTTGACCAGCGCGATGTTCGTTTCCAGGCTGGCGCCCTTGGTCAGCTCTTTCACTTTGCTGAGCAAGAACGGCGTTGTTTCCTTGCCGCGAATACCCGCGCCTTGGCTTCGCGTAAAGCAGTTTCAATGGCCGACTGGATGGCCGACGCATCGATTTCGTCTGCCGCGGGCACCGGGTTGGCGATCACGACCCCGCCGTTCAGCTTCAGATCCCACTTCGTCTTGACGAGCGAGGCGACCTCTTGCGGATTGTCCAGCCGGAAGTCGACCCCGTGGCCGCTGCTGCGCGAATAGAAAGCCGGGAACTCGTCCGTTTGGTAGCCGATAACGGGAACGCCGTGCGTTTCCAAATACTCCAGCGTCTTCGGAATGTCGAGAATCGACTTGGCACCGGCGCAAATGACCGCTACGTTCGTTTGCGCCAGCTCCATCAAATCGGCGGAAATGTCCATCGTGATTTCCGCTTCGCGATGCACGCCTCCGATGCCGCCGGTGACGAAAAACTCGATGCCGGCGAGCTGCGCGCAAATCATCGTCGCGGCGACCGTCGTCGCGCCGTGTTTTTTCTTCTCGAGAATGTATGCGAAATCGCGTCGGCTCACTTTCTCGATGTCTTTGCTCGTTGCGAAAAATTCCAGTTCTTCGGCCGACAGGCCGATCTTGATTTTTCCGCCGATGATGCCGATCGTAGCCGGCACGGCCCCCTGCTCGCGGATGATTTGCTCGACAGCGCGGGCGGTCTCCATATTTTGCGGATACGGCATGCCGTGCGAGATGATCGTAGATTCGAGGGCGACGACGGGGCGGCCTTGCGCCAGCGCCTCTTTTACTTCCTCATGCAATTCGAGCCATTCGTGAACCGGCTGTGTCATTTACAATCCCTCCGTTTGATGTTGTGCCATCGTTTCATACAGAAGCTCCGCATTCAGATCTGCTACCGTACGGTTTGTTTGTACCGTGAGCGCAGCGGCAGCCGTGCCGAGACGGCAGGCAGTTGCGAAAGGCTCCCCTTGCGCCAAGCCGAAAATGACCCCGGCCATCAGCGCATCCCCGGCGCCGGTCACATCGACGACGTTCACCTTATGCGGACGAACGTACCCGTACCGCCCCGCTTCGGATGCGGGATCGGCTTCGGTATCGGCATCGTTGTCGGCTTCGGCCCAAAACAGGCCTTGTTCGCCAAGCGTGATAACGATTTTGCGCACGCCTCGAGCCGAGATGCGCTTCCAGGCGTCCTTGCAGCCGTCCTGATCTTCAACCGGAATGCCCGCGAGCGCTCCAGCCTCATGCCTGTTGCAAAAAATCATATCCACGCCGCGCAAATCTTCGGGCAGCCGCGTCGTCTTGGCCGCAGACACGGTATTGATGCAAAGAGAACGAGAGTCGTCCCTGCATCGCTCCACAAGATAGCGGATCAGTTCGGCAGGCAAGTTCGTATCGGCGACAATCCGCTCGCCTGCGGCAATGTGCGGCCATTTGGACTGCAGCATGTCGGTGCTGAAGCTGTCGTAAATTTGCATGTCGGCCACGGCGGCGATCATATCGTTCCGGTCGTCGAGAATAGCGGTGTACGTGCCCGTTCGGGCATTCGGCAGCTCGATCGCCTGGCTGACGTCGACGCCGTACGTCTTCGTCTCGGCGAGCAGCCACTTCCCTTCATTATCGTTGCCGACCAGCGTAATTAACGACACTGCCGAGCCGAGCCTTCCCAAATTCTCGGCAATGTTGCGCGCGACGCCGCCGCAGGAGTGAGCGATTGCCGCCGGGTTGGATTCGCGCAGCCGAAATGGGCCCAAACAATGGGCTTTGCGGTCTACGTTGGCTCCACCGATGCAGACGATGCTCGCTTCCTTAGGCAGGACGTAGGCTCTGCCGATTATGCTCCCCTTCCTGACCAGCGCGGAAATGTAGCCGGCTACGGCGGAGCGCGACAAGCCGAGCTGCGCGGAAAGCTCGTTTTGGGTAATAAACGGGTTCGCCTTGATAAGAGACAGTATTTGCTTCTCTTTATCCAAGACCGGATCACCTCCCCTCGAAAAGTCGAAGCGTTTCAAACATATGTCTATATTATAAACAAGTGTTTGAAAGATAAGCAAGTATCAAAAAAATGCATAATCGTATAACTGGATTCCGTGCCTAGTCGAGGAACGGAACCAGGCCCATGCGCATTTGCATGGGCCTTTAACCGGCTGTCGCATCACATTATTTGCTTTCCCGAGCCGCTGGCTGCTCCGTCTTTTTCCCTATCATGCCATTAAATATTGCGTTCCCCGTCTGCTGTCCGAGCATACGGCCGACTCTGTCCCCGAGCAAGCCTCCGACTATTGCGCCCGCAGCCGTACCGATGCCCGGAAGCATCGACGTACCGAGCAATGCCCCATACTCGACCCCGGCCATGACGCCGACTGCCCCTGTTACGTTAGTGGCCGTTTTTACCGCGTATTCGTTGCGGTCAAGGCTTCCTTGAGTGAAATTTTTGGTGTCCTGAAACTGCGACATCGCTCCCGATGCAAGCCCAGCCCATAATGAACCGCCTTGAAACATAGGAGTCTCCCCTCCTTTCGCAGTCAAATGTAAGACCCGATGCCGGGCCTTACACCAATTTTGCCCCGTTTTCTTTAAAGCTTGCTTCTCAACTCACGATGTTTGTCGGCCGACGCTTCCTCTACGATCGCCTGCAGCTGCTTTCTTGTATTCGCCGTCGCTTCTTTGGCTTGTTCCGATAAATCGAGAGCCGCTTCCGCTGCTTTGACTGCCCATTTCCGCGCTGTTTTTCTTGCTTCCGGCGATAGCGCCAGCAGCAAAGCCGCCGCGGCTAATCCCGCTCCGATCGGCGATTTGATCATGTGGAAATTCCCCCTAAGTTCGCTTGGTAACATGTAGCTTCTCCTCCCGAAGCCGATTTATGCAAATGATTGGCAGGCTTTCCGTGCATAATTTGATACCCCGCGCAGATAATACTGAATCATATGAACCGGTGAAATAGTTGCCATTCGGGGGAGATTATGAGCGTGATGTCCGCGACTGCAAGCAAGGAAAGATTTCTTCGCCTGTTGCCGGGAAGACTCCGTATCGAAGTATTCGGGCTTCTCCGGAACGAACAAATCGCAAATACGCTGGCGCAATCTTTCGCTTCCCTCAAGGGCGTTACCAAAGTGGAGCCGTGTGCCGTCACGGGCAGAATGCTTGTCGTTTATGACGAAAGAAAAGTCCCGGTCGACGAAATATTTCGCCGCATCTTGGCAGTGGAGCGTCAAGTCGCGGCAAGCGGGCAAACGGCTCAAGCTGCTGAGGGCGATTCATCCGCCAATGCGGCAGGCGATCCAGTAGACGAAGCGGGCAGCGAAATGCGCGAACAGCGCTCTGAAACGGAGATAGCTCAATCTGAAACGGAGATAGCTCAAATGGAAGCGGCTCCGGCATCCGAGTCTGAGACGCAAATGGAGGAGTCTCCGGCTGACGCCATCGTGTCCGATGAAATCGCGGAAGCGATAAGAACGATCCCGAAAGCGGTCGGACCGCCTCCATCTCCGGAGGCCAGAGTGCCTTTGCCGCTTACGCTTGCGATGGGCGGACTTGTAGCGCTGGGCGCTAAGCAGCTTCTGTTCGGGAGGTCGGCTTTAGCGCGAAGCCCGATTCCGTTCTATTTATCCGGAGCCGTGGCGGTCTTAACCGGCTATCCGTTTCTAAGGCGCGGGGTCACGGAGTTCAGCCGGCAAAAGCAAATCAATGCCGATCTCATTCTCGGCACGGGAGCTTTGGCCTTGGCGCTTGTTCGCGAAAATTTGGTCGTACTCGCCGGACTGAGCATTTTGCAATATGTCAATTGGAAACGAAGCCGGCAAGTGCCGGACGGACTTTCACCGGTCGAACTGTCTCCGGAAATTCGCGATTACAGCGAGAAGGCAGGCAAGCTCGGCATTGCGGCAGCTGCGGCGACTTGGGCTTTAACGAGAGATCCGCTTCGCGGCATCGCTGTGCTGCTGGCTGCCAATCCGCGGCCGGCGACGATTCCTGCGGAATGCGCGTGGAAGCAGGCGGAGGTCAAGCTGCAGGAACAAGGTGTGGCCGTTCCGATTCGAAGCTCCTTAGCGCAGCTGGCCCGGACGAAAACGCTGCTGCTTGAAGATACGTCGCTTCTGGTCGGCACGAAAGTTCACGAGACAGGCTGTACCTCCCGCGACGATGACCCGGATAAAGTCATTTGCACAGCCGCTTCCTTAATGGAGAAGACGGATCATCCCTGGAAGGAGCCGGTCTGGCAAAAGGCGAAAAGCACCTGCCGCACGCTGCGCACCGCATTTCGCGTCGAGGAAGAAGACGGCGGGATCAAAGGCACGATCCAAAATGCCGTCTATTCCGTCGGAACAATGGCTTATTGCCAGCGCGCCGGTATTGCTTGCGAAAGCTACTATTTAGAGGCGAAGCGTCTGCAGAAGCAAGGGTTTGATGTGCTGTTTGTAGCCAAGCATACGAATCAGGGCGCCGTTTGCCAAGGGCTCATTTACCGCGAGCAGCAAATAACGGCGGAATCCCGCCAGCTGTTGCAGCGGCTATATGACCAAGGGTTTACGGTCGCGCCTTTGCGGGATGGGGCCGAAGCGGGCATTGCCGGGATTTCCGGCCTTGGGCTGAGCAGCGACTGGCTATCCATGGAGGAAGGAGAAATTGTCGAGCGCGTCGCCTCCTTACATCAGCAAGGCGAGGATATGCTGCTGATTACCGGACAAGAGCCGAATGAGCGCAGCCGATATTTGGAAGAGGCCGGCGTACCTTCAGTCCGGTTCGGGCAGCTGGAGCCGGTTCTCGCCGCTTGCAACGGCGTTCGGCATATGGAATCGACCGTTCATGAGCACCTTCGTATTGCCAAAAGCTGGAACATATTCGGCTCCGTGCTGGCATCTTTGGGCGTCTTAAGCGCCCCGATTGTAAATTTGGCCTCTGACGCTCTTTCGCTCATGTTCATGTCGAGATCGCAAAACAGGGCGCAAACCGCTTTCGCGGATACCACCGCAACGTCGACCAACGAAGTGGCCGCCGCTGCGGAGGCGGTGAGCTGGCATGCCGCGCCATGGGAATACGCCACGGATGCGTTCGCGGTAAACGAACGTTTCGGGCTGACGCAGGAGCAAGTAAGAGTCGGGCAAAGCCGGTTCGGGCTTAACACGCTGGAACGTAAAAAGCCGACACCTTGGCTCTTCTCTTATTTAGGGCA
The DNA here is from genome assembly GCF_000829455.1 of Gordoniibacillus kamchatkensis. Lineage (GTDB taxonomy): Bacteria > Bacillota > Bacilli > Paenibacillales > NBRC-103111 > Gordoniibacillus > Gordoniibacillus kamchatkensis. Next base: position 84,107 of record NZ_JXAK01000011.1, read on the forward strand.
ATTTAAAGAATTCACCACGCTTGTTTTGCTGGGGACGTCGGCCCTCGCCCTTTTTACCGGCGGCGTATTCGACGGGCTCGCCATGGGCGCTGTGCTGTTAGCCAATGCGGCGATCGGCACTTATCAGGAGCGGAAAGCGGAGCAGGTGCTGCAAAACCTGAATCAGTTCCAGCCGCCCGAAACGACGGTGATCCGAAACGGCGAACAAGTGCGCATGTCTGCGGCGGAGCTCGTCCCCGGAGACATTGTCGGTTTGGAGGCGGGTGACCGGGTTCCGGCGGATCTGCGTATTATTGCATCGCAAAATTTGGAAGTGAACGAAGCCGCCCTGACCGGAGAATCCGTGCCGGTGGCGAAAACCGACGTTTCGGTTACGGAAGACTGCCCTCTGTCCGAACGGAACAACATGCTTTACATGGGGACTGACGTCACCCGCGGAAAGGCGCTTGCCGTCGTTGTGCAAACCGGCATGAACACGGAAATCGGACATTTGATGGCGCTGCTGAAGCAAGAGGAGAAAGAAGTCACGCCGCTTCAGGAGAAGGTTACCGCGATCAGCAAAAAGTTCGTGAAATGGGCGCTGATCGCCGGCGCGCTTGTATTCGTGACCGGCTTGATGAGAGGCATACCGGTCAGGGAAATGATCACCACATCCATTACGCTGGCGGCCTCGGCCATTCCGGAAGGTCTGCCGGTAACGATTACGATTGCGCTGAGCGCCGGCATTTTCCGAATGGCGAAGAAACATGTGCTGGTTCGCAAGCTTTCCGCCTTGGAAACGCTCGGCAGAACGACGGTGATCTGCTCCGATAAGACGGGCACGCTCACCAAGAACGAGATGACGGTGAGGGAGCTCGCAACCGTCGATCATCGCTGGACGGTGAGCGGAAACGGGTATGAACCTGTCGGCTCCATCGATCCGGCCGACGGCGCGGCACCCGCACATAATGCGCCGGGGCAGACGGAAACTCCCGCCGGCTTGCAGCCGGAGCTCGACCGCATCATGCAGATTGCGGTGCTCTGCAACAACAGCAAGCTGCAGCCCCAGGATGATGCGTGGACGGTACAAGGGGATCCGACCGAGGGGGCGCTTCTTTCGCTGGCGGCAAAAGCCGGCCTCCGGCCGGAGCACCTTGCGAATTGGCACCGCTGCGAGGAAATTCCGTTCGACTCGAACACCGCCACGATGAGCGTCGTATGCAAGGATACCGGTGCCGGCGATGAATGCTATCTGTTCTCCAAGGGGGCCGTGGAGAACATCCTGCGCGAGTGCAGCTCGTATCAGTCGAATGGCGAAGTGCTGCCGCTTACGGATGAAATCAGGAGCAAAATTATCGGGCAAAATGAGAAGCTGGCCGCGGAAGCTCTCCGTGTGCTCGGATTTGCCTGCCTGCCTCTGGGCGCCAACGCGGATCGTTCGCCCGGCAGCGGGGACAGTCAAATGATCTATATCGGCATGGCGGGCATGATCGACCCGCCGAAGCCGGACGTGGAAAAAAGCATCCGGGAAGCCTACGAGCTCGGCGTGAAACCGATCATGATTACGGGGGACCACCCGATTACCGCGATCGCCATCGCAAAGCAAATCGGGATCTACGACGACAGCCGCCAAGTGCTGTCGGGCCACGAGATGGACAGAATGACGGACGAGGAACTAGATCCCGTAGTCGAACAGGTTTCCATCTTTGCCAGAGTGACGCCGGAGCATAAGCTGCGCATCGTCAAAGCGCTCCAGCGCCGGGGACATATCGTCGCGATGACGGGAGACGGGGTCAACGACACCCCGGCCATCAAGCAAGCGAATGTCGGCGTCGCCATGGGCCGAACGGGCACCGACGTGACGAAGGAAACGGCCGATATGGTGCTGCAGGAAGACCATTTCGGCGCCATCGTGGAAGGTGTCAAGGAGGGGCGGACGATTATCGGCAATATCCGGAAAGCGCTCGGCTGCCTGTTGACGGGCAACCTGGCGGAAATTCTCGTCACCAGCGCCGCAGTTATGGCCGGTATGCCGATACCGCTCGTTCCGATTCAAATACTGCTCATGAATTTGCTGACCGACGCGCTGCCTGCCATGGTGCTCGCGGTCAATCCCGGCAGCAAAAGGAAAGAAACGAAACGCGCCGATATCGCGGACAAACAGCTGTATCAAAAAGTCGTTACACGCGGTGTCCTGCTCGGATTGGGCTCGCTGGGACTGTTCGCCTATACGCTCGCATCCGGCGCTCCTGTCCAAGTGGCGCAAAGCGTCGCTTTCACAACGCTTGTGGCCGGACAGCTGATGCAAACTTTCTCCTGGCGCCAGGAAGGCTCGGAGGAATCGATTCGCGATATTCGAAAAGACCGGTTTATGGCCGGAGCGCTTGGAGTGTCGTGGCTGGCTTTGCTGAGCGCCCTGTATGTTCCGCCGGTCGCCCGAATATTCCATACAGCTCCGTTGTCGCTGGGCCATTGGGCGATGGTGCTGACGGTCGGCGCATCGATCTCGCTTCTGTCGAAACCGATCCTTGCCGTGTTGTCCGCAAAAGGGCACCCGGCCGGCACCGAACCTGCGGCCATTCCTTCCTATGCTGCAGCTTGACTGCGGCATAGGACACCATATTGGAGGTGATGCATGCACGATGGAAAGGAATGCGGAAAAAATAATTGTAGGGGCAGCCCTGACTATGGCGGTTTCGGCTCTGCTGCCCATTGCCAAAACAACTTTGAAGCCGCTTGCGCAAAGCGGGATCCAAGGCGCCACGGGGCTTATAAATCGGGCAAAATATGCCCTTCAGGTCGCCCGCGACGAAGTGGAGGACATTATCGCCGAAGCGCAGTTCGAACGAATGAAGAAACAGATCGATAAAGAAATCGCTTCTCTCGAACCGGAGGCCGACGTTCTGTAAACATTTGAAAACGGTGGAGCTGATTTTGTCGTGCAAGGGCAAGGCGTCGATAACCACTTGAACCAAGCTTTAATCCATCTGGAAGCGGCATTGAATGAAAGCATACGTTCCGTATTGGAAAATCAGGATGCCAAGAAGGAAATAGCCCCCAAATGGGAGCATTTCCTCGCCCAATTTTTCGGTATGGCTAAAGAAAAAGGCAAAAAATCGCGAATTAACCTCTTAAGCTGGATATCGTTTGCAAAAATACGTTAACGCAGGCGGATGACGATTCGGAGGGAAGTCCGATGCCAAATGGCGACGGGAAAATGAGAGCTGGCCAATCCGTTATGATCCGGTGCAGCGCTACATGGCAATTGGCCAAAAAATTAGGCCGATTTTTCCTAAAAAGATGAAATCTGCTTATAAAAACGTTGCAACCCGGCCAAGATCCATCGATCCGCCGGGTTGCCCGATTTCCCTTATGACATTGAACGGAGCCGTTACTGTTGCAAATCGGCGATAGCGACCGGTGCGCCGCCTGCCGCCGCGGAGCGGTTAGACGCTTCCATCAGCTTCGTCAAATCGACTGCGATGCCGACATTTTCCGTCGCGCTTGTGCCTTGCTGAATATGGCCGACCCATTGCTTGAACGCCGATACGTTCGGGCGCGGCCGGCTGCGGACGATCCAGCCTTTTGCCTGCTCCTCCAGCTTCGCCGAACGGAGCACCAGCTGGTTGTCGCGATCGGAATACAGAATGCTGCCTTCGGTGCCGTGCACCTCGATCGTAAACGGCGAGTAATTGTTGACGAACCCGGCTTCGACGATGCCTACGGCGCCGCTCTCATAACGCAAAACGGACACGGCATTATCCTCGACTTCCTTGCCGGTGATGTAGCCGTATGTAGCGGACACCGATTGCGGCATGCCGAGGAACAGGCGTGCAAGGTACATCGGATGGCAGCCGAGATCGATCATCGCGCCGCCGCCGCACTGCTCTTTGTTGTAGAAATGCTCGGGCAGCCACCCTCTCGTGGCGCCGTTATGCGAAAGCCGGGTGCGCACGAGCGTCAGCCTGCCGAGCAGCCCTTGCGCGATCGCATCTTGAATCTCAAGCGTGTAGTCGAAATTGAGGCGGGGAAGCGACACCGTCAGCTTGACGCCGCTCTCCTCTACCGCTTTCACGATTTCGTTCACTTCCCGCAGCGTCGGAGCGATGACTTTCTCGGTAAAAATATGTTTGCCCGCTTTGGCGGCCGCAACCATCACATCGCGATGCATGTTGGTCGGAGTATCGACGACGACGGCATCGATATCCGGCGAGGCCAGCAATTCGGCCAAATCGCCGTAAAATTTTACGCCGCGCTCTTCCGCCTCTTTGCGTCCGCGTTCCGGCAGTTCGTCCCACACCGCGACGATTTCCGTATCCGGATGTTCGGTCACCTCGCGCGCGTAATCTCTCGCATGCACATGCCAAAAGCTCAGCATTGCTACACGTATCATAGCATCTTTGCCTCCATCCTTGGTCTCGTTCTTTTTCATCTTACCATTCGGAGGCCTGGCGGTGAACGGCAAGATCGTGACAAGCCAAGGTGCAAAATTGCGACATACCCGCCGCAGCATACAAAAAGAAGAAGACCTGCATGCCTCGCGCGGGCGGGCATGCAGGTCTCGCAACATGAAGCGGCCGATCGCCGGCGCGCAATTTACGTTTTGGCGCGGTCATCGTCCGCAAACAAATATTTGATGCAGTACAGCCCGCCGAGTCCGACCAGGATATAGACAACCCGGCTGAGCCACGAAGATTCGCGATGGTAGTCTCCTCCGAGCAGCGCGGTAACGACGTCCCATTCGAACAAACCGACGAGCAGCCAGTTCAGCGCTCCGATAATCGCTAGCGTTAGCGCAAGTTTACCCATACGTACCACCTTTGCAGTCAGAAGTACTTGCTATGGGTAATATGCGATGTTTTTCCAGCATTTATACTTTGCCGGCTACAACATCTTCAGAAGCGCCTCTTTGCCGATAATGCCCGGAACGACTCCCAGCGCTTCGGCGCTGTGCGTGACCGATTCCATCGGCGCATCCAGCAGCTCCTGCAGCGTCTTGACGCCGACCGCCCGGGCGGCGATGATCCCCCGGTCCTTAAGCCTTTCGTTAAGCAGGCCGATATCGAGAGCACCGCACATAATGTAGCCTTTGTCCGTCGCCACCGCCAGCAGCGTCGTCTTGGGCAGCAGCACTTCAATGCCGATGACCGTATGGCCGTTCAGTTCGATCGGAGTCATTCTCATCATGGCCCGATTTCTCCTTTATTTAGGAATACAATACGTCTAGGCTTATTATACGACAACGGCTGTCAGACGGAATAGACGGAAGCCCGTCGTTCCCGAATTTCTGCGGGCTGCAAGCCGCAACCCGGGTTGCGCTGCACGGCCCCCTCAAGAAGCTGAACGGGCAATCTTTGTTTGCTTGCGGATTCGTGATATAATAGCAGCACAATTAGCGTTATGAGGCGAGGCAAAGATGAGTTCTGGGAAATCGCAAAAGCCGGTGCAAGGCCACTGGTTTAACGTGGATATTTTCATGGATGGCGACAACAACGCACACGCATTGGAAGAGCTGAATCGCCTGCTGAACGCGGCGGGCATCAAGGAGTACCGGGTGCACAGCGGCGGCGAACCGGGCACGGCGGCGGAGGCCGGCAAGCCCGATACGAGGAAGGAGCCGGCAGCCGACAAAGCCGAAGCGCCGTCGGCGCTGGCGCTGGAAATCGAACGCTACAAAGCGAACAACACGCTGGTCCGAATGACCGTAGTTAAAGGCAAGGGCGTCAAGCTCGACTTGCCGTGCCGGATCCTTAACTATGACGCCGCTACACAGAACGTGTCGATTTACCACGTCGACGAGAAAAAAGTGTATTTGTTCCGGATCAACGAAATCGACGATCTGCATGCAGGGTAAACAGCGTACCGCAAAAAGGAAAGCAGGGCTCGGCAAGCCCTGCTTTCCTTTTTGCCGTCAATGGAGCGCACTGCCCCCTTCCGCCGCAGCTGCGGCTTGCGCTTGCTTGAGCAGCAGTTCCTCCATCCGCTCGACCGGGACGGGCGGGCTGAACCAGTATCCCTGCACCTCGTTGCAGCGATTATGGTGCAAGAACTGGAGCTGCTCGTGCGTTTCGACGCCCTCGGCGATCACCTTCATGTTCATGTGGCGCGTCATGGCAATGATCGTGGCGACGATCGCCGCATCGTTCGGATCGGTCATAATGTCGCGGACGAACGATTGGTCGATCTTGAGCCGGTCGATCGGGAACATTTTCAAATAGTAGAGCGAGCTGTAGCCGGTGCCGAAATCGTCAATGCTGACCTTCACGCCGAGCCGCTTCAAGTCGAGCAGCAGGGAGCTCGTATGCTCCACATCCATCGTCATGCTCTCGGTGATTTCCAGCTCCAGGTATTGCGCTTCCAGCCCCGTTTGCAGCAGCACGTTCCCGATGCGGTGCTTCAGGTTATGCTGAAGAAACTGCCGCGACGACAAATTGACCGATACCGGGATGCGGGGATACCCCCGATCGTGCCACTCTTTGTTTTGCCGGCAAGCTTCGTACAGCACCCATTCGCCGATCGGGCCGATGAAGCCGTTTTCCTCCGCGAACGGAATAAACTCGCTCGGCGGCACCATGCCCCGCTCCGGATGGCGCCAGCGGACGAGCGCCTCCACTCCGATCATTTTGCCGGTATCGATGTCTATCTGCGGTTGGTAATAAAGCAGGAATTGTTCGCCTGCCAGCGCTTTGCGCAGCTCGGACTCGAACGTCAGCTTTTGCAGCGACACGGATTTCATATCGGCGTTGAACAGTTGAACCGAATTTTTGCCGCGCTCCTTCGCGCGCGACAAGGCGATGCCGGCGTTTTTCATGAGCGCGTCGGCGTCTTCATCGGAAGCTGCAATGGCTATGCCGATGCTGACCGTCACGTGAAGTTCGAATTCGCCGAGCGTGAACGGCGTCTCCAGCGTCTGCTCCATTTTCTGAACGAGCTGCATCAGGTCGGCGGTGCCGGCCAATCCCGAGAAAAACACGGCGAACTCGTCGCCTTCTTTGCGCGCAAGCAAGTCCCCTTCGCCGATGCAGCGCTGAAAACGTTCGGCGACTTGGGCAATGAGCATATCTCCATAGTCGTGACCGAAGCTGTCGTTAACCAGCTTGAACCGGTCGATGTCCACGTACGCCACAGCCGTCTGCTTGCCGGCGCTGCGATCGGCGGCCATCGCGGCGTACAGACGCTCGCGGAACATGCGGCGGTTCGGAAGGCCGGTCCGCTCGTCGAAATAGGCCAAATAGCGGCTCTGCTCCTCCGCCCGTTTGCGCTCCGTAACGTCTTGGCAGATGGCGATGTATCCCTTCACCGCTTTCCCTTTGCGAATCGGAACAGCGTGCAAATGCACGTCGACGCGGGATCCTTGCTTATGCAGCAGCGTTGTGTCGAAGCTCGACGGTTCGCCTTCGGGCAGCCGCCTAACGTTGTGCCGTGTTGCGGGCAGCTGATCGTCGGCCACGAACGACAACAGCGGCATGCCGGCCAGTTCCGGGCCGTCCCGGCCAACAATGCGGCTCATCGCCCGGTTGGCGCGGACAAACTTGCCGGCGGGATCGAAAAAGGCTACGCCGTTCGGGCTGTGCTCGAACAACGAGTCGAAATGCTGCTCCGACTCCTCGAGGCTTTCCGCCATTTTCAGCTTGTCGGTCAAATCCCGTGCTTCGGTAAAAATAAGCGGCATCCCGGTTTCCGAGCCGACCAGGCGGCAGTTGATTTCCACCGGAAACAGCGCGCCGTCCTTCGCCCGCATCGTCCATATGTAGGTCGGTTTGATGTTGCGCAGCAGTTGATATAAAATTCGCCGCAATTCGCGCTCAGATACGTTATCGCCAACGATATGGCGCGGCGACAGCTTGACCAGCTCGCTTCGCTCGTAGCCGAGCAAGCGGCAGGCAATGCTGTTCGCTTCGACGATGCGGTGCGGATATTCCGCCTGGATGAGCAGCACCGGATCGGGTGCCTGCTCGAACCATTCGACAAATACTTCGTGCCGACCTGCCGCATTCGGCCGTCTCCGCTTCGTAAACCATTTGCCCACCTAATGTCCCCCCGTTGCCATGAAGTCGCTGTCGTCAGCCGCGCAGGGCGGCGATGGCCAGACAGAGCCAGCCGGCCAAAAAAGCGACGCCGCCCAGCGGCGTAATGGCCCCGAGCGTTTTCACACCGCTGAGGGAAAGAGCATACAGGCTCCCCGAAAACAATACGATGCCGGCGAAAAGCGCCCAGCCGGATGCGGCCACCAGCGATGAGGCGCCGAGCTTGTCCGCCAGAACGGCGATTAGAAGCAGTGCGAGCGCATGTATGATATGGTAATTGACGCCGGTATGGTACACGTCAAGCATGTCCGGACTGAGCCTGCTTTTGAGCGCATGCGCGCCAAATGCGCCGAGCGCCACCGCCAGGAAAGCGTTAAGACTGCCGAGGGCGATAAACGTTTTGATCATGGTGCGCTCTCCTTTTACTAGTCGTTTTTCTCACTTTGCTGCTTATTTTACCATAATAAGGATATTCAGTCTATCGGCCGCACCGCTGCCCGTTACAACGGCGAAAGCCGGTAAACTATGCCAAGCAGTTCCATTGTACGATGGAAGCGGGGGAGTGAACAAGCTCGAAATTTGTATGCGAAGAGGTGAAGTCAACATCGATAGATCTAACCGAAGTAATAGATGGCGAGCATGCTCTCTAAACCAAAAAATAACGGCGGCAGACTATGATGGAACTTTACCGCGTTCCAGTCTGCGCCGGTTCTCTTAATGTGCCAGTTTCCTATTTATTTGGCTAACGTTTCCGGTTCGGCAGCTTCCTTCGCCGAACTTCGGTTTAGCATTTCCTTCAGACGGCCCTCGCGCAGCTTCGAGACTGCGACGGACTTGCCCTCCCCGCCGCCTGCGCCCAAATGGACGGTCCCCTCTTTGACGCTGGCAATTTTGCCGGTATTCACGTAGCAGTCCCCATTCACCCGAAAAAATGCGTGATGCGACGTCATCCGCTCCAGCTCTTCGGCCGAAAGCCGTTTGCGCCAGTTGAAATTGCCCCCGTGAAAGCTGACGAGCTCGTGAGTTCCTACCCGAAAATACAAAATATCCCGCTCCAGCACAAACTCCTCGAAGGCGCGATCTTTGCCCGCAGACAGCTGCATGTCGGAACCCCTTTCATTTCAATATGATAGCGCTTACAATTTGAATTATATCATAATCCTCTTTGGTGCGGAAGGCGTACCGAGGCGAACGTCGGGTTAAAATTTTGGGTATAGGGCCGCTTGCGTTAATGCCGGATACGTCTCGTTTACATGCCGGGAAGCAGGGTTCGTACAGCAGGCGTTGAATCTATACAGGAAAAGGGGACTCGGTAGCATGAACATCCATATTCCGGAGCTGGTCAGCAAGCAAAGACAATATTTTCAAAGCGGACGGACGCTCGATGCGGAGTTCCGGCTCGCCATGCTGCGCAAGCTGCGGGAAGCGCTGCGCGGCGCCGAGCCGAAGCTGCGGCGGGCGCTGCACGCCGACCTTGGCAAAAGCGAAGCCGAGGCGTACATGTCCGAGCTCGGTCCAACGCTAGCCGAACTGTCGCATGCGATCCGCTCGCTGCCGAAATGGGCCAAGCCGCGCAAAGTGCGCACGCCCGTCGCATTAATCGGTTCAAGGGGCTTCATTATGCCGGAGCCGTACGGCTCCGCGCTCATAATCGCGCCCTGGAACTATCCGGTCTTTCTGTCGCTGCCGCCGCTGATCGGCGCCATCGCCGCCGGCAACTGCGCCGTGCTGAAGCCTTCGGAGCTCGCGCCGCATACGTCGCAGGCGCTGCGCGAGCTTATAGGCGGCACGTTCCCGGAATCGTATGTCGCCGTTGTCGAGGGCGAGGCCAACGTCAGTCAAGCGCTGCTGCGGGAGAAATTCGATTACGTCTTCTTCACTGGCAGCACGGCCATCGGAAAGAAGGTGCTGGAAGCGGCGGCAGCCCATTTGACGCCGGCAACGCTCGAGCTCGGCGGCAAAAGCCCGTGCATCGTGCACGGCGATGCCGACATCGGCTTGGCCGCCCGGCGTATAGCTTGGGGCAAGACGCTGAACGCCGGACAGACGTGCGTCGCTCCCGACTACGTGCTCGTGCAGCGCGGCATCAAGCGGCACTTCCTCGACGCGCTGCGCACCGAGGTGGAGCGGCAGTCCCGGAACGCCGCCGGGGATGCTCCGCCGCGCATCGTCAACGAGCGCCATTTGCGCCGGCTGGCCGCCTTGCTGGAAGGACAAGACCAACGGATCGTGTGCGGGGGCCGCTACGACGCGCAGCGGCTATCGTTCGAGCCGACGCTGCTCGATGAACCGGATCCGGCATCGCCGGTCATGCAGGAAGAAATTTTCGGCCCGATTATGCCTGTCCTCGCCTACGACGAGCTGGAGGACGCGCTGCGCTTTGTCCGCGAACGTCCGAAGCCGCTCGCTTTGTACGTATTTACGAGCAGCCGCGGCGTGGAACGCGAGACGCTCGGACGGCTGTCGTTCGGCGGCGGCTGCGTCAACGACACCGTCCTCCATCTGTCGTCGCCGTATTTGCCGTTCGGCGGCGTCGGCGCAAGCGGCATCGGCAGCTACCACGGGCAAGCGAGCTTCGAAACGTTCTCCCATCACAAAAGCGTGCTGCGCCAGACGACCCGCTTCGACTTGCCGTTCCGCTACGCTCCGGGCAAGCGGACGCTGCGGCTGCTCAGGCGATTGTTCAAGTAATTGGAAGCCGCTGCATAACCGAATGGAAACTGCTGCAAACATCCCGTACCGCTATCCCTGTGGTGCAGGATGTTTTTTCACATTCAGGAGATGGTTGCCTCAATTTGCAAAATATAATCCGTATCGATCCATGAAAAAATTCCCATTTTTAACCTAAATATGTTGTAATTTGTGCTAAAATCTGTTTACAACTACAATTTTACGCTGCATCCAGGTGAACGATGAACAAAACCAACTTATCCTTCATATTTGCCCTCTTCCTATCCGCATTGTTTCTGGCAGTATGCTGCTTTACGAAAGCGGAACTGATGTTCATGGCGTGCTCAATGCTGGCCGTCGGCTTCATCAACATTTTGTTTCGGCCGATGATCGGATTTGCCGCTTTGATTGCGTACGTGCTCGGCCTCGGGTTCTATAATATTGCGGCCAATTGGGGCGCAGCCGTTACCCTTTTGACGCAAAAAGACAAGCTGATCGCGCAGGCCGTGTATTCGCTAGCCGCGATCGCCGTTTGGCTGCTGATTTATCGCATCAAGCTTGCGCAGCAAAGCATCCGGGCGCTGGAGCAAGAGGCGGAAACGCTCCGAAAGCTTGAGCCTGCCACCGGCGTGCTGACTTTTGCCGAGTTTATGGAAAGAGCCAAGCTGCTGTACGTAGGCATGAGGCGCCGCAAGGAAAGCGGCTTCTATGTCGTATGCGAACTGCTCGCCAACGACGGCGAAAAACCGTATCAACAGCGTGTTATTTACGAGAAAATGATGTCCGGTTTGCTGGCATCGACGCGGCACAACTACGACCTTGTCGGTAACTACGGGGCATGCCGGGCGATTGTGTTTTTGTCGAATATCGACCGCCGGGGCGTCGACCTTGTGCTGGGTCGCTTCGAGCGAAAAGCGGCCGGGGACAGCAGCTTGTCCCGGAACCTTTTTCGCATTGCCGTACATGATCTTGCTTCTACCGAGTGGGAGCAGTTCGAACAGGCCGTCGTCCCTTTGCGCGGAGGCAAAGCGTCATGACGGTGCTAATCTCCATCGTGTCGGTCAGCTTCTGCGTGCTGCTGCTCTATTACTCGCTTCTTACCGTTGCCGGCGTTTTATTCCGGGCCAAAAAGCCGAAGCCTGTTGCTCTTATCCGTTATCCGAGCGTAGCCGTCCTGATTCCCGCCCACAACGAAGGGGTCGTTGTCGCCGATACGCTGCACGCCATGAGCAAGCTGCAGTATCCGGGGGATGTGCACGTTTATTTGCTCAACGACGGCTCGCAGGACGAAACCGGCGAGATTGCCCAATTTTACGCCGATTCGTTCGCGAACTTCCATCATATCCAGGTGCCGACCGGTACGCCCAGAGGGAAGCCGCGCGTGCTTAACTACGGCATATCGATTAGCGAATCCGAGTACATTGCCGTTTACGACGCGGATAACCAGCCCGAGCCGCAAGCGCTGAAGCTGCTCATGGAAGCTGCCGAAACTACGCCGAAAGCGGTCGGCGCCGTCGGCTACGTGAAAACGATCAACGAAAGCAAAAATGCGCTGACGCGCATGATCGCGCTCGAGTTTTCCGCCTTTCAGCTGCTCATGCAAGCAGGCCGGTGGCACTTGTTTCGCTTAGGCTCGCTGACCGGCACGAACTTGATCGTTCGCCGGGACGCACTGGAGCAAGCGGGCGGTTACGATCCTTACGCGCTTGCGGAGGATGCCGATCTGACGCTCACGTTGACCGATATGGGCGGGCTGCTGCCGATCGTGCCGGAAGCGAGAACATGGGAGCAGGAGCCGGAAACGTTCTTCATTTGGTTGCGGCAAAGAACCCGCTGGATGCAAGGAAATCTGTATCTGATCGGCAAAACGCTGCGCAATCCCCGGCTGCTCGCCGGAAGAAACTGGCTTCATTCGGTCCAGCTCCTTGCCGTTTATATTGGTTTCGTCTTTTTCCTGCTCGTGTCCGACGCTTGGTTCGTTCTCGGCCTATTCGGACGAGCCGACGCAAATTCCGCCGCCCCTTTGCTTATTGTCTGGTTCGAGTCCTGGCTGGTCTACGCCGTGCAGCTCGTCACCGCGCAAATGTCGGACAAACCGATTCGCCCTGCCGATTTGCTCGTATCGTTCTTCATGTACTTTACTTACGCCCAGCTCTGGCTATATTTATTGCTGCGGGGACTGTTCTTCCAGCTGAAACTGAAATGGTTCAAGCGGGAACCGGTGTGGGATAAGACGGAACGGTTCAAGCAGGGGAAAAATATGACGTAAAGCCGCAAAGACCGTTGCCGCCATGATGAAGGCGATCAACGGTCTTTTACGCATGCAGAAAACGATTACGCTTCACCGGCCACATGCGAGGTCGATTGCCGAATCGTCAGCTCGGGACGAAGCACGATCCGCTGCCTGATCGAATCTTTGTTCTGCAAATGGCCGAGGATCAATTTGAAGACGAGCTTGCCCATATGCTCCATCGGCTGGGCAACGGTAGTAAGCGGCGGATCCGTTACCGTAGCCAAAATCGTATCGTCGAAGCCGACGATCGACAAGTCTTCCGGCACGCGGACCCCGGCCTCCTTCGCCGCCTGGATCGCCCCGATAGCGAGCAGGTCGTTGCAGCAAAAAATCGCTGTCGGACGCTCTCCGCCGCGCTGCAGCAGCTCGAGAGCTCCCCGCTTCCCTTCCTCTACCTTGTACTCGCAAATGACGATGCTGTTATCGTCGAACGAGACGCCGACGTCGGCCAGCCCTTGCCGGAACCCGCGAATCCGCTCGCGGCTGCTGCTCACCTTAAGGTTCTCCGACAGCACCGCCAACCGTTTGTGGCCCAAGGAGACCAAATGCTCGGCAGCCAGCACCCCGCCCACAAAATCGTCTGCGACGACCGTATCGACAGCAAGCGAGGAAGCTTCCCGGGCAATCATCGCCAGCGGGACGGACCGGCTCTGCAGCTGGCTCAAGATGTCCATATTGTCGATACCCGTGCCGATAATGATCCCGTCGACGCTCTTCGACTCCAGCAAAGCGATATACCGCTCCACCCGCTCGTCCTTGTTGTCCGTGCTGCAAATGATGACGCTGTAGCCGCTCTGGTGCGCTTCGTCTTCAATGGCGCGGGCAATTTCGGCAAAAAACGGGTTCGAAATGTCCGGTATAAGCAGCCCGAGCGTGAACGTCTTCTTGCCCGTCAAAGCGGAGGCGATAACGCTCGGCTGGTACTGCAGCCGTTCCATAATCTTGAATATTTCTTCGCGTCGTTTCTTGCTGATTTTCCCTTTGCCGTTAATGGCGTTGGATACGGTGGCGATCGAAACGCCGGCTTCTTTCGCAACATCGTAAATGGTTGCTTTCATGTCCGCTCCCCTCGGGCGCACGCAATATATCCATCATTATGCCCGGATCGGGCACGGGAAGCAACTGCTGCAGCGCGATTACTCGGACTTCGGCCGGTTCATGATCCAGCTATGGTCCGGGTCGTTATGGAATTTCCACGTGCGATGCGGACCCGCCATGACGTTCAAATAGTAGACGTCGTACCCGGGCGGCGCCGCTACCGGATGATAGCCGCGCGGCACGAGAGTCGTTTCCCCGTCCTTCACCACGAGCGTTTCGTCGAGCGACCGGTCGTCCGTATAGATGCGCTGCACGGCAAAGCCCTGCTCCGGCTGCACCCGGAAATAGTACGTCTCCTCCAGCAGCGACTCGTCGGGCAGCGCATCGCGGTCGTGCTTGTGCGGCGGATAGCTCGACCAGTGGCCGTTCGGCGTAAACACCTCAACGACTAGCAGACTGTCCGCCGGCTCCTGCTCAGGCAAAATGTTATGGATTTGGCGCTCGATATTGCCATAGCCGCGCATCTCGAAGCCGACCTGTTCGGGGGCGATGAGCCGGGCCGGGTGATTGCCGCGGCCCGGCGCCTTGCACACGGCGACTTCGAGCGCGGTGAGGGCGCGGATTTCATACCGGTCGGCGTTCGGAACGTAGACGGAGTACGGCGGCGTTTTCTCGAACACGCTCATGCGCTGTCCGATCCCTTGCCACAATTCGCTCTTTGTGGCGACGTCGGCGCGGCCGCTGAGGAGAACGAGACATACTTCCCGGTCGCCGGTTTCCCGGCTGACGGTTTGTCCTTCCGTCATCCGCAGCACTTCAAATCCGACGTACGTCCAGCCCGCCGACTCCGGCGTGACGGACAGCACCGTGCCGTCCGCCCCGGGCTGCCGTTCTGAGGTTACGATATATGGCGACATGCTCTGAAACCTCCTTTACGTTAGGCTTATTGCGCCATTTGAGCGCGAAGATCATGAAGCTCGCTTATTTTTACCGGACGTCCGAGCCGAAGCGACAGCTTCGCCGCCAGCGCGATGCGCTCCGCCTGCAGGCCGTCGTAGCCGTCGACGGGAAGCGGCGTTCCGTTCGCCAGGCTGTCCAGGAACATGCGCGTTTCGTCCAAATAAGCTTCCGTGTAGCGCTCGAGGAAAAAGTGCAGCGGCTTGTCGCTGGCGATGCCGTCCGCCGTGCTGACGACCGCCGTGTTCGGGAAATCGTTGGCGACGGCGACCGAGCCTTTGGAGCCGAATACTTCCACGCGCTGATCGTAGCCGTATACCGCCTTGCGGCTGTTGTCGATAACGCCGAGCGCCCCGTTCTCGAACTTGAGCGTCGTAATCGCCGTATCGACGTCGCCGTACTCGGCGAAAGCCGAATCGACGAGGACGCTGCCCTGGGCGTACACTTCCGTCACTTCGCTGCCGGACAAATAGCGCGCCATGTCGAAGTCGTGAATCGCCATGTCCATGAACAGGCCGCCGGATACTTTGATGTACTCTTTCGGCGGCGGGCTCGGGTCGCGCGACGTAATTTTCACGATGTGGGGTTCCCCGATCGTTCCGCCGAGCACGTGCTCCCGCACCCGTTTGAAATTGTGGTCGAAGCGGCGGTTAAAGCCGATTTGCAGCTTGACGCCCGCCTTGCGGACCGCTTCGATCGCTTCCTCCGTTTGCCCGATGTCCATGCTGATCGGCTTTTCGCAAAAAATATGCTTCCCCGCTTGCGCAGCCTGCTTGATGAGCGGCACGTGCGTGTCGGTCGAGGAGCAGATATAAAGAGCGTCGATGCCCGGATGGTTCACCAGGTCGCCGCTGTCCTTCGTCAGGAGGCCGATGCCCCGCTCCGCCGCCCAAGCTTCCAGCTCGGGGCCTGCGAACAAGTCGCTGACGCCGACGATTTCCGCGTTCGCAAAGCGCCGCAAATTGTCCGCGTGAATTTTGCCGATGCGTCCGGCGCCGATAATGCCGATTCTGATTTTGCTCATTGACCGCTACCTCCCGCTTTGCCGGTACTGCCGAATAGACGTATTTTGGATTTGACCGAAGCTTTGATCGCTTCCCGCGCCGGAATCAAGTAGTTTCGCGGATCGTAGGCCTCGGGATGCTCGTTTAAATAAGTGCGTATTGCTGCCGTGCAAGCCATCTGATTGTCCGTATTCACGTTGACTTTGGCCGTGCCGAGCGCGATTGCCTGGCGGATTTCCTCGTCGGGCAGCCCGCTGCCGCCGTGCAGCACGAGCGGCAGCGCCGTCAGCCGCTGAATTTCGCCCATCCGCTCGAAACCGAGCTTCGGCTGGCCCCGGTACGGCCCGTGCACGGAGCCGAGCGCCGGAGCGAGGCAGTCGATGCCCGTCTCCCGCACGAGCCTCACGCAATCCTCGGGCACGGCGTACATCGCTTCCGCTTCGTCGACGACGAGATCGTCCTCTCTGCCCGTAATGCGGCCGAGCTCCGCCTCCACCGAGGCGCCGAGCGCGTGCGCCGCTTCCGTGACCCGCTTCGTCAGGCCGATATTCTCCTCGAGCGGATGGTGCGAGGCGTCGATCATGACCGACGTAAAGCCGGCGTGCAGCGCTTTGAGGCATACTTCGTAGCTCGAGCCGTGGTCGAGGTGAAGCGCGACCGGAACCGTCACGCCGTAATGGTCGATCAGCGCCTTCACCATCCCGGCGATGCAGGGCAGCCCGCCCATGTACGGGATATACGCTTCGCTGACGCCGAGAATGACGGGAGTCTTCTCCTCCTGGGCCGCCTGCAAAATCGCTTGCGTAAATTCCAGATTGTTCAAGTTGAACTGGCCGACGGCATAGCCGCCTTCAAGCGCACCCTGCAGCATGTTTGTCATGGAAACAAGAGCCATAGCTGTTAGCAACCTCCGATTGTCCGATTTCAGTGCGCTGCGCCTTGCTGCTTACCAGCGGACCGTCACCATTTTTTTGCGGGTGTAAAACTCTACCCCATCGGTGCCGTTGGCGTGCAGATCGCCATAGAACGACTTTTTCCAGCCGGAGAACGGGAAAAACGCCATCGGTGCCGGAACGCCGAGGTTGACGCCGAGCATGCCGGCATCGATCGTTTCGCGGAATTGGCGCATATGGGCGCCGCTCTTCGTAAACAGGCAAGCGCCGTTCGCGAACTCCGAGCGGTTGGCCAGCGCAATCGCTTCTTCCAGCGTGCCTGCCCGCACGATCGACAGCACGGGAGCGAAAATTTCGTCTTCCCAAATTTTCATCCCGCACTCCACTTGATCGAACAGCGTCGGGCCGACGAAATAGCCTTTCCCGTCGGAAGCGGCGTCCTTGCGCCCGTCGCGGATGAGCAGCGCCCCTTCCTTCTCGCCGATGTCGATGTACTTCAGCGTGCGCTCCTTATGCGGGCCGCGGATAACCGGGCCGAGGAAAACGCCTTCCTCCAGACCGTTGCCGATTGTGATTTTGTCCGCGGCTTCTTTCAATTTGCTTACGAGCGCGTCGCCGACGTCGCCGACGGCAACGACGACGGAGCACGCCATGCAGCGCTCGCCTGCCGAGCCGAAAGCGGCGTTGACGATTTCTTTCACGGCCAGGTCGAGATCGGCATCCGGCATGACGATCGAGTGGTTTTTCGCGCCGGCCAGCGCCTGCACCCGTTTGCCGTGGGCGGACGCGGTTTTGTACACGTACTCGGCGACCGGCTGCGAGCCTACGAACGATACCGCGCGAATGTCCGGATGCTCCAAAATGCCGTTCACGACGTCATGCGCGCCGTGCACGATATTGAACACGCCGTCCGGCAGCCCGGCTTCGCGGAACAGCTCGGCCAGGCGGCCGGCGAGCAGCGGCGTGCGCTCCGACGGCTTCAGCACGAACGTGTTGCCGCAGGCGATCGCCAGCGGGAACATCCAGCACGGGACCATCATCGGGAAGTTGAACGGAGTAATGCCTCCGACGACGCCGACCGGGTAGCGGTACATGCCGGATTCGAGGTTCGTCGCAATGTCCGGCAGCTGCTTGCCCATCATCAGGTTGGGGGCACCGGCCGCAAATTCGACGCACTCGATGCCGCGCTGCACTTCGCCGTATGCTTCGCTGTAGCTTTTGCCGTTTTCGATCGTGACCAGCTTGGCGAGCTCCTCCCAATTGTCGACGAGAAGCTGCTGGTATTTGAACAAAATGCGGGCCCGGCGCGGAACCGGCGTGCGGCTCCATGTCTGGAACGCTTCTTTCGCCGTTTGTACGGCCAGGCCTACGTCTTCTTTCGTCGAAAACGGCACGTAGGCGAGCACTTCCTCCGTTGCCGGATTGTATACAGGCTCCGTTTGCTGAGCTTTGGACTCGACCCACTGTCCGCCGATCCAATTTTTCAATACTTGTGTCATTGCGCGAGCTCCTTTCGTTAGTAGGCGGTTCTGTTCCGCAGCCGATGCCGGATGGTTGACCGGGAAGCCGCGGCCGCGTTAAACGGTAATTTCCCCTCTGTTGCAGCGCTCGATGTAGTCGTCGACTTGCGCCGCCGTCGGCATCGCGTCGGAGCAGCTGTGGCTGGAGATGACGATGCACGCCGCAGCGCTGCCGTATTCCATGCTCCGCTCGAGCGTCCAGCCTTCCATGACGCCGTGCAGGAAACCGGCGGCGTACGAGTCGCCGGCGCCGAACGTTTTGACGACTTTGGCCGGGAACGTCTTGGCGCGGTGCTCCGCGCCGTCTTTCGTGTAGGCGATGGAGCCGTCCTTGCCGTGCTTGATGATGACGATTTTGGCCGAGTGGTCGAACCATTTGGACGCCGTCACCCTGTCGCTGTGATCCGGATTGTGCTCGAACCGTTCCATCATATCGAACTCTTCGCGCGTGCCGAGAATGATGTCGCATTTTTCCGCGGCCAGGTTGTAGTAGACGGCGGTTTCTTCAGCAGAAGTCCACGTATAAGGGCGGTAGTCGAGATCGAACACGACGACGGTGCCGTGCTTTTTGGCATATTGCAGCGCCTGGAAAACGGCTTCGCGCGACGGGCTCTTGGCGAGCGCCGTGCCGGAAATGAGCAGCGCTTTGGAGCTCGCGACCAGCTCCTCCTGCACTTCGCCGGCTTCGAGCTTCAAATCGGCGACGTTGTCGCGGTACATGAGAATGCTGCAGTCGGTCGGGCTTTTGATTTCGGTGAACGCAAGCCCGGTCACGGCGCCGGTGCGGTCCGTCACGACGCCCCGAGTATCGATGCCGCCCGCGGTCAAATATTCCTGGATGAACCGCCCCATCTGGTCGTTCGCGATTTTGCCGATGAAAGCCGTTTTTTGCCGAGGCGGGACATGCCGATCGTGATGTTGGCGGGAGAGCCGCGACGTATTTCGTGAACGTGCGCGTCTGTTCCATCGGCCGGTTGATTTCGTTGGCGTTCAAATCGATGCACAGTCTGCCGATAGCCGTAAAATCAAAGCTTCGGTTCGCCGGAAACGCAATGTAAGACATAGCTTCATTCCCCCGCTTTCGCCGGAATCAGCGATTGTAAATGGTCGAGCGCTTTGGCCGCATATTCGTAAGCCGGATGCTCCGCCGGGTCCTGCTCGCCTTCGAGCATCGCCCAGCCGTTATAACCGCGCTGCACGAGCTCTGCAACGATCGGCTTAAAGTCGATGACGCCGTCGCCCGGAACGGTGAACACGCCTTTGCGGATGCAGGTGATGAAATCGGCCCCTTCGCGGCGAGCTTCCTCCAGCACCGGCAGGCGGACGTCCTTCAGGTGGATGTAAGCGATGCGGCCGTAATGCTTGCGCAGCACGGCGAGCGGGTCCGCGCCGCCATAGTACGCGTGCCCCGTATCGTACAGCAAATAGACGAGATTCGGGTCGGTTAGCTCCATCAGCCGGTCGATTTCCTCCGGCCGTTCGACGGCGGTACCGCCGTGGTGATGATACGTGAGCTTGAGCCCATACTGCTTGGCGATGGCGCCGGCTGCGTTCAGCCCTTCCGCCAGGCTGGCCCAGCCCGCGTCGTCAAGGCGCAGCACTTCTTTTTCGTGCGGCGTGCGGCGCGGATCGAAATGGAGCGAGCCCCCCACCTCGCACGTGCTGATGACGGATGCGCCCATTTCATGCAAAAACTCCGCGTGCTTGCGGTACGCCTCAAGCTCCGCGTCGCGGTACGACGGATCGGAGAACAGCACCGATTTCCACCACGACACAAGCTGAAGCCCCCGCTTCGCCAGCTCGCGCTTCAGCTCGGCCGGATCGGTCGGATATTTGCGGCCCATCTCGGTGCCGCCGAGGCCAAGCGCCTGCATGTCGTCCATAATCTGCTCGTACGTCGTGTCGGCGCCGTGCTCTTTCACGTCTTCCCCGACCCAGTTGATCGGGTGCGCCCCTAGCCGGAACGGCAAGTTCAACATCGGTACAACCTTCCTCTCGCGCGGTAAATTAGTACGGCCTTGCCGTTTGCAGCTTGTTTTTGAGAGCTTGGTTCGCCGCAAGCACTTTGTCGCTGACGGACACTTCAGGCACCCCGACGTTCCACCACGATTCGTAGCCGTCCGTATTCGTGCCCGGCACGACCGAAATTTCGATCAGTGTCGTGACCGACTCCCGCTTCGCCTCGCGCAGCGCCTCCCGCAGCTCCTCGGCCGTCGCCGCCTTGTAAGCTTTGGCGCCGAGACTGCGCGCATGAGCGGCAAAATCGATCGGCATGTAGCTGCCGGTCAGCCGGCCCGTCGTCTGCTCGCGGTAGCGGAACTCGTTGCCGAACCCGTCGCTGCCGTGGCCTCGCTGCAAATTGTGAATGCACTGGAAACCGTGGTTGTCGAACAGCAGCACGGTGATTTTGCGGCCTTCCTGCAAGCTCGTCACCAGATCGGAATGAAGCATCAAATAGCTGCCGTCGCCGACAACGGCGTACACGTCGCGGTGCGGATCGGCCAGCGCCGCTCCGAACGCGCCGCTCACCTCGTAGCCCATGCAGGAAAAGCCGTATTCCATATGGTACGTCTTCGGCTCCGCCGGTCTCCACAGCCGGTGCAGGTCGCCCGGCAGGCTGCCGGCCGCGCACACGACGACGTCGCTCGGAGCGAGCGACTCCTGGATGACGCCGAGCGCCCGGGTTTGCGCCAGGCCTTCCGCGCACTCCAGCCCGTACAGCCGGTCGACCTCGGCGTCCCACCGCGCTTTCAGCGCAGCGATCTCGCCGTCCGCATACCCGCTCCGGTATTGCCGCGCCGCCAGCGCCCCGCGCAGCGCCTCAAGGCCGGCCTTGGCGTCGCAAGTGAGCGCTGCGCCGCTCAGCTTCGCGGAATCGAAGCCGCTAACGTTAAGGTTCACGAAGGCGACGTCCGGGCCTGCGAAAGCCGTCTTGGAAGACGTCGTAAAGTCGGAATAGCGCGTCCCGACGCCGATGATCAGATCCGCATCCTTGGCGATCAAATTCGCGGCAAGCGCCCCCGTAACCCCGACGGCTCCGACGTTCAGCGCGTGGTTCCAGGGCAGCGAGCTTTTGCCCGCCTGCGTCTCCGCTACCGGGATGCCGAACGCTTCGGCGAATTGCCGCAGCTCCTCGGTCGCCTCGGCGTACAGCACGCCGCCTCCGGCGATCAGCAGCGGCTTCCGTTTGCCTGCGATCAGCTCCGCAGCCCGCTCCAGCGCGCTCGGCGCCGGCGGCTTGCGGTCGACGTAATGCACTCTCTTGGCGAAAAACTCCTCGGGGTAATCGTAAGCTTCGGCCTGCACGTCCTGCGGCAGAGCCAGCGTCACTGCGCCCGTCTCCGCCGGGTCCGTCAGCACGCGCATCGCTTGCAGCGCCGCAGACATGAGCTGCTCCGGCCGCACGATCCGGTCCCAATATTTGCTGACCGGCTTGAACGGATCTGTCGCCGATACGGTGTAATCGCCCGGCACTTCGAGCTGCTGCAGCACCGGGTCAGGCTGCCGGGACGCGAAGTTGTCGCCGGGCAAGAGCAGCACCGGAATGCGGTTGACCGTCGCCGTCGCCGCCGCCGTCACCATGTTCAGCGCACCAGGGCCGATGGACGTCGTGCAGGCGAAAATTTGCTTGCGATTCTTCTGTTTGGCGAAAGCGGTTGCAGCGTGGACCATGCCCTGCTCGTTTTTGCCCTGCAAATAAACGAGAGAGCCGGCACTGCGCTCCAGCGCCTCGCCGAGCCCCGTCACGTTGCCGTGACCGAAAATGCCGAAGACGCCGCGAACGAACTTCGTCTCGACTCCGTCGACGCATATGTACTGCTGATCCAAAAACTTGAGCAAAGCTTGGGCCATCGTTAAACGGATCGTACTCATCGGAATCCTCCAACAGACAGATTAAGCGCTTTACTTCAAACGTGTCATTCGCAGCTTTTTTTACAAATGTTTGTTTTTCGAGCCTATCCGACAAAATAATAAACTGTGTCTTCCGATCGGACGGCATCACATGCAACGGTATTGTGTCCGGGTTTGGGTTAAGCGCTTATCCTTATCTTACACGCTTACAATTCCAGTGGCAACACTTTTTTCGCGGGCAGAGCAAGTGCAAAACTGCCGCTCCCGCAAAAAAACAAAAGAAGCCGCCACGGCAGCCCCTTGCCAATAACTTCACATGTTAAACTATTGACCCAAAAAACGGCAACTAAGGCAGTGCAACTCGCTCATTACGAAGCATCGGCATGCGCCGCGTCCGGTTTTCGCTGAATGATTTTCCTTGACACCATGCGTCCCACAACGAATGCAATTGCAAGCAGGACTGTAATCATACCTATTACACCGCTCCAGCCATAGGCGCTCCAAAACAGCCCTCCTACCGCTCCGGCGACGCTTGAACCTGAATAGTAGAACAATAAATATAAGGACGATGCCTGAGCGCGATATGCAGGAGCCAGCTGACCAACCCAGCCGCTTGCAATGGAATGGGCGCCGAAAAAACCGAAGGTGAAGATGGCGAGACCGGCAATCTTTATAAACAGTGGAACAAACAATGTCGTCAGACAGCCGGCAAGCCCGATCGCAATCGCAATTTGCATTGCTTTTGACCGTCCGATGGAATCCGCTAGTTTCCCCATCCAGGCTGAGCTGAAGGTCCCCGCCAAATAGACGATAAAAATAAACCCGACGAGCGTCTGGCTAAGCCCATAAGGAGAACCCATAAGAAGATAGGTTACGTAGTTATACATCGTGACAAACCCGCCCACCAGCAAAAAACCAAGCGTGTAAACGCCGATAAGCGCTTTGTTGTTGAACGCCATACCCAGTCTCGCAAAAATTTCCGCAACGCCGATCTGCTTTCGTGCAAAATTCCTAGGCGGCGGCAACGAAAACCAGAACCATAAAGCAATACCCAAACTTAGCAAACCGATAATAAAGATCCCTGCCTGCCAGGAGAACACGTCCGATAGCGCGCCAATTACGATGCGCCCCATCATGCCGCCTACCGATGTACCGCTCACATAAAGCCCCATTGCGCGTCCGATCTCACGCGGATGAAACTCTTCATTTACATAAGCCATTGCAATCGAAGGAAATCCGGCAATCGTAACCCCCTGTACGATGCGTAACACAAGCAGCATTGTAAAATTGGGCGAAATCGCGATGATGATAGAAATTATCGCGGAAACAAAGAGAGATACGCTCATCAACCGCTTGCGTCCCAAGTTATCGGACACTCCCGAGATCCAAAGCAGCGATATAGCCAAAGCCGCCGTCGCAACGGAAAGCGACAAACTGGATACCGCAGGCGCCACGTGAAAATGTCTGGACAGTTCCGGCATGAGAGGCTGCGTTTCATAAAGCTCTGCAAACGTTACGAAAGCTCCCCCAAACAGCGCCATCGTAGCGCGAACGAACTCGGGTTGTCCTCGTTGAATGAAAGTCATGGTTGAGACTCCTTTACGCAGCGGATCACATCACTCCCCTATACTATAATGGACAAATCATGATGTAAAATGTATTATATTTATACTTTTGATGCATTTATGTAATAAGAACGGGGGCTTCTACATGGAGTGGCAGCAGCTTGAGTATTTTCAGACTTTGGCACGCATGCAGCACGTGACGCATGCTGCCGAGTCGCTATGCATTTCGCAGCCGGCTCTCAGCCGTTCCATTGCCCGGTTGGAAGAAGAACTGGGCGTCCCATTGTTTGACCGCCAAGGACGTTCCATTAAGCTAAACCGATATGGAGAGCTCTTTTTTAAACGCGTGGACCGCATATTGATGGAATTTAAAGTTGGAAAGCAAGAGCTTCACGACTTGGTCCATCCGGAATATGGCGAGGTGGCATTAGGCTTTCTGCACACGCTGAGCACCGGCTTGATTCCCGATTTAATCGGCGCTTTCCGGACTCAATGTCCGAAGATCGGGTTTCAACTGAGCCAAAATCACAGCTACGCACTGCTCGAGCAACTGCATGCAGGCCAGTTGGACATTTGCCTGATCGCCGAACCGGCTGAAACAAAAATTCCTATCCAATGGATCCCGCTCTGGAGCGAAGAAATTTTTGTTACCTTGCCGCTGGGGCATCGTTTGGCAGGCGCCGAAACGATTGAATTGGACGCAATTGCGGAGGAGTCGTTTATCTTTTTGAAGAAGGGGTATGCGCTCCGCGAAATGACCGACCGGTTATTCCAGCAAAAAGGAATGGATCCGAAAGTGACATTCGAAGGCGAGGAAGTCGCCACCGCCGCAGGGCTCGTCTCCGCCGGGCTAGGCGTCTCGCTGCTCCCCGAGGCCGGATTCGACAAGCGCAAAATTGTACAGATCCGCCTTCGCGAACCCAAATGCCGACGTGTCATCGGACTTGCGCTGATTGAAGGGCGGTATTTGCCGCCGGTTGCGTCGCGCTTTCAGCAGTTTGTGATCGAGCATTTTGGCAAAACGAAACCGGTTTGAGGGCTAAGGTTGTCTCCGTTTCAACGAAGCCGCCCGGTAACGCAGCGAGGCTGCCGATCGCGGCAGCCTCGTGGCGTATCGTTTGCGCGTCAAAGCGACGACTTCTCCTCGGCCCGTACATTGCCGGATAGCAACGCCATTTTTGGCGTTTTGAGCAGAAGCGCCACCAGCAGCAGCATGCAGCCGTTAACGGCAAACACAAGCGTAATGGAAAACTGAGCCGCCAAAGCGCCGCCGACGAGCGGTCCGAGCAAAAGCCCGAGCTGGTTGGCGGTCTGATTCAGGCTGAATGCGCGGCTGCGAAAGTCCGGAGCCGTATGCATGGCGATATAGGCGTTGAGCGCCGGGAACACCGCGGCGAAAAAAAGCCCGTAGCCGAACCGCAATAAGCCGAAGCCGATGACGTTATGGAACAAAATTTGCAGCAAATTGCCGAGACCGCCGCCGAGCAGGCCGATGAACAGCACCTTCTCGTAGCCGATCTTCGGGCCGATTTTCCCCCACCTCGGGGCTGCTATCAGCGTGGCGATGCCGACCGCGGAAAAAATGACGCCGGCTTTAAGCGAAGCCGAGCTCTGATCCACCCCCAGCTTCAGCACATAGATCGTGATCAGCGGCTCCAAAATCATAATCGAGGTTGACGTCACGAACACGATGAACAGCGCTGACATCAAGCTGCGGTTTGCCGCCGCCGCTTTCAAGTCCTGGACGACGGAAGAGCGCTTCGCTCCCGATTTTTGGAAGGACGGCTCTCGGACCCAGAGCAGGGCGATCACGAAGGCCACCAGCACCATCGCTCCGGCGAAGGCAAAAGTTTCGCGAGGCCCGATAAAATGGCTCACGACCCCGCCGGCTAACGGTCCGATAACGGATGCCGCAGCGTTCGACGTGGACATGATGCCTAGTGCGTAACCGACTTGTTTTTCCGGCGTGTTGGTAGCCACGATGGCGATAGCCGACGGGATATATCCCGCGAGCAGCCCCTCCAGCATTCGCGCGGCGAACAGCTCGTAAGGATTTTGGACGATAAAGTACAAAAAATAAGCGCCCGCAAGGCAAATGCCGGCGCGCAGCATCATCGGCTTCCGGCCGTACTTGTCGGCCAGCGAGCCCCAGAACGGCGCGATGAGCGAGCTGGTAAGAAAAGTTATGGCGAATATCGTTCCGGTCCACACCTCGAGATGGTCGTTCACGCCCAAGTCGTTTTGCAGAAAAATGGACATGAACGGGATGGAGACCGAATACGCCATACTCACCAAGAAGCAGCCGATCCATAGTACTACCAAATTGCGTTTCCATGAATATGCCATGTTGACAGCAGCTCCTTTACAGCACTACATCGTATCATATCACCGACCGATGCGGATTCCCGATAAAGGTTTGTTGTCAGTACAATAAATTTTTTCTTGTCTAACAGCGTCCACGGCCGCTGCCAAGCCGCGTCGCTTCAATCGAAAGCCCGTAATACCATGCTTCCGCAAAAACGAAAAGGGCTGCCGCGGCAGCCCTTTTCCGTCTCTAATGCTGTCTCAAATAGTCGATATCCGCCAAAAGAACGTTGGCGAACGACGCTTCGATTTTTTTGCCGGATTGAGCCCGGACTTCATTGTCCAGAGCGTTTAACCCGTTCAACTTTTGATTGGCGTCTCCATCATGCTGCTGGATGCTGCCGATCTTCGCCAGCAAGCTGTTCGCAATGCCCGGATTCGTTATCCATCCGTTGGCAGCGGCCAATTGCACAGCTTCATCCAGGTGCTGAATATCCATCCGAACGCTTAACACATAGTGCTGCTCCGTCACATTGCCCGCAACATCCGACGCCGTGATGGCAATATCGTGGTCGCCAAGAGCGAGCGACAACGGCGCAGCCGTTACGTTCTGGCTGGCGGCTTTCCCGTCCAATGTGACTTTTGCGTCGGCGAGGCCGCTGAGCGCGTCCGTGATGACGAACGGCACGTTCACGGCATCCGTCTGATATACCGCAATGGTTACAGTGGGAGAAAGTACCGCCGTCGTCTGGACAACGGGAGGCGTCAGATCGATTTTCACTTCGGCCGATTTCGCCTGCTCCTTGTTGCCTGCCATATCCTCGCTGTAATACTTGAGCGTATGGACGCCTTCATCCATGATTGCGACGGTACGCCCTTCAGTAAAGCTGCCGTTATCGACACTATAGTACGTGCTTTTCACACCGCTTCCGGCATCCGTTGCCGTCAACTGCACGGTTTGCCCGGTTCGTTGCCAGCCGGACTTGGCGTCATCGGTCGTAACCGGAGGCGTAGTGTCTACTTGGTAAACGCGAAGCTCGGACGCGGAAGCGAAGTTGCCTACACCCGCCGTTGCTTCCAGCTTGACGAAGGCTGCTTCGACGGGAGCGAAGTTCGCTTCTTTCCAGGCGTTGTTTCTCAGCCACGCGCCGCTGGTTACCTTCGTGTACTGAGCGCCGTCTTTGCTTACATAAACATTGTAGGCGGTTATCGTGCCGTTGCCGGAGTCCGGACGGGGCAAATAATCGAGCTTGCCGATTGTATAAGTGCCGCCCAGGTTCAGGATAATCGACTGCGGCAGCGGGTCGACGTTATACCATCTGATATGCCACCACGTATTCGGGTTGCCGTCCAGCGCCAGGCCAGGCTCGTTGCCTGCTTGATAGCTGGCCGCCGACGCCGACATTTGTTTCTGCGGGATTTGGACCAAGCCTTGTTGCCCTGCGACGTTTACATCGGCACTCGCTTTGAAGCCGCCGTCCTCCGTCGTTACGGTGATCGTTGCTGTACCTTGGCCTTTCGGCGTGACGACGCCGTTCTCGTCGACCATCGCAACGCCCGGATCGCTGCTGCTCCATCTGACGGCGGCGTTTGCCGCGTTGGCCGGGGAAACCGCAGCCTCCATCGTGACAGGCGCGCCCAGGACGTTCAAGTTCAGCGATGACGGGCTTAGCGTAACCCCCGTGACCGGCGCCGTTCCGATAATCGGCAGGCCGATCAGCCTCGCTTCGCGGATTGCCGCTTTGGCGCTTGCGTCGGGTAAGCCCGTAATCGTAATTTTGGTAAACCGGCCCTGGCTGCCGAATTCGTCCTTCAAGACGGCGCCCTTCTCCGTATTTTTCGTGCGGTCCACAACCTGAATCCAGTTCGCACTGCCCGGTTCCCGGATTTCCAGCTTGTATTGGTACGCTTGATCCGGCCGCTCGAACGAAATTTCCAGTCCCTGGACCGAATACATTCGTCCCAAATCTACGGTCCAGGCATGCCCCGAGCCTGCATCCTTGGCGGACCACATCGTATCCGCATTGCCGTCGTTCGCATTCGCAGCCGGGAATGCGGGGTCCTCGCTGTCCGCAGAGGCAGGCTTCCCCTCGGAAATGACGCCGAGGACAGGCGGCGCTTGCGGCGCCTCGTACACGTCAAGCTCGGAGGCGGAGACGAAACCGCCGACGGCAGCCGTCGCTTCCAGCTTCACATATCGAGCTTTTACAGCGGCAAATTGCACATATTTCTTCAGGTTGTTCCGCACCCAACTGCCTGTGCCTGCTTGCGTATAATTCGTTCCGTCCGCACTGACGTACAGATTGTAAGCCGTAATCGTGCCGTTTCCGGCATCGAGCCTCGGCGCATAGCGGAACTGGCTGATTTCGCGAACTTTGCCCAGATCGAGCGTGATGGATTGCGGCAGCTTATCCGAACCGTCCCATTTCGTATGCCACATGCTGTTTGGGTCGCCGTCGATCGCTTTGGCGGGCTCGTTCCCCGGTTGATAGCTTTTGGCGCTCGCCGTCATCTGGCTCTTCGGAATCGGCAGCGGAACGGGGACGGAGCCGTCGCGGTATACATTCAGTTCTGCCGCAGCCGCAAGGCCGCCGACGCCGGCGGTCGCTTCCAGCCTCACATACTGCGCTTCCGCCGTAGGGAACGTCGCTGTTTTGGCCAGCTTATCGGCGCTCCATGTGCCGCTCGCTACTTTTGTATAATTGATATTGTCCATACTCACATACACGTTGTAAGCGGTTATGATGCCGTTCGTGCTCAAATACTGGATCGGCAAATAGTTCAGCTTGTTTACGGAAAACTTGGTGCCGAGATTGAGCGTGATGGACTGCGGCAGCGGCGCTGAACCGTCCAGCTTGGTGCTCCATACCGTTTCGTTGCTGCCGTCCAGAACGTTCGCCGCAGGGGCCGAAGCATCTGCGCTAGTTGCCGATACCGCAATATCCCCTTGCGGAATTTTCGTCGGATCGTTATCCGGTTCCGGCAGCGGGATGACCGTCGCGTCGATGAGCGGCGTCGTATCCGCCGCAAAGCCGGCGACTTTCAGCTCGAAGCCTTGAGCGGTCGGGAGAGACGGCGTTTTGACATGCAAGATTCCGCCTTTATCCGCCGCATCGAAGTACCAGCCGCCGGCTGCCGCGGTCCATTCCGTTTTGCCGGCAAGCTCGGGATATGCGGTTCCGCCTACGGATACGGCAGTCGGCTTCTGATGCATATGAATCTGGAACTGGTTCACGCGCTCGGCCGGTTTGCCGGCGTAATCTCCGACGCTGGGGCCGACCGCAATCGTCAAATCGCCTGTTCCCGTTACGGGAGCAATCGAAGTAATCTTCGTTTTGGCGAATTGGCCCGTCCGGTGCTGTTTCGACACCCCGTCATCCTCGTACAGCGTGAAGCTGGACGTTTGATACGGATAAATATCGAAGGTGAGCGGATTCGGCGGCGTTTGGCCGTCATAGAGCGCTTCCGGATACATCGGAATGATCGCGCCGGCTTTGACGAGCAGCGGCAGACGATTTAGCGGAGCTACATACTCATCCAGCATTTTGGCGCCGTAATGCTCCGTTCCCGTCCAGTAATCGATCCATTTGCCCTTCGGCAAATAAATGCCGTTGCGGACGGCGGCGTCCTTGTAAACCGGAGCCACGAGGAACGACTCCCCTGACATGAACTGGTACTGTGTCAGCGTGTTTTTCGTATTCGGATCGTCCGGGAATTCGTACACCATACCTCTGACAAGCGGCGCTCCCGATTCGTAAGCTTCATGCAAATACGTGTAAAAATAAGGCGTCAAACGCTGTCTTAGCTTCAAGTAATCCCTGTTATAGCTTGTATATGGCTCGCCCCAAACCCAAGGTTGCTTATCTTTGGCAGCCCAACCGGACATATTCATCAAAATCGGCGTGAACGCCTTCCACTGCAAATCGCGGACGTACGTCTGGGCGCTGCCGCCGAAAATGCCGTCAACATCGCCGGTCGCGTAAGGCATACCGGAAAGCCCGGCCCCAATCAGCGTCGGAATGTGAAAGCGAATATACTCCCAGTTGCCGGATTGGTCGCCCGACCAAACAGCCGAATACCGCTGCGTGCCGGCCCAGCCGCCGACGGACCATACAAAGCCGCGGTCCGGCCGGAGTTGTTCTCGATCCCCGTGTACGCCTGGCGGGTCGCATCGAGCGCGAAATCGTAGCCCGGACCTACCCAGGCAACGTCCAGCTTGGCAAGCCGGGTGCCGTCGACGCCGACCTCCTGCGCCATCTGGCTGACCCCGTTTTGCGTCCACAAGCCGGTATAAAAGCCTAATTGATGCAGCTGCTGCACGGTGCTGCCAAGCTGCACGTAGCCGCATCCGTAGCCGTCGTTCGGCAGCACCCAGCTCCCGGCATGTCATAGTCGCGGTACGCCTGCGCCACCTTCAACACATCCGGCGTCGTCAGCTTGCCCGGCTTCGGATTGCCGGTGTTGCTCGTATTGTAGCAATCCGCATCCCCAAGACCCATTCCCCATCTCGGAATGAGCGCCGGTTTGCCGGTCACATCCGTGTAACCGTTCAAAATATCCTTGATCGTTTCGCCGTAAAAATAATAAGCGTCGAACCGGTTCTCGTTATGCGTCAGCTGCACGGGACTGCCGAAGTCGTACGTCCCGTCCTGGAACGTGTTGCGCAGCACGCCGTAACCGGCGGTGCTCAAATAAAAGGGGGCCGGATTGGATACCGTACCGCTGCTCCAGTCGCCGTAATTTTTGGCGATGACGATTTTTCGGTCGCGGTGGGAAAAAAATCCGTTCTGCATGCCGCCGCCGTAGTAGTACTCGTCGGCTCCGCGCACGAGCTTTTGCGTCGTCGACGAGGAGCTGTAATTCAGCGGCGCACTCTCTTGCCAGACCGCAGTCGTATCGTCGCTTTTGTACATCGCGAACTTCAGCGGGCTTTTGTAGGCGCGCAGCACGAATTTGCCCGTCGACATTTTGTAATAGCTTCCTTCATCCGACCAAGTGACGGTTACAGGACCGAAATTATCCTTGATCACAATCGGTTCTTTGGGCGTCGCCGAGCTTCTGCCGGCAACGTCTTGAAAATTCCCGCCTACGCCGAGCCATATCCGCACGATGTCGTCACGGTTGAAGATCACTTTAATCTGATCGGCTCCCGACGTGATAGTAAACGTCCTGTCGTCCGTTTTTTCGAATTTCGCAATGTCCCCGACTGCCGCCGCTTCAGCCTTCAATCCGCCCAACGCCATAAATGCGCAGACCCAAATAAAAACAAGCCATCCCCAGTTCCGTTTCAGAGATATCAACGTTTACACGCTCCTTCAAGTTTTGCTTCGGTAAACCCGGCTTCGCAAACATGAAGTCCATTGCAACTGCTGGTTGCCGTTTGGCGGACCGGAAACCATCCGGATCAGCGGATATGCCAGCCCCCAGCCGCAGGTTTCACGGTCGATATGATCACTCCCTTGCCATCGTTTTTTCGGATGCCTCCTTTCAAAACCTCCCTTAAGATGGTGATGTAAAAATCTGCAAACATGTACCGCCCACTTTTATCATAGGGAATGGCCATTCATACAACCATTGATTTTCGTCCTGAAAACCGTTGTTAAAGTACTGTCTCTTGCGGGCAGCGCTGCCCAGCCTATACCCTTTTCGCAGCAAAATGGCCCCGCCGCTAAGCGGCAGGGCCATATTCTATCCGTTCTTATTCGGTTCGTCCTTGTCCTTGTCCGCGAACAGCCCGAGCTTGCGCAGCTGGGCGGCCGCTTCCTTGCTCGACGGCTTCCCCATTTTGCGCAAAATGTTGCCGACGTGCACTTTGACAGTACGCAGCGAGATGACGAACTTATCGGCAATTTGCGACTGGCTGTAGCCTTCGTCGATCATTCGCAAAATTTCCCGCTCCGTCGGCGTCACGAGGTCCTCGGTCTGCTTCTTCACGTATTCGTTCTCGACGTCGGACAGACGGCGCAGCTCGCCGCGCACCGTATCCGCCACCGAAGCGCTGATCGTCGGCCGGTTGCGGTAGGCGGCGCGAATGGCGCCGGGAATGTCCACATAATCGGACTTCAGGTGGTAGTCGACCGCTCCGGCGCGGAACGCTTCCATAATGACGTCGCGCTCCTCCATGGACGTCAGCATGATCACTTTGCAGCCGAGCCGAGCGGTAAGCTCCGCCGTCAGCTCAATCCCTTCGCGGTTATTCGCGAGCATGACGTCCATCAGCACGACATCGAACCCGCCGCCGGCAAGCGCGGCCCGCGCTTCCTCGAGACCGGAGGCGGTGACCGCCACTTCAAAATCCGGCTCCTTGGCCAAATACGCGAGCAAGCCGCGCAGCCAGTCGGGGTCGTCTTCGACGACGGCCAGACGGATGCGGCGGCCGGCGCCGCTTGCACCGAACCCCGCCATCGTATTCATCTCCATAACAATCGCCTTCCCCCTTCCTTCCGCTTCGGAAACCTTAAATAAACCGCCGTGCCTTGACCCGGTTCGCTTTCGATCTCCAGATCGCCGCCGTGTCCTTGCATCACTTTGTAGCAGTAGGCGAGGCCGAGCCCGAAATTCATTTTCGCCTTCGTCGTGAAGAACGGCTCCAGCACCCGGCGCAAATCTTCCTTGCGGATGCCGGGTCCGCTATCCTTGAACCGCACGTAATAGTCGCGCTTCGTCTCGAACAGGCGGACGTTCAGTTCCCCGCCTTGCGGCATAGCTTCAACTGCGTTCGTCACGATGTTCGTCACCGTCTCCGCCAAATGCGCGGGGTCGCCCTCGATGCGCGGCCGCACGCGGTACGACGTCTTGAGCCGGCACCCGGCGAGCAGCGGCGCCATCCCTTCCAGCTGCTCTTCCAGCAGCTCAGCCAAATCCACAGGTTCCCTGCGCAGCGCGAGGTGCTGCGTCTGGCGGTGGACGCGGCGGATCATCTCCTCCATGTGCCGCGCCGACGATTGCAAAATGCGGATGTCTTTCTCCATCTCTTCCAGCCCCGCCTCTCGCGCTTCGGCGAGCAGCTTGTCGCTGAACAGGTTCATTTTGCCGAGGTCGTTCTTGATGGCGTGGTTCAGCAGCGCCGTGCCGCTCATGACGGCGCGGAACGTCGTATCGAGTCGCCGGCGTTCGAACAGAAACTGGACCCCGAGAAAGCCGTAGCGAAAAATGGCCACAACAAACGCGAGGAACGCCGCCGCAATGATCCATACGTTGTACCGCCACATTTCGTACACGCCAAGAAGCGGAAAAACGTAATTGAGCACGGTGCACAAAATGACGGTGGGTACGATGGACCAGGCCGTCACCCGATGCATCCGCTTCAGCGCCGGTGCCGCTTCCTTCTTTGCAGCGATGAGCCACGAGCCGGCTGCTACGTACGGCAGCGCCCACAAAGACGCGTACGCGTACGGTATCGGATACACCGGCCGCAGCAGCAGCACCGTGAGCAGCGGCGGCACGAGCAGCAGCCAGGGCAAGAAGCGGCGGTATCGGTACAGCCGCGAATCGCCGCGGTAATGGACACCGAACATCATATACGTATATGGCAGACCGTAATACTGCACAAGCGAGCAGACGGTCTCCAGCACGCGCAGCGCGCGCGCCGGCTGTCCGTCCGGCATGGCGGGCAGCACCGAATCGCCGAGCAATGCCGACAGCGCGCCGGCCCCGCCGGCAAACGATACGAAGCTGAGCCAGCGAATCGACGGGCGCTTCGGATCGGCGACGAGCAGCACGACCGTGACCGTCCACAGCATGATGAGCACGTAAAGCATACAGTTCCACCTTCAAGGGCCATTTCGGTGTAGCATGTTTCGTTATATTGTAACATAGAGTTGCCGCGTCGGTTGAAACTTTCGCCGACGCAGGCTCGTTTAGTAAGATACGTTCGACAATTGCGGCATGTTACGGACGAAAGGAGCTGACCGGTATGCAGGCAAGTTTCGGCGGACCGCCGCCGCTTTTTCAGTTCATGTTTGTGCTCATTCCGACTATCGTCGTCGTCGGCATCGGCTATGTCATCATTAGTTCCTTCGTACGCTGGGCGCGCAACAACGCTTCCCCGGTCCTCACCCGCGAAGCCGCCGTCGTCGCCAAGCGGAGCAGAGTGCGAGGCGGCGGCGAAACGGGTGCGAGCACGTCGTATTTCGCCACGTTCGAACTGGAGGACAGCAGCCGCATCGAGCTGCCGCTCAAGGGCCGCGCGTACGGCTTGCTGGCGGAAGGAGACCGCGGCATGCTCACTTATCAGGGGACGCGGTATCTCGGTTTTGAGCGGCGCAGGTGACAGGTGTACAATGAAGAGGCGGGCCGGAGAGTCCGCCTCTTCATTTTGCATGAGAATAGGGTGGTGGGGTTATGGCGTTCGGCATTACGCGGCAGCAGCTCGAGGCGTGGAAGCAGGCGGTGGCGCGGGGGGAGATCGCTTTTCTGACGCATTACTGGTACGATCCGCGCTTTCCCGGCTGCCGCACCGTAACGAAGGCGGGCTGCACCGACCTGGATAAATTGGCCGCCTGGTGCCGGAAGCACGGCTTAAACCCTGCGTACATTCACCAGCGGCCGCCGTTTCCGCATTACGATCTGATCGGCCGCAAGCAGGTGGAGGTGCTCAAGGCGGAAGGGCAGCTCGAGCAGCTGCGGAAGTTTCGGCTGGAATAGCGCTGTACGCCGGAGGCGTCCGGTGCAGCGGCGGGACCGAGGCTGCGGCTCAACCCTCCTCGTCCTGCCGGAAAAGGCCGTGAATCGTCTCGAACGCAACCGGCGTATAGTCCCAATGCTCGACGCTAACGTTGACGTACTGCGGGCTGTCGTACTTTTGCCCGTGGATGTGGCCGTGAATGTTGACGTACGGCATATGTTTGTTCAAGTACATCGGCTCGTGCGACAGCATGTAAAAGCCGCCGTACACGAGCGGAAATTCGCTGACCTCGTCGAAGCCCGCCTCGAGCCACCATGTGCGGGAGCGGCCGCGGTCGTGGTTGCCGAGGATGAGCGTTTTGTAGCCGTGCAGTCGGGCCACGATGGCCGCCGTCCCGGCTTTGTTCAAGAAGGAGAAATCGCCGAGATGAAAAACGCGGTCCGCCTTGCCGACGACGGCGTTCCAGCGGTCGACCATCGTCTCGGTCATGTGCTCGATGCTGTCAAACGGGCGGGATTCGTAATCGATAATCGGGCCGTGGCCGAAATGATGGTCGGAAATGAAAAACACGTTGGGCATCGCGATCGGCTCCTTGGGGTTGTTTTCCACAATTATACTATAATTGGCGGCCGTAAGTTGAATCGCTCGCATGCATGCTTCTGCAAGTGCTGTGAGGTCGGTAGTTGAACGAGTTTACCGTCATTCTACTTGTAACCGACCGTGTAATATTTCGAAGTAAAGTGCCAATGCGCCAGACTCATCAAATCGGATGAAGAGGAAGCCTGATTCGGAAATCAGATTGCGGGAAAGCGGTTCTGCAAGTGCCTCGAAGGCAATTGCAGAGCCGCTTTCCCGCCGCCCCCCCGCTGTAGTTGCTCCAAAAGCAGCTACAGCAGCGCACGCTCACGCACAAAAGAAACAGGCTGCCCCCGAAGCGAAACAAACCGCTACAGGAACAGCCTTTTTGCCGGAAAGCACACAAATCAGCCTTTGATGGCGCCTGAGGTAATGCCTTGAATAATATACCGCTGCATGAACAGAAAGAACACGATGATCGGCACGACCGCCAGAGTTAGCGCGGCCAAAGCCAAATGCCACTCGTTCGTGTACTGCCCCGAAATAGACCGAGGAAGCAAGCGGGATGGTCAAATTTTTCTTGGAGCTCAGCGTGATGAGCGGCAGCAGGAAGTCGTTCCAGATCCAAAGCGAATGCAAAATCGCGATCGTCGTGGTGATCGGCTTCAGAAGCGGCAGCAATATCCGGAAAAATACCCCGGCCGGCCCGCAGCCGTCGATATGCGCGCTTCCTCCAGCTCCCTCGGTATGGACTTGATGAAGCCATGAAACAGGAATAGCGCCATCGGGATGCCGAAGCCCCAGTACATCATGATGATGCCGTAGAGCGTATTGATGATATGAAGATCCTTCGCCACTTTGACGAGCGGTACCATCATCGTCTGGAACGGGATCACGAGCGAGGACAGGATCATCATGAAAATGATCTGGCTCACCCGGCCGGGCGTACGCACGAGCTGGTAAGCCGCGGCCGAGCTGATGATCAGAATGCCCGCGACCGAAGCGACGGTAATGATGAGCGAGTTCATAAATACGCCGGCAAAATTGAGCTGCTTCCACACGGTCGCAAAGTTTTTGAACTGAATCGCATGCGGCAGCGCTACGGTCGACGTGATGACTTCGTTATACGTTTTCATCCCGTTGACGAACGTTAAATAGAGCGGGAAAAAGAACGCGACGGCCAGCAAAATCATAACGATTTCCACGGTCAGTTTGCCCGCGCTGTACTTGTTCTGTCTCACAGCTCCACCTCCCTGCGCTTCATGACGGCCACTTGCACAAGCGTGACGGCCGAGAGGACGACAAAGAACAATACGGCTTTGGCCGATGCGTACGTAAACAAGTTTTTCGTGAAGGCGTCGAGATAAATGTGCAAGGCCAAAGACTCCGTCGAGCCGAACGGCCCGCCCTTCGTCAAGGCGAAGTTGAGATCGAAGCCTTTGAAACCGTTCGAAATCGCCAGAAACAAATTGATGGTCATCGCCGGCCGGATGAGCGGCAGCACGATGTGCCACAGCTGCTTCCAGCGGCCCGCCCCGTCGATTTCGGCCGCTTCCAGCATATCTTTGGGCACGCCCTGCAGCGCAGCCAAATAGATGACCATAAAATAACCGGCCGAATGCCATACCGCTACGATGACGAGCGACCAAAACGCATAGCCGGGAATGCTGAGCCAGTTTTTGGCGAACAGCGCCCAGCCGGTTCCGGCGCCGATCTCTTTGAACAGCTGCGTAATGATGAACTGCCAAATAAAGCCGATAATGATCGTACCGATGACGTAAGGGAGAAAAAAGGCGGTGCGCAGCACGTTTTGCGTTTTCAGGCCCAGATTGAGCAGCAAAGCGAGCATAAGCCCGATCGCGTTCACGAGTATCGTCGTGGCCACGACATATTTGACCGTGAACCACAGCGATTTGAAAAACGGGCCGTCGCTCATAATTTTCCGGTAATTGTCCAGTCCCGCCCAGCGGATATGGCTGCTGATCCCGTTCCAGTCCTGCAACGAATACAGGATCGCCCGCAGGAAGGGGGTCAAAATAATCAGCGCGAAAAAGAGGAGCGCAGGCGACACAAACGCTGCATACGTTACGATCCGGCGAAGCTTCGTTCTCGTCATTTCCCTTCTTCCTTTCCCGGTATCAGGCTGACAGAAACAATGCATAGCCCGCCGCTTTAGGAGGGCTATGCACCGCGATGCCAATCGATCCTGTTATTTCTTCACTCTGGCGTCCCAAATGTTTTGCACTTCTTTGAGCGCCTGTTCCTTGTTCATTTGTCCGCCGACGTACGCTTGCAGCGGCTTCGCGAATTCGCGGTTGAGCCGGACGGCCACAGCGTATGCGCCCAAGGCAGCGTCTTGTTTTTCTCTACATAAGAGCTGAGATCCGCAGCCAAAGGTCCGAGGTCGGGGGAAGTTTTCAGGTCGGTGAAGGCCGGGATCAGCTTGAACGAATCGACCAAATATTTTTGGCCGTTGTCGTGCAGCCAGGTCAGGAACTTTTTGGCTTCGTCCAAGTTTTTCGAGTTTTTGTTCAGCACGTAGTAGCCCGGCACGCCGACCGGCATTTTCGTATCTTCGGCGTTGTCGGTGAGCGGAATCGCGAACATGCCCATTTTGATGTTCGGATTGATCTTCATGATCGAATCGATCGTCCAGACGCCTTGTTGCATCATAGCCGTCTTACCGGTCGCGAAATCGGACACCTGGTTGTCGTACGTCGTGCCGATCGACTCGGCGCCTTTGCCGTACTTCACGGTCATGTCCAGCACGTCGAAGAAGCCGTTCATCGCCGCGACGTCCGTCACTTTCTTCTCGCCCTTGTTGATCTTGTCGATCATGCCGACCGCGTCTTTCTCATAGGCGAACGGAAGGTTGAACAAGTGCTGGCCGAGCACCCACCATACGTTGTAAGCCTCGTTGTAAGACGGAATGCTCGCCGCCTTCAGCTTTTCGTTCACCTGCTTCAGCTCCGTCAGCGTCGTCGGCACTTTGTCGATGCCCGCTTTGGCGAACAGGTCCTTGTTGTAAATGAAGCCGTAGCCTTCGAACGCGACCGGGAAGCCGAGCTTTTTGCCGCCTACGGTCATGCCCTGCACGGCTGCCGGCGCCACCTTCGACATCCAGGGCTCATTGCCCAAATCGGCCAGACGCTCAGACCAGTCCGTAATGTCGGTGTAAGCTTTCACCATGAAAATGTCCGGTTCGTCGCCGGAAGCGAAGCGGGTTTTGTACAGCGTATCGGAATCGTTCGATACTTCCGCCTCGATCGTGACGTTCGGATGGTCCTTCGAATAATCCGCGGCCATTTGCTTGACTTTATCCGTAATCTCCACTTTAAACTGAAGCAGACTAAGCGTGACCTTCTTGTCTTTGCCGCCCTCGTTTGCTTTGTTCCCGGAAGCGGCATTGTCCTTGGCAGGCTCGTTCCCGCCGGCGCAGCCAGCCAGTGTCGTCAGAAGCAATGCGCTGATACAACCAGTGCTAAGCCACTTTTTCATGCTTTCATGCTCCCCTTCGGTTGAATGTGATGTACGCTACTCATTGTAGGGGAATCGAGGGGCGAAAAAACAGAGAATATTTTCGCCCAAAAAAGGAATCTATGAATCTCGCGGCTGTTTGCGGAATTGCAGCGGGGATAGTCCGGTATGCTTTTTGAACACTTTGCCGAAGTAGTTCTCGTCTGCGTAGCCCAATTGCTGCGCCAGCTCCGCAACCGGTATGTCCGTATGGCGAAGCAGCGACCTGGCCTTTTCCATGCGCACCTCGGTCAAAAAAGTGACGACTGTTGTGCCGTACAGCTCCTTGAACTTTTTGGCGATATATTGCGGGCTGAAATGAAAACGCTCGGACAAGGCCGAGAGGGATATATCTTCTTGAAAATGCCGGTGAATATAGTCTTTAACGGCCTGAATGCCGCGGCCCTCGAACCCGTCGCCCCCGCCTTCTTCGATCAGGCTCCACAGCTGCCCGACCAGCATGTTTTCCCATTCCTTCAAGTCGCTGATCCAGAGCGGGATAAACAGGTCCGCCGAATCGTTCTCGTTCGAATGGACCCTGCGCATCTGGTTCAGCAGCAAATTGGCTTCAATCGTGCAAGCTTGCAAATCTTTCAGCTGAAGGCTGCCCCGCTGGCGCAAAGCTTCCGCGAATGAGCGGACGATTTCCGCCGCGTATCGTTTATCCGCATTTTTCAGCGCGGTCCTCATGAGCAGGCTTTGATCCGCCAGGCTGGGCAGCTCCTTCACGGGCCGGCTCGTTTCCGCCGGGGACAAAAGCTCGCATTTGAGCAAAGCTGCCCGCGCGGCGCCGATGGAAGCCGGAAGCTTGTCCGCATCGGCGGCGAATTCGCATATCCCCGTCAAAGTCCGAAAGCCGACGGTCGATTCCCACGCCGACACCACTTTGCCCGTATACCGTTTGTGCCGGTCGGCGGAATCCGCGCGCCCGCCCTCAACCGTTAACAGCAGCCACTGATAGTCGTCCAGCCGGCATAGGTAATAAGCCCCGTACTCGCGCAAAATCTCTTGGGCGATATTGTTCGCCGCAAAAAAGAACAGCTCGGCATCCCCGTAAAAACGGCGCTCCACCAGCTCCGTCCGGTTGCGGAGAAGCAGCATGGCGGCGCGGATGCCGCTGCCGGCCAAGCCCACTTTGCCAAGCGCGGTGCGGATGCCGTCGTGAAAGGGGGCTTCCCCTTTGAAGTACATAGCCAGCTTCTGCTCATACAAAATGGCATCCGCCCGCTTGAGGCGATTCTCGGTCTCCCATGAATGAAGCTGGCTGTTTTCCAGCTTCCTCCAGGCGCTTATCGCCCGTTCCAGCGCTTGCTCCAAGTCTTGTTTCCGGAAAGGCTTCAGAATATAGTCAACGGCGTTCGCTTTGATCGTAGCGCGGGTATAAACAAAGTCGTCGTAGCCGCTCACTACGATGATCTGCGTGTTCCAGCCTTCCTCTCTGATGATGTTCAGCAGCGTCATCCCGTCCATGCCCGGCATATTCATATCGCAAAACAGCACGGCGGGCTTATGGGCGCGAATCAGCTCGATCGCCTGCTGTCCGTCTTCCGCAAACAGCAGCTCCAGGGGGCCGAATTCGGCCCAATCGACCGCCAGCTCGATCCCTTCCCGCACATGCTCTTCGTCGTCGGCAATGAGCACTTTCAATCGGCCCGCCCCCCTTTCTCTTCCGCGTCGATGTCAATCTGCAGCGCAATGGCCGTCTCTTCATAAGGCTTGCTTGCAATTTCCCACTTAAATCGGCCGCCGAAATAGAGGCGAAGCCTGTACAGTACGTTAATAAGCCCGATACCGCCTTCATTTCCGGACTGCAGCTCAAAATTGGCGTACTCCCGGCCGATTTCCCCGATAGTTTCGGCATCGAAGCCTTTGCCGTTATCGCAGACGCGAATGCTCAGCTTCCGGTCCAGCTCGATCCCGACGGCAATATGCAGCGGGCCGGAGCCGCGTCCTTTCTCGAAGCCGTGCACGATGCTGTTTTCCACCAAAGGCTGCAGGATCAGCTTGGGCACAGGCACCTTTAACGCTTCATCCGGGCAAGTTATGGCGTACGAAAGTTTATGTTTAAAACGTCCTTTCTGCAAGGACAAGTAATGCTCGATATGCTCGAGCTCCTTTTGCAAAGGGACGATTTCCGTTTTCAAATCCATGCTGTACCTGAGTATGGCGCCGAGCTCGGCAATTTTGTCGTTGATGTCCGGAGCGCCGTGCCGCAGCGCCAGCGTACCGATCGATTGCAGCGTGTTGTACAGGAAGTGCGGATTGATTTGCGCCTGCAGCATTTTTAATTGCGCCGTTGCCAGCTCGAGGCGATTGCGGTATTCCCGGTTCATCAAATCGTCGATATTGCGGACCATCGTTTGAAAGCGGCTTTCCAGCACGCCCAGCTCGTCCTTCCGGCCGGTGGTCGTATTGACGTCGAAGTTGCCCGTCTCGACGCGGGCGATGCTGCGGAGCAGCCGTCTGATCGGGGAAATCGTAGCATACGACAAAATAAACGCAAACAAAATGACAAACCCTACGGCCATGATTTGAATGACGAGAGACCGGTTCAACGTCTGTTTCGCCGAATCGTCGATGGCCGCTCTCGGGATAAACTTGACGAGTGTCAGAGGCAGACCCATATAATCGTCTTTCACGTAGGTGAAGACGCCCTTTTTGCCGTTCAGCTCCCCATCCAGCGAGCCTTGAGCGGCACCTTCGGCAAACGCCGGATGCTGCGGCGCCAATGACGGATCGGAGCTGTACAGCTGCTCGTTATCGCTGCGGATATATAGAAATACGGCGCCTCCGGAAAAGGAGCCCGCCTGGGACTGCAGCAGCCTGCCGATTTCGTCCAGGCCGACATACAAAGTCACCAGGCCGATCACCTTCGGGCTCGGATAATCGATAAGCAGCTTATGCAAAACGAGGACGCGCTCCTTGCCGAGAGCGGCGACCTCGTAGCTGTGCTCGGCATCCCATCTGTCGTTTTCCGTATCGGGTATCGTCCCTACGCTGCGGAAATCCCCGCCGATCGTATTGTCGTTCGTTTTAAAAAAAGTTTGGCCGCCGAGCGTCGTGCTTATGTAACGCACGGCCCGAAATTCGCTGCGGTTGCTGTAAACCGCGTCGACTTGATTTTTGATGTACAGCAGTTCGGAGGGGGACACTTCGGAAGATCGCAAGTATCTCATCAACGTCTGATCTTGATAGAAGAGGACAGAGCTTCGGTTCAGTTCGTGCAAGTACCGCTTCACGTTCTCCATGTTGATGACCATGACGTCCTGATTCAATTGGATCACTTTGCGCTCCACGGAGCCGGAAGTGGTAATAAACGAAATGACGTTCGACAACGAATAAGGGATGACGGCCGAAATCAGCATGCCGACCAGCAATTTTGCGAACAAGCTCCTTTTCAGCCAAGCCATGATGCGTTTCATTCGCTCCTTTGATGCCCGCGGTCAAGCAGGACAAAATGCTTTGCAGTCGGTTTGCCAAATGGCGGCCATACTGGCGCAAGCTGCCGCCGCATCCCGTATGGACCCGGGAACGGCGACAGCTTACGGGGTTCACTGCTGCAGCTGATACAAGGCGACCGACAGGCCGGCGTAATCGCCGACCTGCTCGCCGAGCCCCGCGGGTACGATCTCGCACGCGCCGAGGGCGACCGACAGCGCTTCGCGGCGCAGCACCTCGAGCGCGAACGGCTCGAGCAGCTCCCGCTGCCGGCCGAAAATGCTGCCGATCACGATGCGCTGCGGGTTAAGCGTATCGACCAAAATCGCCAGCGCTTGCCCGAGCCGGCGGCCGACGGCGGCGTAAATGTCGATGGCGAGCGGGTCGCCGGCGCGAGCCGCTTCGCCGACCGTCTGCGCAGAGACGGCGTCAAGCCCGGCGGCCGTGCGGCAAAAGCCCGGCGGATCGCCGGCAGCCAGCCGCTCGGCAGCCAGCGCCCGAGCGAGGCGGGCAATGCCGCCGCCCGAGCAGAACCCTTCGAACGAGCCGGCTTTGCCGTAGCCGAGCGGTCCGTCTTCCGCAAGCCGGATGTGCCCGACTTCGCCGGCCATGTCGTTCGCTCCGGCGTACAGCCGGCCGCCCAAGATGAGCCCTGCCCCCATGCCCGTTCCGACAGTGAGAAGATCATATGCTCGCAGCCTTGTCCCGCGCCCCACTGCCATTCGGCCAAGGCGCACGCGTTGGCGTCGTTCTGCAGCCCTGTCGGCACGCCGTAGCGCTGCCGGAACGGGCTGACGACGTCGATTCGGTCCCAGCCGGGCAAGTTCGGCGGCGACAGCACAAGTCCCGTGCGGCTGTTCAGCGGTCCGCCGCAGGAAATGCCGATGGCGGCCAGCGGCTCAAGCCCGGGGGAGTGCTCGGCCAGCAGCTCGCCGAGGGCGGCGATGAGGCACTGCAGCGTCTCTTGCGGCGACTGCGGCGTAGCAAAACGCCGCTTGCCCAGCGGTTCGATGCGGCCGCCATCCGCCGCTCTGCCGAGACTGACGGCGCATTTGGTGCCGCCGATATCGATTCCTGCCAGCAGCGTCATGACGGAAACAGCGCCTCCTCCAGCTTGATGCAGATCGCATGATAGATCGGCAAATGCCGCTCCTGAATGTCAGGCGTGCTGTCCCACGGGACGCGGATCGTCACGTCGCACAGCTCCTTCAGCTTGCCGCCGCTGCGCCCGGTGAAACCGATCGTCCCGAGGCCGAGCGCCTTGGCCACTTGCATCGCGCGGACAACGTTGGCGGAGCTGCCCGAAGTGCTGAGCCCGACAAGCACGTCCCCCGCTCGGCCATAGCCGTACACTTGCTGCGCGAACACCATATCCGCCGCCACGTCGTTGCTGAAAGCGGTGGCAAGCGCCGTGTGGCTCACGAGCGAAATCGCCGGCAGCGCGCCCTGCAAATGATCGGCGAGGTAGCCGGCATCGTCCGGGAACAACTGCTGCAGCTTGCCGCGCATCGCCGCCGGAATCGGCCGTTTGGACATAAAACCTTTCATCAGCTCGCCGACGATGTGCTCGCAATCGGCAGCGCTGCCGCCGTTGCCGCACAGCAGCGTCTGCCCGCCTTGCCGGTACGACACTTCCAGCAGCCGCGCCGCCTGCTCGATGTCGGGCAGGCAAGCTTCAAGCTCAGGGTATTTGGCCGTCAGCCGCGCAAAAACATCGCACATAGCACGCAATGCTCCTTTTCGGTCAGTCTGGTTTTGCTAACCTTTTCAGCTTAAACTCCGGTTGTTCGCGGAACCCAGGTTGAGAAGCCACTGTGTCAGGCAGGGCGAACATGGTTTGCTTAACAATGTGGGCGAACAGTCCTTGTCTTGTCTTGTCTTGTCTTGTCTTGTCTTGTCTTGTCTTGTCTTGTCTTGTCTTGTCTTGTCTTGTCTTGTCTGGTCTTGCTTGCCTTGTCTGGTCTTGCTTGCATGGTCTTGCTTGTC
Organism: Gordoniibacillus kamchatkensis; assembly: GCF_000829455.1. GTDB lineage: Bacteria > Bacillota > Bacilli > Paenibacillales > NBRC-103111 > Gordoniibacillus > Gordoniibacillus kamchatkensis. The sequence goes on from NZ_JXAK01000011.1 coordinate 128,351, forward strand.
TGGTCTTGCTTGTCTGGTCTTGCTTGTCTGGTCTTGTCTGGCCTTGTCCTGCTTGCCTAGCCTTGTCTAGCCTTGTGCTGCTTGCCTTCCTTGTCCTGCTTGCCTAGCCTTGTCTTGCCTTTTACTACTTGCCTTCCTTGTACTGCTTGCCTTCCTTATCCTGCTTGCATTCCTTGTCCTGCTTGCATTCCTTGTCCTGCCCCTACCTTCGCTACCTGCCTTCCTTGCCTTCATTGCCCTGCCTTACCTTCGCTACCTCCCTTTGCCATGCCTCTCTTCGGTTAACGGAAATTTGTTCCGTTATCGGCCGATTTCCCGGGTATTTCCCGAAAATAGCGGAACGGGAGTACGTTATTCCCACAATTTTTACGGAAATCGCTCTTGTTCCGGACCGATAGCGGAACCACGTTCCGTTAAAATGCAGCCGGTACCCCTCAATCCGTGCAATAGCGGAACTACGTTCCTTTAAGGCTGAGGCTGCCGGGGAAAGTCGCGCCGCAACATGGGCGTATCGAGCTCATGCCGAATCGCACTCCTGTTCAAGCCCCGCCGCTATAAGCCGCCGGCATCGGCCGGGCCCCGCTATCGGCGCTGCTCCCCGCCGCCGCTATCGGCCGCCGGCATCGGCTGGGCCCCGTTTGTCGGCGCTGCTCCCCACCGCCGCTATCGGCTGCCGACATCGGCCAGGCTCCGCTTGTCGGCGCTGATCCCCGCCGCCGCTATCGGCTGCCGGCATCGGCTGGGCCCCGCTTGTCGGCGATCCTCCCCGCCGCGTCTTCCGGCAAAGAGACGGCGATGACTTGCACTCCGGTTTGGCGGATGTCGTTCAAAATGGCCGGGTCGACGAGTTCGCTCGTAATGAGAATGTCAACGTCCCGGAACCCGGCGAATGAAATGAGCCCTTGCTGCTCGAATTTGCTATGATCGGCGACGATGACGATCTTTTGCCCGGCGGCGACCATCGCCCGTTTCACCTCGGCCTCGTACAGGTCGGAGCTGGTAAAGCCTTTGCGTTCGGTGATGCCTGACGTCCCCAGGAAGGCGAAGTGAGCGTTATATTTTTGCAGCTCGATCTCGGCCTGCGGGCCGACGAGGCTCATCGACTTCTTGACCAGCTTGCCGCCCATGACGAACACGGACGTCTCCTCATTGTGGCTGCACTCTTCCGCAATGTTAATGCCGTTCGTAACAACCATCAGGTTCGGAACGCCACGCAAATGGCGGGCGATGCACCATGTCGTGGAGCCGGAGTCGAGAATGACAATCTGGCCCTCCGATACGAGCGACGCCGCCATCCGGCCGATGGCGTCCTTCTCTTCAAAATATTGAAACTTGCGCTGCTGCACCGGCGGCACGTTCGGGGCCGCGTTTTGCAGCTCCTCGACGAGGATTGCGCCGCCGTAATTTTTTTGAATGATGCCTTCCCGCTCAAGCTGATTCAAGTCGCGCCGGATCGTCTCCTCCGATACGTTGAATTCCTTGACGAGATCGGCTACTTTGACGCTACGCTCCTGAAGCACAATCTCTTTGATTTTGTTGCGCCTTTGGACTACGATCATGCGTCCTGGCCCCCTAGCGACGTATTTCTATTAATTCGGTCGAGTTTTGTCGGTTTCTATTATAACATGCGGCGTTTCGCCGGTGGAAACCGATGTGTAGCCATTTTTTTTATTAGGCCATCGGCTGCTTCGCATCGATAAAATGCAAATGCTCAACCGGCAACCAAGTCCGGCTATGCAACACCCGCCCGGGCAGCCGGCTCCGGCCGTTCCCATGCGCCCGATCGAGCCACTTACGCGAACTCGATCAGATCCGTTTCCGTCACCGCGGCATCCGGGTTCGCCGGGATGCGCAGCGTTTTGATTTCGCATGGGCCGAACGCCGTCTCGATCGTGCGGTTCCATTTCGGCAGGCGGATCGTCGCTTTCGTTGCCGTGCGGGTCGTTTCGTAGGCGCGGACGATCAGATCGTCGCCCTCCTCTGCCTTCTTCACTACGCTGACGACGACGTTATCCTGATCGACCGACAGGAACGAATCGCGCTGCGGCAGCGGGCCGGCGTGATACGTCTCGATGATCGTCACCGGACGGCGGTTCAGCTCCCACGCACGCTTGACTGTGCCGGCCTGCTCCCAGCTGCCTTCGTGCGGCAACAGCCGGTAGCGGAACGTCTGGATGCCTTGATCGATGAAGGAATAATGGCCTGCCGGATCCGGCACGAGCGGATCGTGATGGGCGTAAATCGGGCTGCGCAGTACGGTGAGCGCCAGCTCTTTGTTCATGATGCTGTAGCTGTATTTCGCGTCGCTGATAAGCGATAGGCCGTACGTTGTGCCGCCTTCGCGCAAAATGCCCCCGTAGTCGACCCAGCTTTGTCCAGGCTCCTCCTCGCCGTTGTGCTCGCGCTCCTTGAAGCCGTACGGAATTTCATATGTCTGCTTCGTCATCATAAGGTTAACCGGGAAGACGAGCTTCAGCATTTTAAAATGCTCCCGCCAGTCGACCGTCACCTTGACGTCGATATAATCGAGCTCGCGGTACATCGAGAACTCCTGGATGATCGTGGACCGGCCGTACTCGCCCGTCACGCGGATCACCGATTTGACCGGACCATGCTCGACGCGCTGCACGCTGCAGGCGGTCATGTCGCCGACCACATTTTGAAAATGGAGCACGTTGTGGCTCCACGTATCGGAGTTGTCTTCGATGACTGCGGGGCGCGCGGCCGGGCCGCGGAACACTTCGCAGCCTGCTTTCTTGTCGAACAGGCTGGAAATGAAACCGGTGTTCGGATCGAATTCGAGGCGGAACCGGTCGTTTTCGAGCGACGTATTCGTCGCCTTGACGGCCGGCGGATTCAGATGCGAAGTGTCCTTTGCGCTTTGAGGCGCGTTCGGACCCGGGGCCGCAATCGCGCTGGAGCCGCTCACGAGCCCCGGCGGCGTGTGCATTTTGTAGAGACGGTAGCCAAGCGCCGGCAGCTCGGCGACAAAGCTGAGGCGGTACCGCCCGCCCGATGTCGCCAGCGGCTGCACGAGCTGATACGGCACCTCGGCACCGGTCTCGTCGGTCAGGACGCTCGCATCGCGTATGCCTCCGATTTCGAGCTCGACGTTCACGCGCGTCGCCCACGCGTGCGGGTTGAACACGACGATTGGCTTCATGCCTTCCTCGTGCTCAATGCCAATGTTCCACGACAGCGACTGCAGCGCGTAATTGAGGCCACGCTCGGCAATCGACATCGCTTCGCCGTGCTGGTTGCGGGCGTCCTCGTACGCCGCCTCGAGGCTTGTTCCGGCGAGAATGTCGTGGAACTGGTTGAACAGCACGTTTTTCCAGGCGCGGTCGTAGTCGCGCGGGTACGGCTGGCCGGTAACGCGCTCGGCTATAATCGACCACGCCTCGGCGGCAAGCAGCTTGTTTTCCGCTTCGCGGTTCCATTTCTTGATGCCCGAGTGCGCCGCATAGCAGCCGCTGGCGTGGTGCTGCAAATCGTCGTGGACAACCGGGAGCGGGAGCTCGCGCTTCTCCATATGCTCGAAATAGTCGTTCGGGCCATCGAAGAGGATGGTCGGGAATTCCGGGTCGGCGTTCATTCGGATGAGGCTCAAGATGTTTTCTTTTGTAGGACCGCCGCCATGGTTGCCGACGCCGTAAAACACCATCAGCTCGTCGACCGGCTCCTTCAGCTCGGTCATGCAGCGGCGGACGTGCTTCTCCAGATCTTTTCCCCATGTGCAATATTCAAACGGGATGCGGTACGTCAACACGCGCGAGCCGTCGTCAGATTCCCAATGGAACAGACGGCCTGGCAGCCCTTTCTCGTTCGGCATCGGGCGCATGAACACGTAGTACGGCATCCCGCTTTTGGCGAGAATTTGCGGCAGCATGCCGTGATGGCCGAAGCTGTCGACGTTGTAGCCGACCTTAGCGGCCACTCCGAGCTTCTCTTTAAAATAGCGCTGGCCGTACAACCCCTGGCGCACAAACGATTCGCCGCCCGGAATGTTGCAGTCGGGCTGAATCCACCAGCCGCCGACGACTTGCCAGCGTCCTTCCTTGACACGCTGCCTGATTTCGTCGAACATGCGCGGATCGTTGTTTTCGACCCATTCGTACATCGCCGCCGAGGAGCACGTGAACACGAAGTCGTCGTACTCCTTCATCCGGTCGAGCGCCGAGCGGAACGTCGCTTTGACTTCCTGAAAGCCTTCCTGCCATTGCCACAGCCATACCGGATCGATGTGGCGTTGCCGATCATGTGGAATTTGCGGTTTTTCATCCGTATGCTCCCCTGCCTTTTTTGGTATTGGTATGTTGCGGTTAGCCTCTTTGCTTTGTGCTGCTTAAAGTGTATAGCGCTCTTAATACCGGAACGTCTCGCAGAACGGCTTGAACCACGGGTTAAAATAGACTCCGAGCTGCTTGCGCGCTTCGGCGACTTTGGTCTTCGCGTCGTAAACGAGCGTCGGCGGCAAATGGCCGAACGTCAGCAGGTCGAAGTCGTGCCCAAGCAGCTTGTCGAGCGACTGCGACCATGCCTCGAGATCCGAGCCGACGCGGGGGTGATAGCCGCCCCATAGCGTGTCGCCGGCGATGAGCACGCGGCCTGCATTTGTATCGAGCAGGAACGAGACGCTGCCGGGTGAGTGGCCCGGGGTATGCAGCACCGTCAGAGCGAACGCTCCGGCGCGCACCGTCTCGCCGTCCTGCAGCAGTCCGGCGACAGGCAGCGGCGGGAACGGCTTGCCGTACAAAAACGCCGCGGTCCGCTCCGGATCGCCCTGCTCCACCTGCGCCCGGTCCGCCTCGTGAATGTACAGCTCCAGCATGCCGCCATGATCGGCGCGGAGCGAGGCGAAGCCGGACAGATGGTCCCAGTGGCCATGGGTGGCCAGCACGCGGCGAATGTCGCCCGGCGCAATGCCGAGCGCAGCCAAATTGCGGCGCAAGTCAGGGTAGCCTTCGCTGCTGCCGCAGTCGATCAGCACCGGCCCAGCGCCGCCAGTCAGCACGTACGCGCTCGCATCCCACGGGTGCGTCAGCTTGTCGCCGCCGACAGCGTAAAAGTTTCAGCCAGCTTACGATATGGGCCATAATGGAATTGCTCCTTAGGGAATTGTATCGGAATCGTTCGAGC
>NZ_JXAK01000012.1 GCF_000829455.1 Gordoniibacillus kamchatkensis
GGGCATTACTAAGCTCGAGGAGCTGGAATACATCCATACCCGCAAAACGAGCGATCTGATCGTCTTCTCGCTGCGGGCCGGCGGCCATATCGGCGGGGCCTTTTACAGCGTGGCGCAGGCGGCTCGAAAGCACGGAGTTTCGGCCGAGCGGGCTTTGGCTATCGCGGAGGAACTGGCGGTGTACGCCGGCGCGCGCGGCATGGTCGGCGGACAAGCCGGCAAATCGTCATGGATGAGCGAGTACGTGTGGATCATTTCTATGGCGCAAGCAACGGGCAGCGCAGCGTCACGCGCCGCTCCGAGCGCTTCGGCCGCAGCCAGCACGAGCACCGGGCGCAGCCGCTTCCCTCCGGCCATAAGCGAGTATTGCATCGACTCGCGCAGCGGGACCGGGATATCCCAGTCGGCGGGCAGCGATGCTTTCAGCGCTTGCTCCACAAGCAAGGCTTGCTCTTTGATGTATTGTTCAATCGATAAGGACAAGCTGGTCAATTCGGTTCACCTTTGTCTTCTGCGGCCGTCTGGAACGGTTTCTTCGTGACTCCGCATTCCCCTTCGACGAGCATTTCGATGCTGCGTTCCACTTGCTCCAGCTTTTGCCCGCACAGCAGAGACAGCTTCATTCCTTCCTGGTACAGCTCGATCGCTTGCTCGAGCGGAACGTCTCCGCTCTCCAGCTTCGCCACGATCGCCTCCAGCTTTTCGATCGCTTGCTCGAAGCTGATCGCCGTCGGTTGTTCGCTATTCATCCTTTTTCTCCTCCATGCCCCATACATGTGCTTGCAAACGTCCGTCCCGAAGCCGCACTTTAATGACATCCCCAATCTGGACGTTCACTACGGAATTGATCAGCTTCTTTTCCTTCTCGTCGTAGACGAGACTGTAGCCGCGCTGCATCACTTTAAGCGGGCTGAGTGCGTCGAGCTGTCGCACGAGCGACCCTACGTCGCGCCGCTTGCCGCGCACGAGCGATTGCATCGCGACCGCCAGGCGGCGCTGGGTGCTATCGGTGCGGCGGCGGGCAAAGACGATTTGCTCGCGCGGGTTGAACGCCGACAGCCGGCGCTCGAGCCGAAGGCTCGCCTGGCGTGCAGCTGCCGTACGCTCCCGCACGGCGTGGCGCAGCCGGTCGCGCAGCCGGTCCAGCCGCTCGGCGGGCTGCATGAGCAGCTGGCGGCGCGGATACTGCAAATACGGCGAACGGCGCAGCCGCTCCAACCGGTCGCGACGCCGCTGCAGCTGCCCGAGCAGCCCTTGGCTGAGCCGCTGCGACAAATAGTACAGCTGCTGCTTCAGCTCCAAATGGTGCGGCACCGCGAGTTCGGCGGCGGCGGTCGGCGTCGGCGCGCGAAGATCGGCGACGAAATCGGCGATGGTGAAATCGGTTTCGTGGCCTACGGCGGAGATGACCGGAATGCGCGATGCGGCGATGGCCCGCGCCACGATTTCTTCGTTGAACGCCCACAGCTCTTCAAGCGAACCGCCGCCGCGGCCGACGATCAGTACGTCGACTTCGGCGAGCGCGTTCATGAGCTCGATGCCTCTTACGACCGACGGCGCCGCCCCCGTTCCTTGCACGAGCGCGGGATATAGCAAAATCGGCACGATCGGATAGCGGCGCCGCAGCGTAATGATAATATCGCGGATGGCAGCACCGGTCGGCGAGGTAATGACGCCGATCGCCGCCGGGAAGCGCGGAATCGGCCGTTTGCGTTCTTTCGCAAACAGCCCTTCGCTTTCGAGCTTTTTTTTCAGCTGCTCGAACGCCAAATACAGATTGCCGATGCCGTCCGGCTGCATATGCGTAGCGTAAAACTGGTACTGCCCGTCCCGCTCGTATACGGATATGTTGCCGCGGGCGATCACTTTCGTGCCTTCGCGCGGGATAAACCCGAGCTTCTGATTATGCGATGCGAACATGATGCACTTCAGCCGGCTGTCCGCGTCTTTCAAGGTGAAATACATATGGCCGCTGGCGTGGTGCGTGAAATTGGATATTTCGCCGCGCACCCAGACGTCCTGCAGCGTATCGTCACCCTCGAGCTTCAGCTTGATGTAGCGGTTCAGCTCTTTAATCGAGAGGACTTGACGCTGCTGGTTCATCCGCCCACCGCCGCCTGGGCGCCGGCCGCCCGGCGGGCGGCGTGCAGCGTGTTGCGCAGCAGCATCGTGATCGTCATCGGGCCGACGGTGCCCGGAACCGGAGTAATGGCCCCGGCCACCTCCTTCACCGCCTCAAAATCGACGTCGCCGCACAGTTTCCCGCCTTCCGGGCGGTTCATGCCGACGTCAATCACGACCGCGCCCGGCTTCACGTGCTCGGCGCGGATCAAGTTCGCCCGCCCGACGGCGGCGACGAGAATGTCCGCCTGGCGCGTGACGGCAGCGAGATCCGGCGTGCGCGAATGGCATATCGTTACCGTCGCATGCTCGCGCAGCAGCAGCAAGGCCATCGGCTTGCCGACGATGTTGCTGCGGCCTACGACAACGGCATGTTTGCCGGCAATGTCGGCGCCGATGTATTTCAGCACCTCGATGACGCCGGCCGGCGTGCACGGCAGCATGCCCGGCTTGCCGATCGCCAAATTGCCGACGTTGACCGGGTGAAAGCAGTCGACGTCCTTATCCGGCATAATCGCGTCCACCACTTCTTCTTCATTGATATGGCCCGGGAGCGGGGATTGGACGAGAATGCCGTGCACGGCAGCATTGCGGTTAAGCGACTCGATGAGAGCCACAAGCTCGTCTTGCGTCGTCGCCTCCGGCAACCGGTGCACCTCCGAGTAGATGCCGACTTGCTCGCAAGCTTTCGCCTTGTTGTTGACATAAATTTGCGACGCCGGATCTTCGCCGACGATGACGACGGCAAGCCCCGGCCGCGTGCCGGCGGCTGTCAGCGCCTCGACCTCGCGCCGAATATTGTCGCGATATTCGGCGACGATTTGTTTGCCGTTAATGATTTGTGCGGTCATGGCCGATTCCCCTTCCACCTTTGTTACGGCTCTAGCTGCCGCGCGTATTTTCCTTTCAGTCCGTCCAGTTCCTTGATCATTTTGCCGAGCACGCCGTTGACGAACTTGCCCGATTCTTCGGTGCCAAAATGTTTGGCCAGCTCGATCGCTTCGTTCAGCGCGACTTTCGGCGGCACGTCGTCGCGGTACACCATCTCGTAAGCCGCCAGCCGCAGCACCTCGCGGTCGACCCGGGACAGACGGTCCATCTGCCAGCCTTTCAAATAATCGGACAGCATTTCGTCGATCGCGGCAACGTTCCTCCTCGTTCCCTCCACGAGCTCCTGCACGTACGCCGGCGACACTTTGTCGCCTCGGGTCGCGAGCTGTGCCTCGTTGTCGTGCTCCGCTTCGTGCACGGCCATAGCGACCGCTTCCTTCGCGGTCACTTCGTTCATTTCAATCTGGTACAAGCTTTGAATCGCAATCTCCCGCGCTACTCTGCGCCTCATGCCTGACTTCCTCCTCTGGCTTCACGCCTCACCGGGCAACAAAAAAATCCATGGAAGACCCAAGGATTTCAGCGGAACAATCTCCATTTGTCCGATAGCTGGCGCCATAGCTCCTGCAAGGGAAACAGTTCTTCCCGGTTGTCTACCTTCTTGCCGATATAATACCCTACGAAGGAAATAAAAGCAAATATGAGCATGTCCCAGAAGCCGAAAAACAAATAAATGAAGCCGCAAACGATGCCTGCGGCGGTGCCGACGGTTTTGCCCCGATGATGCTCCCACAGCTCATTCCACACGGAGCTTCACCTCTATTCCACACGGCTCTTGAACGTCGGCGCGGACTGCACGATATTGGCGACGAAGACCGTCACGGAAGCGACAGGAATTCCTGTAATTTCTTCCACCAGCTCCTTAACGGTGCGCTGCATATCTTCGGTCAATTCGGGAATCGACGTTTCGCCGTCGACGAGCGCGCGAATGACGATTTCAATTCCGGACGGGCTGACGCGGACGCGGGACTTCACGTCTTTGACGCCCCGGCTGCGGCTTGCCGCTTTCAGCGAAAGATTTTCCACCGTATCGAGCGAGATGCGAATGTCGCCGTAATCGGTCCGCTGATCGATGGACGGCGCTTGCGCGCGGCCTCGGCGCAGCGTAACGACCAGGAAGCGGATGCTGATGACGAGCACTAGAAGTCCAACGACGATAGCCGTATATGCTGTCGGCAGGTCGTGATACAGCTGGCGTACCGCCGCCAGCGCCTGCTGTTCCGGAATCCAGGAAAACGTAGCCACAAGCACGACCGCGGAGGAGATCAGGGTAATTAGAGTGAAGACGAATAGCAGGAGCCTGTCCAAAATTTTGACCACGAAGCTTGTCCCCTTCCGTGATTGTTTCAATCCGCGCTCTCGCGCAGGGAGCGACATTGAAAACCCCCTGACTGTCAGGGGTTTCGACATGCCGTTTATTTTACTCGTTGTACTGCAGGCTCTTCTTCGGCAGCCGGCTTCTCCGGGCTTTTGAACATAACGTCGTGGATATGGACGTTCACCTCGACTACATCGAGCCCCGTCATCGATTCGATCGCTTGCTTCACGTTCTTTTGGATGTCGCCGGCAACTTCGGGAATTCGAGTCCCGTACTCAATGACGATGGACACGTCGATCGCCGCTTCGCGCTGGCCGACATCGACCTTCACGCCTTTGGCCAAATTTTTGCGGCCGAGAAGCTCGGCAATGCCGCCTGCGAAACCGCCGCTCATGCCGGCTACGCCTTCCACCTCGATCGCCGCAAGCCCCGCGATGACCGCAATGACTTCCGGCGCAATCTGAATCGTGCCCATATCCGTCTTCTCGTAATCGGGAGCGATTGTGCTCATGCTAGCGCACCTCCTGATTGGTTTGAAACGCTCGTACTTATTTAATAACTATACCATTTCGGCAAAAATATGACAAACCCTTCAAGTTCTAAGAGTTCGGATCGTTTACGTCGTGCTCTTCCAGAAACTTGATATCGTGGGTGCCCGCCAAAAAGGTACGATGATCGAGCAGCTTCAAATGGAACGGAATCGTCGTGTGCACGCCTTCGATAGCGAATTCTTCGAGCGCGCGTTTCATCCGGGCGACGGCTTCGCCCCGCGTAGGCGCCCAAACGATCAGCTTCGCAACCATCGAGTCGTAGTGCGGCGAAATCGTATAGCCCGGATAAACGGCGCTGTCCACCCGCACGCCGTAACCGCCCGGCGGCAAATAAAATTTCACTTGTCCCGGCGACGGCATGAAATTGCGGTTCGGATCCTCGGCGTTAATGCGGCACTCGATCGACCAGCCGTCGATCTGCACATCGTCCTGCGTGAACGACAGCGGTTCGCCTTCGCCGATGCGAATCATCTCTTTGATCAGGTCGATGCCGGTAATCATTTCCGTCACCGGGTGCTCGACCTGAATGCGCGTATTCATTTCCATAAAATAAAACTTGCCGTCCGGTCCGAGCAAAAACTCCAGCGTCCCCGCGCCTGCGTAATCGACCGCTTTCGCCGCACGCACGGCGGCTTCGCCCATCTGGCGGCGCGTTTCCGGCGTCAAGATCGGGCACGGCGCTTCTTCCACGAGCTTCTGGCGGCGGCGCTGCACGGAGCAATCGCGCTCGCCAAGGTGCACGACGTTGCCGTGCTTGTCGGCGATGATCTGGATCTCGACGTGCTTCATGCCCGTCAAGTATTTCTCCAAATAAACGCCGGAGTTGCCGAAGTTCGCTTGCGCTTCCTGCTGCGCGACGGTGATTTGGGCGATGAGCGTCTCTTCGTCTTCGGCGATGCGGATGCCTTTGCCGCCGCCGCCGGCCGTCGCCTTGATGATGACCGGATAGCCGATGTCGCGGGCGATGGCGACGGCGTCCTCCACCGTTTCCACAAGGCCGTCGGAGCCGGGAATAACAGGCACCTTGGCCGCTTTCATCGTCTGCTTGGCGACCGACTTGTCCCCCATCTTCGTGATGGCGTCCGCGGACGGGCCGATAAACGTAACGCCGCACTGCTCGCATATTTCAGCGAAGTCCGCATTCTCCGACAAAAAGCCGTAGCCGGGATGGATCGCGTCCGTTTCGGTGAGCAGGGCCACGCTCATAATGTTCGTAAAGTTCAAGTAGCTTTCCTTCGAAATCGTCGGACCGATGCAGTACGCCTCGTCGGCGAGGCGGACGTGCAGAGCATCGCGGTCGGCTTCGGAGTAGACGGCGACCGTTTCAATGCCGAGCTCGCGGCAAGCGCGAATGATGCGGACGGCGATTTCCCCGCGGTTCGCCACCAAAATTTTGTGAAACTTCATTAGGTTCCCTCCTGAGGCTGACGCTTAATGAGGCTTGACCAGGAACAAGGGCTGCCCGTATTCGACGAGCTGTCCGTTCTCCACGAGAATGTCGACGATTTCGCCGTTCACTTCGGCCTCAATCTGGTTCATCAGCTTCATCGCTTCGATAATGCAGACGGTCGTCTTGTCGCTTACTTTCGAGCCGCGGGTGACGAACGGTGCGGCGCCCGGGGACGGCGCTGCATAGAACGTCCCGACCATCGGCGATACGATTTTATGTAAGCCGGCATCTTCTTCTCCGGAAGCGGCTTGGTCGGCTGCTGCGGCGGGCCCCCCGGCTGCAGCGGCCGGAGCAAACGGCGCCGGGGCGCTGACAACAGGCGTAAAGGTGTGCTGGGCAGCGGGCGCCACGATGACGGACTCCGTCTTGCCCGGCTTTCGGATCAGCAGGTGCGAGCCTTCATTTTCGATCTCCAATTCGTGCAAGGACGTTTGGTCCATCAATTTCATCAATTCTTTGATTTCGCTTAGCTTGAACACTAAAGGCTTCACTCCTTCAATATTTGTGAAGTCGGACACAACGGTAGTATTATAACCCACAAACGAAGGAAATGGAAAGAGCCCGTTTGGCGCGAAGGCGGCGAAACGGCTCTGCTGCAAGTTCGCATGCCGCTTGACGCCCTCGCGTTCGGCCGGGCTCCCGGGCGTTCGTCGCTTAAGGCAAGTACTGCACAACCACTTTATCTTGACCGATGCTCATTTCTTGCATCGTCAGATCGACGATCGCCACCGCTTGCGCAGCGGTCAGCTTCTCCGCCTGCACCGCCACTTTATATTTCTCTCCGTCTTTTGTCACAACCGCATTCGGATATTGCTTCGTCAGCTGCGACTCCAGATTTTGCATTTTCGTATTCATGTCCTGCAGCTTTTGCAGGTCGTTGTACGCTTTCTCCAGGTTTTGCGTGGACTCTTTGGAGCTGGACGTAATGCTCATGAGCTGTTCCGTCTGCTTGGAAACCTCTTCGTCGCGCTTCAGCTGCTGGTCGGCGAAGTAGTTGCTGCCGCTAAGCGCCGCGCTCGTCATCGTGTCGAGCACTTGCGCATCCGTTTTCGCTTTGTCGGCGTTGCCCGTTTGCGCCGTCTTTTGGCCGCTCGCCGTTTTATCGGTCGCTTTGGCGTCGGGTGCTTTGGAACCGGTCGCTTTGGCGTCAGGCGCCGTCGCTTTCGCATCCGGGGCCGTCGTCTTCCCATCGGCCGCTTTGCCGTTCGCTTGCGCCGTCTGCTGGTTCGGATCCGGCTTCACTTCCACTTTGGCGGTGTCTTTGCTGTCCACTTTGGCGCCGTTTGGATCTTTCAAATCGATCGCTACCGGCGTGCCGACGCTTTTATCGCTGCCGCTCGCCGTCGTCACGTCGACCTTCGAAGTGTCTTCCGTGAACAAGTAGTAGGCGGACAATACCACCATCAGGCTCAGCATCGATACTAACCAAATCGTTTGTCTTTTTGCGTTCATTGTTACTACCTCCTTAGGTTATTGGGATTGTTTCCTCGGCAGGATGGAGATGCGGTGCGCCGGTACGTCCAGCCCGCGTTCGACCGCCTCGGCGATCATCTTCTTCACGACGGCGTTCTCCGCGCCTTTGGCGACGACGAGCACCCCGCGAATTTTCGGCTTAATATATTTCGTCACGAGCGGCTGCTGGGCGCCGGACACTTGGTACAGCACCACTTCGCCGCTGCTCGTCACTTCGGTGATGTTGCGGTTCGCGCCGTTTTGGTCTTTCTCGTTCGTGACCTGCTGCGTGTTTTTCACGTTTTTCTCGACGTCCACCTCTTCGGTCGACTCGATCGTGACGAGCACTTCGACGTCGCCGACGCCTACAATTTTGCGCAAAATGTCTTGCAGCTGCGATTCGTACGCCTGCTCGTACTCGCGAAACCTGGATGCGTCTTTGGCGCCCGAACCGAAGGCCGGCTGGCTCGGCTGCGCAGGCGGCGGCCCGGCGCCTCCTTGGCTGATCGGCTCGAGCTTCGTCACGTTGACGAAGGAGCTGAGGATCATGATCGCTGCGCCGATCAGGGCGATGATCAGAAGCCAGAGGAAAGGCCGCGACCGTTTCGATCCGTTCGGTCCGCCTCCGAACCGCTGCTCCAACCAATTCATGAATTTTCCCATTGCTTCTAGTCACCTCACTTAGGGTAAGTGCCTCGGGGCTCCGCTCCGCGCTCGGCATTGTCGGCTTATTCGCCATCGGTTCCGCTAAGAAGCGTGCGCGTCGCCGGAGTAGAGCACGTGGACCCGATCCGGCGAGAGCTGGTACTCTTTGACGAGAACTCGGGAGACGGCAGTCTGGTCCTGGCGGTACGGCGCGGGCAGCACGCCCCCCGCGGGGGCGGCGGCTGCCGATGTATGATCATCCGAGCCGCTGCCGATGCGGATTCGCACCGGGTCGACCGGTTTGATTTCGATAGCTAACGGCTTGCCAATCTGTCCTGCCGTCCCGCCGGAAGATGCATCCGGTTTGGCGCTATCTCCGACTGCGGCGGCCGGCGGCTGCGGCGGGCCAAGCGTGACCCGGACGTTCTCGATATAAGGCTTGTCGCGCTTGTCCGTGCCGGTCGTAACTTGTACGGCCGTAATCGGCAGCTCCGTCTCGCCTTGCAGGCGATCCTTGATTTGCGCCGCCAGCTGCGTTTCGACGAGCCGTTTTTCCTGCTGCGCGTTCACAGCTTTCAGCTGCTCCGCTTGGCGCTGGATCGCCTCCAGCGATGGCATCGCCCCGCCCGCTTGAGCGGCGGCAGCCATGCGCGCTTCCTGATCTCCGACTAGCGCGAACAGCTTCTCCGGCTGCCAACTGCGCTGAAATAACTGGATGAGCGGGGACAGCAGCGTCAGCAGCACGAACAAGCTCATGACGGTGCGGACATAGCGCTGCATCGCGGAGTTCGGCAGCAGCAGATCGACGAAAGTCGCGAGCATAATGACAGTAATGACCGTTTTCAGCCAGACGCTCATGCCCAGCATCCGCTTCCCCTCCCCCCTAATGAATATAGCCCCTTCCCGAGTAAGGCCGCTTATCGCGCCAACAGCGTCATGTTGCCGGCCGTGATCATCATCGTGATCGCCAGGAAGAACATCAAGCCGACAACGGCGAGCGCGGCGAACACGGCGATGAGGCTTTTGCCGATCGTCTGCAGGCACTTGATCATCGGCGAGTTGCCGAGCGGCTGCAGCATCGCGCCGGAAACGTTGTAGATGAGCGCGAGCGTAATGATCTTGAGCGCCGGGAACGCGCACAGCAGCAAAATGATGACAACCCCGACCAAGCCGACGGCGTTCTTGACGAGCATCGAGGCGCCGATTACCGTCTCCGAAGCGTCCGAAAACATGCGCCCTACCACCGGCACGAACGTGCTCGTGACGTATTTCGCCGTGCGCACCGCCACCCCGTCGGCGATCGCCCCCGACGTGCTTTGCACCGAGATGACGCCGAGGAACACCGTCACGAACGCTCCGAGTGCGCCGATGCTGACGTTTCGCAGCAAATCGGCAAGCTGCGTCACCTTGTACTTGTCCGTTATAGAACTAACCATATGCAGCACCGCCGAAAAAAAGAGCAGCGGAAATACGATCAAATAAATGGCCGTGCCGACCGTATGCACCATAAACACGATCATCGGGTGCAAAATCGTGACCGAAGCCACCCCGCCGGTCGACGCCAGCAGCGTGAGCAGCAGCGGCACGATGGCGAGCATGAACTGAATCATGTCGGCGATCGCCGTCTTGGCATACCCGATCGCCACGCTGAACGAATTGACCGCGATAATGACGAGCACCATGAACGAAATAGCGTAAGCGATTTTGCTTACCGTGTTGCGCTCGAACGAGCTTTGCAGCGTCTCCAGCAAAATGCTGAACACGGTCAGCACCATAATCGAACCGAGCAGCTTGCCGCTGACGATAATTTCGTGGAACAGGTAGCGCAGCAAACCTTTCAGTATATGGTCAAGCTGCAGCCTTTGGCCGCCGGCCAGCAACTCCATCAAGCTTGGCACCCTGATTTCCGGGAAGTAGCCGCCGTACTGCTTCATCAGCTTGTTCCAATAGTTCTCGATCTGCGTCGTGTCGAGCTGGCTCGCCTGCTCGCGCACGATCGCGTCGCCCGCCGCAGCGCCGGGTTCGGCCGCAAGCCCAGGCAAAGGGGCTGCGAAGAACGCAAGCCATAGCGTCAGCGCGAGCAGCACGAGCGCAGCCGGCATTCGGGTTCGACTCAAGTGCGCGGCACCTCCCATAGCTTCCCGGCTCTAGCGCCTAGACAGGCAGCAGCTTGATCACCGTTTGTATAATGACGGTGATGATCGGAATCGCCATCACCATGATGAGAATTTTGCCGGCGAGCTCGATTTTGGCGGCGATCGACTCTTGCCCTGCGTCGCGCACGACTTGCGCGCCGAACTCGGCAATGTAGGCGATGCCGATAATTTTGAGTATCGTCTTGAGAAAAACCAGGTTGATGTTCGACTTGACGGCTAAATCCTCCAGCATATGAATGACGGCTGAAATTTTGCCGATTAAGAACAGGAATATGACGATGCCGGTGAACGTTGCGAGCAGGAAAGCGAACATCGGCTTCTGCTCCTTGACGATGAGCACGAGGACGGTGGCGAGCAGCCCTACTCCGACAATTTGGATCATTTCCACGGCGTCACCTACTGGAACAGAAAGATCGTTTTGATTTCCTTGAACAAATTGTCGAGCATGCTGACCACCATGAACAGTACGACGACGAAGCCGATGACCGTCACCCAGTGGGCCATGTCTTCCTTTCCCATCTGCTTGAGCACCGTATGGATCATTGCGATGATGATGCCGATGCCGGCAATCTGGAAAATGGCGTTCACATCCACGTTCATCTAGGGCACCCCACTTAATACATCAAAATGACGATGAGAGCTCCGACCAGAACGCCCAAACTGCGCCACATCGTCTCGTACCGCTTCTGCTCTTCGCGCGCGGTTTGTTCCTCCGCCTTCAGCTGGGCGGCGGCGAGCTTCAAATGCTTGGCCTGGTCGGTGCGGTCCGAGAGGCCTAGCGCCAGCCCGAGGCGGGTGAACGCCTCGAATTCGGGCTCCTTCATCGCCGACCGCTTCCAGACGCGCTCCGCCTCCTCCCGCCACAGCTCGCCGAGCGGCGTTTGCGGGCGCTGCGCGAGCGCTGCGGCCACGCCTCCGAGCAGCGGGCCGACCGGCTCCGCCGCGGCGGCGGAAAGCCGCCGCAAAGCTTCCGGCAGCGGCGTGGAGCCATAGACGATCTCCGTCTCAAGCCGCTGCAGCGCCGAGATCAGCTCGCGGATTTGGCGCGGCCGGCGGGCAAACTGCAGCGCCTGAAAAAAGCCGAACAGCGTGGCGGCGAGCAGCACCAGAGCGGCGCCAAGCAGCTTCACCTCGCACTCGCCCCCTTTCGCTCATCGCCGTTCTGCGCCGTTGCGGCGGCAGGCCGATATCCGGCTCCGGCGGAAAGGCCGCCGGCCCAGCCGGATGTCGCGAACAGCCGCCTGCCTTGCTCGTCCCAGACGGCGCCTTGCAGCGGCTCCCCCGGCTTTCGCCGCAGCGTGACGATGCGGCGAAACGCCCCCTCGCCAAGCAGCTCGCGCAGCGCCGGCCGCCGCCGCACATCGTCGAGATCGTTACCGTGCGCCGTAGCCGCGACGCGGATGCCGGCGTGGATCGCCTCGCGCACAGCTGCGGCGTCCTCGGGCCGCCCGAGCTCGTCGGCGACGAGCACTTCAGGCGACATGGAGCGGATCAGCATCATCATCCCTTCCGCCTTCGGGCAGCCGTCCAGCACGTCGGTACGGGGGCCGAGATCGAAGCGCGGCGCGCCTTGCACGCATGCGGCCAGCTCGGAGCGCTCATCGACGACGCCGACTTTGAGTCCCGGCCGGCTTGCCGCGGGGCCATTCCCCCAAGCTCCCGGCGGCCACTCACCCGCGCTGACAATACGGGCCAGGTCGCGGGCGAACGTCGTCTTTCCGTGCTGCGGCGGCGACACGATCAGCGTGTGGTGAAGCGTCGCGGCGCCGATATCGAGTAGGCTCGGCACGAACGGCTTGGCGACGCCGACGACTTGCCGGGCGATGCGAAAATTGTACGAGCCGACGTCGCGCTGCAGCCGGACGCGCCCGCCCTCGAGCACCGCCCTGCCGGCTAGGCCGACGCGGTGGCCGCCGGGAATCGTAATGTAGCCGAGCCGCAGTTCCTCCTCATACGAATAAGCCGAATGGTTCGTCAGCAGCTCCAGCACCGCCGCGCAGTCGCTGCGCGTCGGCATGTACGCCTCATTCGGCCGGCCTGTCAAAACGCCGCCGGGAGCGACGAACCGGCTGCCGCCGGAGAGGCGCAGCTCGAGCGGGCGATTTTCGCGCACCCGGATTTCTTCCAGCTGCTCCGCCAACGCAGGCCAGACGGGACGCAAGATCCGCTGCAGCGAATCCGGCATATAGGAGAGTATCGCTTCCGGCATCCCAGGCCTCCTTCCCGTCCGCACCGCGGCCGCGGGAGCCGGGGCCCGTCCCTCTCCGCCTGCGCAGGCCGGACTGCGACATATGGAATAAGATCAGATATCCTATCCTATGACGCTATTAACGAAATATGCCGGTTTCTTATTTTTTGAGAATGCCGATAAAGATGCAGCTGACGCCAGCCAGCACCCATATCATTTTGCCGAATGATAGTTTCTCGGCGATGCCTACAAGACCGATCGTCGTCGTTGTCAGCAGCACGAGGGGACCGACGAGCGCAAGTCCCGAGTTGACGAGCAGCGCTTTCTCGACTTGATTGAAACGGAGCATGAGCAGCGCCGCGATAATTTCGATGCTGCCTGACATCATGCGCAGCGTCGCCATGCTCATGACGATCTTGTTGATCATGGATTTCTCTCCTTTTCATGCGAAAATAAAGGTTTGTACCACTGTATGCGGGCTCGTCTCTTTTTAGGCATGATGGGCACCTCCCTATTTGCGGATGCATATGATGAACCCGTGAACCCCATCTTGTGACAGTGAGGAGATTGACGGCATGGAAGTAACCTCCTTTCCGACCTGGGTCGCGGCGCTGACCGACCCGACCGGACGCAGACAGGCGAAGCCGAGAACGGCGGGGAAAACGATGGTGATTGACAAGGGGCTCGGCCTCCACGCTTTCGAAGACTTGCTGCAAACGGCAGGCCCCCACATCGATATGATCAAAATCGGGTTCGGCACGTCTCCCCTCTATCCCGCTGCGCTGCTGCGCAAAAAGATCGACATGGCGAAAGCAAACGGCATCAGCATTTATCCCGGCGGCACATTCCTGGAGGTAGCCATTGCGCAGCAAGAAATCGACGCGTACTTCGATACGGTGCTTGCTCTTGGCTTTACCGGCCTGGAGGTGTCCGACGGCACGATTGAATTGGAGCGCGGACTGCGCAGCGAGCTGATCCGGAGAGCGTCCGGGAGGGCCTCTCCGTGTTTACCGAATACGGCAAAAAAGGCTGGGGCTCGAAAATAGAGCTCGAGGAGCTGATTGAGACCGTGCGGCTCGATCTGCTCATGGGCGCCGAGCTTGTCACCATCGAAGGCCGGGAGTCGGGCGCCGGAGTCGGCATTTACGACGAAAACGGGAAATGCAAGGACGATGAGCTTGAGCTTGTGCTGGGGGCTATTCCGAGCCGCGACGTGCTGCTGTGGGAAGCGCCGCAAAAGCACCAGCAAGTGCATCTGCTGCAGCTGCTCGGACCGGAAGTCAATCTCGGCAACATCCCGGCCGGCGACATTGTGGCGCTTGAAGCGCTGCGGCGCGGTTTGCGTTCGGATACGTTCGCATTCGGACATATGCCGCCTGCGGACGCAGAACCGGACCGTCCGGCAAGCGGCGCGAAGCCTAAGTAGATGTCGCCTGTCGGCAGCCGACCGCAGTCCAATGGCTGCGGCGGAGCCAGGCTGAAAGGAGGGGAAACGAATGCAAGTGGATGTAATCGGCACCGTCGCGGAGGCGACGACGGACGATTTGCAGCACAGGACCGTCATCGTTATTGATGCGCTGCGCGCCACAAGCACGTTGACGACCGCGCTCGCGCACGGCGCCAGCGGCGTCGTCCCCGTCGAGACGGTGCAGCAGGCGAAGCAAGAGCAGCGCCCGGGCGACCTGCTCGGAGGCGAACGGTTCTGCAAAAAAATTCCCGGCTTCGACCTCGGCAACTCGCCGATCGAATACGAGCTTAATGCGGTGCGCGGCAGGCGCATTATTATGACGACGACGAACGGGACGCGCGCCATTCAAAAGTCGCAGCGGGCGAGCCGCGTGCTGGCTGGCTCGTTCCTGAACGGCCGCGCCTGTGCCGCCGCCGCCTTCGGGCTGCAGCGCGACGTGACGATTTTGTGCGCGGGGACGCAAGACGTGTTTTCCTGGGAAGACGGGTTGTGCGCGGGGATGATCGCGGAGGAGCTGCTCACGTTCACCGAAGCGGGGCTGAACGACCTCGGTCTGGCGCTGCTCGCCGGTTACCGCCACGAGCAAGGGGACATCGCTTCGGCGCTGCTGGCGACGGCGAGCGGCAAACGGCTCGCCAGGCTCGGCTTTAAGGATGACGTGCTGTTCTGCTCGCAGCGGAACGCGTTCGACCTCGCCCCCGTATTGCAGGACGGCGTGCTCGTGCCGTTGGCGCTGGCGGCCCGCTAGCTCGCAGCCTAATTTGTATATCGGAACGGCTCGAGCATACGGGCCGTTCTAATCCTTGTCTCCCGTTCATACGATGTAGGGACGAAGTCGGGGGACAAGGGGTTATCGCATGAACGGCAATGTGCTGCTCGTAATTTTAATCTTGATCGGACTGCTCGGCCGGTCGCACATCATTACGACGGCAGCGTGCGTGCTTCTCATCGTCAAGCTGATCAGTCTGGACCGCTACTTGCCGTCGATCGAGCGGCGCGGTCTGGAGCTCGGGCTGCTGTTTTTGACGATGGGCGTGCTCGTGCCTTTCGCCAGCGAGCGCATTAACGCGAAGGACGTGCTAAGCGTATTTACGACGTGGCCCGGCATTATCGCGCTGATCGGCGGCGCCGCCGCCACGTATATGAACGGCAAAGGGCTGGAGCTGTTAAAAATCGACCCGCAGCTCATCGTCGGACTCGTGATCGGGTCGATTTTCGGGATTGTATTTATGCGCGGCATTCCGGTCGGCCCGCTTATGGCGGCGGGAATTACGGCGTTTTTGCTCAAGGTGTTCACGCTTGTGGCGGACAAGCTCAAGTGACGGCAATAGCTTGAGCGGCGTGTGACTGCTTGCGAAAATGCCCCTGAAAGTGCCCGTAGAGCACTTGCAAAGGCATTTTTTCGCGTTACTTGAGTTCGATCGGAATCTGCTGGATATTGTTGTATGTATGCCCGTCCGTAGAGCCGTCTATCACGAATTCGACGGTTTTGATTTCGTCCAGATCGCCGCTTACTTCGACGACGATGTTTCCCTTTTTCACTTTATCGTAGACAACTGCGCCGTCCAGATCGTCCGAATAGTTGACAGGCTTGCTGATGTCGACAGTTTGCTGCTGGTTGATTCTGATTTTCCCCTGTGTCGGATTCCATTTCAACCGCGAAGCTGCCGAATCGATGCTCACATCGAAAATGAGAGCGTGTATGGGATGATCGGTTTTCTCGTTTTGGAACGCCGTGTCCAATGTGACTGCGGATATTTTCATCCGTGCGTCTCCGGACCATATGACGGAATTGACTTTGTACGTCTTCGTTTTTTTGATGCTGATCGTGCGGGTCGCATTGTCCCAGTTCACGTCCATCCCGAGCGCTTCCGAGACGGCGCGCAAAGGAACGTAGCTAGACCCGTCAATGATCCGTACGTCGGCGTTCACCTGTTTGCCGTGAACGAGCAGCCGAATGTCGGAAGCCGCGTACACGCCTGCGCCGAAGGCCGTCAAAGCAATTCCGGCCATGCCGGCTATCGCAATCTTTTTCACAAGTGTCCCCTCCTGTCCATATGCCTGTATTCTACCAAATATATGAATCTCCTGAACATAGCAAAAATCCCTGCCGGCCGCCGTGAAGCTGCCAGCAGGGACTAACGCCGTTGCTTTGGTTATCTCCGCTCTTGCGGACCGCCGACGAACGCTTGCTTCGTCGTGTCGAGAGCGAACGCGGTGTGTAGGGCGCGCAAGACGTCGTTCAGATGGTCCAGTTTGATGACGCAGGACATTTTGATTTCGGACGTGCTGACGAGCGAGATCGATACGCCGAGGGCGGAGATCGTCTCGAACATTTTCGCCGCTACTCCCGGAGTGCTGACCATTCCGGCGCCGACGATCGATACTTTGACCACGTTCGTCTCGTGCGTCGCTTCGCGGTAACCGATGTCCGGCTGGATGCTTTCGATGACAGCCAGCGCCTTGTCGAGATCGGTCAATGCCGTCGTGAACGAGAAATCGGCCGCACCGGCAATAACGCCGCTCTGCACGATGATGTCGACGTCGATCTGCTCCTTCGCCAGCGCCGTGAACACCTTCGCCAGTTGGCCCGGCTTTTCCGGCACTCCGAGAATGCTGATTCTTGCGACGTTTTTATCGTAAGCGATGCCGCGCACGACAATTCCTTGTTCCATAACCGCTTCCTCCTTCACATGGGTGCCTTCGTTATTCGTAAAGCTGGACCGCACGACAAGCGCGACGTTGTAGTTTTTCGCGTATTCGACCGCGCGCGGGTGAAGGACGGCCGCCCCGAGGTTGGCCAGCTCCAGCATTTCGTCGTACGAGATTTCCTTCAGCTTGCGCGCTACCTTTACGACCCGCGGGTCTGTGGAATATACGCCGTCGACGTCGGTGTAGATTTCGCACAAGTCGGCTTTAATCGCCGCCGCCAGCGCCACCGCCGTCGTATCCGAGCCGCCGCGGCCGAGCGTCGTAATTTCGCCTTCACTTGTCATGCCTTGGAAACCGGCGACAATGACGACCTTGCCTTCCTCGGCCGAACGCAGCACGCGCTCCGGCTTGATCTCGGTAATGCGCGCCTTGCCGTGCACCGCTTCGGTATACATGCCCGCCTGCCAGCCCGTATACGACACGGCCGGCACGCCGAGGCTTTGGATCGCCATCGACAGCAGCGCCACCGACACTTGCTCGCCGGTCGTGAGCAGCATGTCCATTTCGCGCGCCGCCGGCGTCCCTTCGCATATTTGCTTCGACAGATCGATCAGATCGTCGGTCGTGTCGCCCATGGCGGATACGACGACGACGATCCGGTTCCCCTCTTGTTTGCGTTCCGCTATCCGTCTTGCGACCCGTTTCATCCGCTCCGCGTCGCCGACCGAGCTGCCGCCGAATTTCATTACGATAAGCGCCAAAGCTGCTTCACTCCCAATCGCTCACATTCACAATCAAGAAAACATTATAGCATAACCGCCCGAACTTGTGGGAACAAAAAAACAAGTCTACAATGAAAAGATAGGAAAAAACTAGCGATTTGAGGAGGCAGGCGGATGGATTCGAATAATAGTGCAATCAAGCTTCATTACCGCGAACGGGGACAAGGGGAGCCGCTCGTGCTGCTGCACGGATTCCCGCTCGATAGTTCGATGTGGGAAGACCAACTGGACGGTTTGGCCGACCGGTTTCGCGTCATAGCTCCGGATCTGCGCGGGTGCGGCCAATCGGAGGCGACCGAGCGGACGAGTATGGAGGAAATGGCCGATGACGTCGCGGCGCTGCTTGCGCGCCTCGGCATTCAACAGGCGATCGTCGCCGGCTTCTCGATGGGCGGCTATGTTCTGTTTGCGCTGCTGCGCCGCCATCCCGAGCTTGTGCGCGGGATCATTTTGTCCAACACGAAAGCGGAGCCCGACACCGAGGAAGGGAAAGCCGGCCGCGTCAACATGGCCGAGGCGATCCGCGAGCAAGGCGCCTCCGCCGCCGAAACGGCGATGACGCCGAAGCTGCTGTCGCCCGATGCCCCGGACGAGCTGCGGCAGCGGCTGCAGCGCACGATGCTGGCGCAAAAGCCGGAAGGTCTCGCCGCTTGCGTGCTGGCGATGGCGGACCGTCCCGATTCGAGCGGGCAGCTTGCCGGCATCCGCGTCCCGACGCTCGTCATCGGCTCGGACGGCGATACGATCATCCCGTTCTCCCTCTCCGAAGCGACCGCCGCCGCCATTCCGGGCGCTGCGCTGAGCCGCATCGACGGCGCGGGGCACGCGTCGAACGTCGAGCAGCCGGAGCAGTGGAACGCCGCGGTGCGGAGCTGGGCGGAAAGGATACTCTAAAAACACGAGTGTCCCACCCCATGCTCTCACGCTGGGAACAACCGTCATTTCTAAAAAAAATATAGTACGAGAAATAGTCCACGAATGGCGAGATGTAAAAAGTACAGCTTATTGAAGAAAATCAACGAAAAAGTTGAAATCACATGTATTTTGTACGTCAATTTCAGGTTCAAATGCTAAAACGAAGCCATTTCGTCGAATTTGACTGCACTTTTTTGCATCTCGCACATGCTTTCTCACTGTCTTCATCACTTTGGGATGCACGTTTTGCAGCTCAAGGATACCTGCATGCAAAAAAGTGACAGTTGACGGTCAGGCTCGATCAACTTCCCAAAATAAAAACTCCGCTCGATATCGGATATCGATGCGGAGTTTTTGTGCTGCGAGCTACAGCCGTTACGCGCGGGAAATGTAGTTGCCTTCGTTGGTGCCGATCAGCAGCACGTCGCCTTCGTTGATGAAGAGCGGCACCTGCACGTTCAGGCCGGTTTCCAGCTTGGCGTTTTTCGTCGCGCCGGTTGCCGTGTTGCCTTTGATGCCCGGCTCGGTTTCCACGACTTTCAGCTCGACCGAGTTCGGCAGCTGGATGCCGAGAATTTCGCCTTGATACTGGGCGATTTTGATCATCATGTTTTCTTTCAGGAAGTTGATTTCCCATTCCAGCTGCTTCTTGTCAAGCGTAATCTGGTCGTACGTCTGGTTGTCCATGAACGTATATTCGTTGCCTGTGTTGTACAGGAACTGCATTTCGCGGTGCTCGATTTGCGCGCGCGATACGTTCTCGCCGGCGCGGAACGTGCGCTCGACGATGTTGCCGTTGCGCAAGTTTTTGAGCTTGGAACGGACGAAGGCGGCGCCTTTGCCCGGTTTGACGTGCTGGAAATCGATGACGGTAAACAAGTCGCCATCCACTTCGATCGTTAAGCCTGTCTTGAAATCGTTGACGGAAATCACTGGAGTTCCTCCTGACGGTTAGTCGAGTATGATAAGTTGCTTGGTTGATTGGGTTAAGATGCGGATGCCGCTGTCCGTGAAGACGATATCGTCTTCGATGCGCACGCCGCCGAATCCGGGCAAGTA
The DNA here is from genome assembly GCF_000829455.1 of Gordoniibacillus kamchatkensis. Lineage (GTDB taxonomy): Bacteria > Bacillota > Bacilli > Paenibacillales > NBRC-103111 > Gordoniibacillus > Gordoniibacillus kamchatkensis. Next base: position 19,649 of record NZ_JXAK01000012.1, read on the forward strand.
GATGCCGGGTTCGACCGTCATCGTCATACCGGGCTCGAGCACCGTTTCGTCCAGCCTGGACAGCCGCGGCGCTTCGTGAATCTCCATCCCGAGGCTGTGCCCGGTGCCGTGTCCGAAGTTGTCGCCGTAGCCGTACTTCTCAATAATATCGCGGGCCAGCGCATCGCCTTCGCGCCCGGTCATGCCGGGCTTCAGGCCGTCCAGGCAAGCGAGCTGCGCTTCAAGCACCTTGTCGTAGATGTCGCGGTGCTTTGCGGTCGGCTTGCCGAGCACGACGGTGCGCGTAATGTCGGAGCAATAACCTTTATAATACGCGCCGAAGTCGAGTTTGACAAATTCGTCCTTCTGCAGCACCCGCTCGCTCGCTCTGCCGTGCGGCAGGGCGGACCGTTCGCCGGAAGCTACGATCGTGTCGAACGAGGTGGAAGTGCCGCCGTTTTGGCGGATAAACATTTCGATTTCCAGCGCGATGTCCAGCTCCGTAACGCCGGGCTTCAGCTTCGTCAAAATGTAGCTGAACGTGCGGTCCGCAAGCTCAGCCGCTTCCCGCATAATGCGCAGCTCGCCTTCGTCCTTGTACATGCGCAGCTTCTCGACGACGCCGTCCGTCGGTACGAGCGTTATGCCCGGCAGCGCTGCGACATAGTTTTGATAGGCGCCGAAGGAGACGTGCTGCTGCTCGAAACCGAGCTTCGTTACGCCCGCCGCCTGGAGCAGCTCGAGTATCGTGGCAGCCGGCTTCGCCGCATGCTCGATAATTTCGTAGTCCGGCGCTTGCTGATGCGCTTGCGTCACATAGCGGAAGTCCGTAAGCAGCATCGCTCTTTGCTGCGTGACAAGCACGTAGCCGGACGATCCGGCGAACCCGGTCAAATATGTCCGGTTTACGCCGCTCGCCACGAGCAGCGCGTCGATCTGCAGCTCGATTATTCGCTGGCGCAGCTTTTCCAATCGCTGTTGATGCATCGTGATATCACCCGTTCTTTTCGGTGAAATGGCGGTGCAGCGCCCGCAGGCCGAGCTCATAGCCGAACCCGCCGAATCCGGCGATCTGGCCGACGACGACGGGCGCCGTCACCGAGTGATGGCGAAACTCTTCACGCTTATGAATGTTCGATAAATGCACTTCCACCGCAGGCAGCTGTACAGCTGCGAGCGCATCGCGGATCGCATACGAATAATGGGTGAACGCGCCCGGATTGATAACGATGCCGTGCGCCGTTCCGTACGCCTGATGGATGCGGTCGATCAGAGCGCCCTCGTGGTTCGACTGGAAAAACTCCAGTTCAAGGCCAAGCTCCGCAGCAAGCGCCAACAGGCGCTGCTCGATCGTGCGCAGCGAGTCGCTCCCATAGACGCCGGGCTCGCGAATGCCGAGCATATTCAAGTTCGGGCCGTTCAATACGAGCACCTTGTTCACCGGATTTCCCCCTACCCGTGCGCTACCCGCGCTTTTACCGAAGCCCATTTTACCATAAGTTGCTTCCCTGTGTATAGCCCGCTCCGCTCGCCTTTCTCAAAGAGCCGCCCCCTCCGTCACTTGAGGACTTTACCCAACAACCCGTCCGGATCCTGATCTCTCTTCTCTTCTTTCGTAAACTCGACGGCAATCGAATATCCGATAAAAAGTCCCCACAACACGAACAAGCACAAATCGGTGATAAGCGTGGTCCAGCCGAGCTTCTGCACCGGAGGCAGCATTCCGGCCACTGGCCCGAACAGCAGGTAAAGAAAAACCCACCACAGCACCCCGTACAGCAACCCCGGCCACGGCCCCTTCACTTTGCGCAGTATCGCTGCGTACAATATGCCAGCGGCGGCCGAAAACAGCGTAAAAAACATCCAGCCGACAACGCCGCCCCACACCGTTGTCAAAAAATCGTGCTTGAAAAAATATTCGACCAAAAACCGGGCACCACATCGGTCAACCTGAAATAATACTCGAAGATGCGGACCGCCCCCCAAATGATCCCGGCAAACAACCCGATGTATGCCCCGAACCGCAGCGGGTTCGTCGGCTCTGCGCCTTCCTCTGCGCTGCGGTGTTTCACGAATGTATCGACCATAATTCGATTTCCGCTCCTTGCCTACGAATAATTTGCAGCCACGGTCCGCCGCAGCGGCAAAAGATCGGCGGCGATGGCAGCGATTAGTATGCGCAGGATGCCATTCCCGTAACCGCGGCGGTAGCAATCGGGGCCGGAATTCGCTACAATAGAAGCATCCTGAAGCATTCATTCCGCTCATTCCATCATACGACCAGAAGAGGTGTCCACCTTGTCTCAACCTACAGCTGTATACGGCGGCCAAGCCGTCATTGAAGGCGTCATGTTCGCCGGCCGCAGCGTTCATGTGACGGCCGTTCGCCGCAAAGACCAATCGATCGAGTTTCTGGAAGTGCCGAAGCAGGAAGCGGGCTGGGTAAAGTCGCTCAAAAAAATCCCGTTCGTGACGCGGCATCGTAGGCATTATCGAAGCGAGCGCCAAAGGCGCCCAGCATCTCAACTTTTCCGCAGAGAAATACGCCGAAGGGGAAAACGACGGCGAAGCGAGCGAGGCGAAAACCGGCTTCAGCCTGTCGATGCTGCTCGGCGTCGCCTTCGTCGGCGTCCTGTCGTTCCTGTTCGGCAAGTTCGTCTTCACCCTGGTGCCGGTCTTTATCGAGCAGGTGCTGTTTTCCCACTTGTTCCAGAGCCGTGTCGGGCATACGCTGCTGGAAGGGCTTATCAAAATCATTTTGCTTATCGGCTACATTTACGCAATCTCGCTGACGCCTATGATCAAGCGGCTGTTTCAATACCACGGCGCCGAGCATAAAGTGATTTCCGCCTACGAAGCCGGCGTCGAGCTGACCGTCGAGAACGTGCAAAAATTCAGCACGCTCCACTACCGGTGCGGCTCCAGCTTCATCGTTTTCACCGTCATCGTCGGCGTCGTCATCTACTCGTTTTTCCCGTACGACTCGCTTCTCCAGCGCATCGTGCAGCGGCTCGTGCTGCTGCCGGTCGTCATCGGCGTCTCGTACGAAGTGCTGCGCTTTACGAATTCGCTGCGCGAAGTACCAGTGCTGCGCTTTCTCGGATATCCCGGGCTATGGCTGCAAAAGCTGACAACGAAGGAACCCGACAATTCGCAAGTGGAAGTATCGATCGCTTCGTTCAACCGGATGCGGGAAGCCGACGGCCTCAAAGCGAAATAAGGAGTCGAAAGGAAGGAGGCAGAGCCATGAGAAACCGGTTTTCCGTCGGATCCTATATCGTGTTTGCGCTCATCGCGATCGGGCTGCTCGTTAACTTTACTTACTTCTTTATCCCGATCGTTGTGCTCGGCACCATTTTCCTGCTGTACAAATATCCGCCTTCCTCCTGGCGCAAAGTGACAATGTACCGCAAGGACGACCGCAAGCGGCGCAACTCGCGGTTTCGCGTCATCAACGGATCGAAGCGGGACGGCTACGACGAGCCGCCGCGCTACCACTGAGCGCCGCTAGGATAAACGCCTTACGCCGTCCATAAGGACGAGCGCGTTTCTGACAACGTGAAAAATCGCTCCGCAGCCGCCGTCACGGCGTTGCGGAGCGATTTTTTTGCGAAGCCCGACATTATCCGGCGACTTTCCCGCCGGCCTCGCCAACGATTCTGTCCGCGAAGCTTTTGATCGTCGCGCAGCCGAGAAGCATCGGCTTCGATACGCAAGTAAGCATCAGCGTTCCGCTCCGAGCATCCCAGCCGTACCGAAATCCGACCTGCATGCCCGCCACCCTGATGGCGAAGCTGCCCGAAGGCGCTCCCGGAATCGCGAACCCTTGCCGCCGCCCAACCGCCTGGAGCGTCTGGAAGACGCCCTGCGTCACGTTGCGATACGTCCATGTGCTGCATGCCTCCATCTTTACCAGTCCCCTCGTCTCGACCTTCACTACAATTGTATGAGGGGCTGCTTGACCATGGTGACAACGAATCGGACGCTTCGATTTCGCGCTAAGCATATGGAACAAATCGCCGATACACCCCGCCGGAGCAGGCTGATTTGCACCCGTCCGATGTCGCGCGTGAGCCGGATCGTGCTCTTGTAGTGCTTTACAAGAGGCGGCAATGGAGGGCGTTTCCGCTGTTCCCGTCTACAGACACACGTATTCCGTGCTGCTTAAGCGTCCGCCTGACGGCGTGCAGGTCTTCCGTCAACCTATTCAGCATCAGCGGCGGAACATGGTGTACAGTTTAAGCAAATGCAGCGTATTGTTCGGGTCGATTTGCTGGCTGACGATGAAATTCGTCATCAGTTCCACCTGGTCGGGAGGTATCGGTTCGCCGAGCGTATGCGACACGCGGCCGATCAGCCTGCGCACCGTCGTTTTGTTTTGCAAGTCCTCCCGCGTCACTCCTTCCGCCAGCCGTTTGACGCGTTCCCGCGCCGGACGCTGCTTTGCCTTCTTTTTCAGCCGCTCGACCAGGCGCCGATCGATGCCATATTGCTCGTAATTCATCGTCACCACCTCCGCTCTTTCTATCGTATGAGCGGAGTGACGACGAATTGCCCGCTGCACGGCAAAAAAGCGCTTGACCCATGCACGGGTAAGCGCTTGTGGACAAGCGTGCGCGAAGCGAAGCTCTGCGATCCTCTTCAGGCTCCCCGAGAGAGTAGGGCTGCGCTGCGGACCTAAAAATGTGGGTCTCCGGCTTCCTTGAACTCGTGTTCCTATGAATTAGAACCTGAAGTGGGAACACGAGTTCAAAAGCGCACGCTCCGCTCCAAGGCCCGCATTCCCATCCTCCGCTACGCCTTTCTCGGGCGGCCTGTTTATTTGACAATAATTTTGCCCTTCATGAACGATTTGTGCGGCTCGCAGTAGTAGTCGTATTCGCCGGGGGCCAGCAGCGTTATGCTGGCCGTCTCGTTCTCGCCGAGCAGCGGCGTTTGGAACGAACCGTCCGTCGCGACCGCGTTATGCTTCACGTTGTCGAGATTTTTGAACGTGACGGTGGAGCCTGCCTCGACGGTCAGCTCGGCGGGACCGAATTTGAACTCCGAAATTTCGATCGTATAGGCGTGCTTCGCTTCTCCCCCGGATGTAAGCGATACGGTGCGAGTGGCATCGTCGTAGCCGACCTGAATGCCGAAATTTTCCGATAAGAAGCGAACGGGCACGAACGTACTGCTGTCGATCAGCTGTGCCGGCGCAGCCATCGCCGTCGTCTTCCCGTTGACGGTAGCCGATAGCGAGCCGATCTTCAGCTTGATGGTGCTGTCATCCTTTTTCACGGTGACGGTTTCGGTATCTCCGTCCCAGCCCACCTCGGCTCCGATCGTTTCCGCGAACGCCCGGTACGGCACAAACAAGCTGTTATCGATCAAATACGCTTGATCGTAGCTGAGCGGAGAGCCGTTCAGCTTGATTTTCATGTCGGATTTGACGATCGTCTCGGCGGACGCAGCGCCGCAAGCAGCAAGCGCCCCCATCCAGACGGCGAGGGCAGCGCCGGCGATGCGCCCGATCGATTTGCGAATCATACTCTCTCCTCCTTAACAGTTCTCATCCAACATAACGGAGGAAAGCTGCGAACGGTTCGATTCGCTTCGATCGAGGCATGGGATTGTTCATGCGCTTTAGTCGAGCGGATCCCCTGCGAGCACTTGTTCCCGCTCCAGCATCGCCCGAAGCGGCACGTATTCGGCGGCCGTCCAGAAGTGTGCGTTCGCCACGAGCGCTGCCGCGTCGTCGCGTGCCTGCTCCAGCGTCTCGAAATCGTGCGTCAGGTCGGCGACGCGGAATTCCGGCATGCCGCTTTGTTTCGTCCCGAAAAAATCGCCGGGCCCGCGCAGCTCGAGATCGCGCCTGGCGATTTCGAAGCCGTCGTTTGTCTCCGTCATCGCCTTCATCCGCTCTTTCCCGACATCGTTCTTCGGATCGGCGATCAGTACGCAATACGATTGATGCTCGCCGCGTCCGACGCGGCCGCGCAGCTGGTGCAGCTGCGACAGCCCGAACCGGTCGGCGTCGTAGACGACCATGAGCGTCGCATTCGGCACGTCGACCCCGACTTCGATGACCGTCGTCGAGACGAGCACGTGCAGCTCGCCTTCTTTGAACGCGCGCATGACGGCGTCTTTCTCGGCGGCACTCATTCTGCCGTGCAGAAGTCCTACCTTTAGCGAAGCAAAATGGTGCTGAAGCTGCGCGTGCACATCGATCGCATTTTGCACGTCGAGCTTCTCCGACTCTTCGATCAGCGGGCAAATGACGTACGACTGCCGCCCCGCCTCCGCTTCGCGGGCGATGAAGCCAAGCACCCGCTCCAGCATAGAATGGCGCACCCAATACGTCTGGATCGGCTTGCGGCCTTTGGGCAGCTCGCGCAGCGTCGAGACGTCCATGTCGCCGAAAGCGGTTATCGCCAGCGTGCGCGGAATCGGGGTCGCCGTCATCGTCAGCACGTCGGGGTTCATCCCTTTGCGCCGCAAAATGCTGCGCTGCTGCACGCCGAACCGGTGCTGCTCGTCGGTGACGACCAGGCCCAGCCGGCGAAAAAAGACGTCTTCCTGAATGAGCGCATGCGTGCCGACAACGATGTCGACGAGGCCCATCTGCAGCGAGGCGATCGTCATCGCGCCGCTGCCTATCCGTGAGCGAGCCGGTAAGCAGTGCCGTCGTCACGCCATAGCGCTCGAACAGCCGGTCAAGCGACCGCTTGTGCTGTTCGGCCAAAATTTCCGTCGGCACCATGAGCGCACCCTGGTTGCCTGACGTCACCGTAGCGTAAAGAGCCGTGGCGGCAACGACCGTCTTGCCGGCGCCGACATCGCCTTGCAGCAGCCGGTTCATGGCGAACGGCTGCTCCAGGTCGTGCAATATTTCCGATACGACCTGTTTCTGCGATTCCGTCAAGGCAAACGGCAAGCCGCGCACGAACTCGCGCACTTTCGGCCGGTCGACGCTTTGCGCCAGGCCGTCCGCGCGCGACCGGTTCACGGCGCGGAACGCTTGCAGCTTCAGCTGAAACAGGAACAGCTCCTCGTACACGATGCGCCGCCGCGCCCGTTCGCCGGCTTCCGTGCCGTCAGGGTGGTGGATCGCCATAATCGCTTCGCGGCGCGGCATCAAGTCGTATTTGCGCAGCAGCGTGGACGGGAGCACCTCGCGCACGAGCGCCCCGAACTGGGTGAGCGCCTGTCCTACCGCTTTGCGCATCCACTTTTGCGTAATCGCCCCGCCGACCGAATAGACGGGCTGCAGCGTGCCTGCATTGGCGTTTCTTTTGCCCGGAAATTCCGTCTCCGACACCGTAAGCTGCAGCCGCTTCTGATCCCATTTGCCAGTCAGCACGAGCTCCTGCCCGGAAGCCAGCTTGTCTTTGAGAAAGCGCTGGTTGAACCAAACGGCCGTGATGAAAAAGCGATCCACGACCACTTTGCACACCATTCTCGATTTCGAACGGCCGTACATTTGGAGGGCGGGATCGCTGGCCAGCGTGCCTTGAACCGTTATTTTGTCGCCATCCTTCACTTGCGTCAAATCGCGGATGGAGTAATCCTCGTACCGGAACGGATAATATTCAATCAGGTCGCCCGCCGAGCGGATGCCGAAGGCGGCAAGCTCTTCCGCCTTCTGCGCCCCTACGCCGCGCACTTCGCTGACCGGAATGTCGTGCAAATCTCTCATAACGCCTCCAACCGCGCGCGGTGCGCTCTCTATCCGCGAGCCGGGCACGCGAACGCCGCGATGACGCCAGGGCCGACATGCGCCCCGATGACCGGACCGAGCGTCACGTAATTGACCGAAGCGACCGCAAGCTTCTCTTCAATCAAGCGCTGCAGCTCCTCGGCCGCCTCCAAATGATTCGCATGCGCCAGGCTCAATTGAATCGTCTTGCCGCCCAGATCGGCTTCCAGCATCTCCACGATGCGAGCCATCGCCTTCTTCTGGCCGCGTACCCGCTCCACTGCCGCCACTTCGCCATCCTTGTCGATGGAGAGGATCGGCTTGATGTTGAGCAGCGCGCCGAGCACGGCCGCCGCTTTGCCGATGCGGCCGCCGCGCTTCAAATATTCCAGCGTATCGACCAAAAAATAAATGTGGAAATCGTCCCGCATCGCCCGCATCAAGCTGATGACGGCTTCCGCATCCGCGCCTGCGCGCGCCGCTTCCGCGGCGGCTACGGCCAGTGCGCCGATGCCGTACGACGCCGATTTCGAATCGACCACCGTCACGTCCGCTTCTTCCTCCAGCATCGACTTGGCCAGCACGGCCGATTGGTACGTGCCGCTTAATGCCGAAGACAGATGCACGGATACGATGCGCACATCCGGACCTTCTTCTTCCACGATTTGTTTGTACGTTTCCAGAAATTCAAGCGGCGACGGCTGCGACGTCGTCGGCATAACCGCGGAAGCGGTCAGCTTCTCGTAAAACTGCTCCGATTGCAGCGTCACCGCGTCCAAATACGTCTCGTCGCCAAAATGAATTTTCAGCGGCACCATCCGGATGCCGAGCTCTTCCCGCACCTGCTGCGGAATATCCGCCGTGCTGTCGGTTACGATCCGCACTTTGCTCATACGCGCCGGGTCCCCTTTGCTCATTCTACCGAAAAAATATAAGCATACAGCGGCTGGCCGCCAGGATGAATCTCCACTTCCACTGCAGGCGCCAGCTCGGCGATGTAAGCGGCGAGCTGCTCCGTCTCTTCGGGGTTGGCGTCGGCGCCGGACAGTATCGTAACGATTTCGCTGTTTTCGTCCAGCATCGCATCGAGCAGCTTTTTGGCGGCGTCCAGCAGCGACGGTTCGGACGCGACGATCTCTCCGTCGCGGATGCCGATATATTCGCCTTCTTTAATCTCGATGCCGTCGATCGTCGTATCGCGCACCGCGTAAGTGACTTGTCCCGATACGACGCGGCCCAGCGCCGCGTTCATGGCGGCGGCGTTGTGCTCGGCATCGGCCGTTTCCTGGAATGCGAGCACGGCGGCAAGCCCTTGCGGAATCGTTTTGGACGGAATGACGACAAGCTGTTTGTCTTCCAACAGATGAGCGGCTTGCTGCGCCGCCATGACGATGTTCGAATTGTTTGGCAGCACGAATACGGTGTCCGCATGAATGCCGGCGGCGGCTTTGACGATATCCTCCGTGCTTGGATTCATCGTCTGGCCTCCGGACAAGACGACGTCGACGCCGACGCTCGTCAAAATGTCGGTGATGCCTTCGCCCATCGCCACTGCCACGAACCCGAACGGCTTGCGCGGCGCGGCGACATTCTGAACAGCCTGCGCTTCGCCGCCGACAGCCGGTCCGTACGCCGCTTCTTCGGCGTTCTCGGCCGTCTCTTCCATCACGATATGGGCATGCTGATCCCGCATATTTTCGATCTTAATCCGGCTTAAATCGCCGTATTTCATCGCATGGTTCATCACGCTGCCCGGCAGCTCGGCGTGAATGTGCACTTTCACAAGCTCGTCATCGGCGACGACGAGCAGCGAATCGCCGTATTCCCCCAGCTCCCGCCGGAATTTGGTTTCGTCGAAAACAAGGCCCGGCATTTTGCCCGGTACGACGTGCAGCATGAATTCCGTGCAATACCCGTGCTCGATCACATCGGCGCTCATTAGCGTTTGCGCGCGCTTCGGCCCATGCCCGGTATCGCCGTGCGCTTCCGCGGCCAGGCTGCGGGCGGCGAAAGCGGCTTCCTGTGCCGAAATCGTTTCCTCCGCCGGAGCGACATGGGGGATGCCGAGAGGCGTGGAATCCCCGCGCATAGCGGCGACGAAGCCTTCGTAAATATAGATGAGCCCACGCCCGCCGGCATCGACGACGCCGACCTGCTTCAGCACCGGCAACATGTCGGGCGTCCGGGCTAGCGTCTCTTTGCCGTGCTGCAGCACTTCCTCCATCAGTTCCAGAATGTCGCCGGCCCGGCGCGCGAACTGTACGCCGTGCTTGGCAGCCTCGCGGGAAACGGTAAGAATCGTGCCCTCAACCGGTTTGACGACAGCCTTGTACGCCGTGTCGACGCCGTTTTGCAGCGCCGCGGCGAACTGTTGCGCGTTGGCGCTTTCCAGTTCATGCACATACTTGGCGAAGCCGCGGAACAGCTGCGACAAAATGACGCCGGAATTGCCGCGCGCGCCCATCAGCAGTCCTTTCGACAGCGCTTCTGCGGCTTTGCCGAGATGGGCGGACGGACGCCGGCGCAGCTCTTCGACGCCGGACATGAGCGTCAAATTCATATTCGTACCGGTATCCCCGTCGGGGACCGGAAACACGTTCAAGGCGTTAACGTTCTCCGCATGGTTGCCAAGCGAATTGGCGCCCGCGAGCACGAGCTCCGTAAAGTCGTGGCCATTCAAAGAACTGAAGCGCTTACTCAAGCTGATATTCTCCTTCCTGGGGACAGACGATAGTGTCAACGCGCGACGCGAACCCCTTGCACGAATATGTTCACCGCATCGACCTTCAGGCCGACGACATCGTTCAAAACGTATTTCACCCGGTTTTGCACGTTGTGCGCAACTTCGGAAATTTTCGTGCCGTAGCTGACAATAATGTAAAGATCGATCTCGACGTTATCGCCGTCGCGGCGCACTTCGACACCGCGGCCCAAATTGTCGCGGCCGAGCAGCTCGGCGATGCCGTCCTTCAGCTGCTTGCGGGAAGCCATGCCCACGAGGCCGTAGCATTCGAGTGCGGCAGAGCCGGCTAGCGTCGCCACGACATCTCCCGTGACGATAATTTTCCCGAGTTCCTGCGTCAGTTCGATCGACATGCTAACCTCTCCTTCAATAAGGGAGCTCCCTCTGTTATGTAGATGGATATAGAACATTGTACACTAATCGACAAAAGAAATAAACGGCAAAAAGAGCAGCATTGCGTTGACTCCGTCATTTTGGGTGTGCTAATATAATTAAGTGTGTCTTTGCTGAAAGAAAAAAACCGTCCTGCCAGTGACAGGTTTGCAGCAATACTTGGAGGAGGTGGAGTCATGTCCCGCAAATGTTTCATTACCGGCAAATCCCGTGGCACCGGAAATCACGTTTCCCACGCTAACAACAAAAACCGCCGTACTTGGGGCGTCAACGTGCAGAAAGTTCGCATTATGGTTGACGGCAAGCCGAAGCGCGTCTATGTGAGCGCCCGCGCTCTGAAATCCGGCAAAATCGCCCGCGTCTAACCGTCAGGCGCCGCCATACGTTCGGATGTAGACAAAAAGCACCGGTATACGGTGCTTTTTTTTGCGTTGCCGAAGCTGTGCCGCGGCAAGCGTCATCTAGTGTGAAAAGGTATGGTACTACGGTCCGCGGTTCGCGCCCGGGGCTCAACGTATGGGCGACGGCGGCGACGGCGCGCTTAGTTTTTGCTGAACGTGTTAAGTACCGCTTTGACGAAACCGCCCAAAAACTTCGGGAGTTTGATCGTGTAAAATTTCATCCTTTACCCCTCCTCCAAAGTTCGCCTGAAGCAAACTCTTATTCGTTACTGACAATATATTCCCGCCCAGCGAAAATGTGCTTGGGAACGTGCGCCGCCGTCGGCGCCTCTTCCCGCGCTTTCGCCGCGACTCGCCAGTCGCGAACAAGAAGGTTTATGGCATGTCAAAATAAGTCTGGCTCTCGTAACCATCTATATGCCGCAGTGGCACCGTATATGACCGCGCCCCGGCATAACTGCGAGCGGAGCGAAGGGTGAAATGAACCGGGGAGGCGACATTTAAAGCCGCGTTCCATCCGCTCACAGGGATAAATGGAACGCGGCTTTAACGAAGGCCGGAGGTTGATTTCCAACCCGCAGCGGAGCCTTATTATGCAAAAGCTGCGCATCCTTATCGGACACGCAGCCGGCTAATCGCCTCGGCTCGTTCGGGTTCGGCAAATATCGCGTTGCCGGCCACGAGCACATCGGCCCCCGCTTCCACAACAAGCGGCGCCGTTTCCTCATTGATGCCCCCGTCCACCTCGATGTGCAGGCCAGCCAGCCCGCGCGCCTCGGCCATTTGCCGCAAGCTGCGAATTTTCGGCAGCACGGCGGGGATGAACTTTTGTCCGCCGAATCCCGGATTCACCGTCATCAGCAGCACGAGATCGAGCGCTTCGTCCAGCACATGCTCGATCAGAACGAGCGGCGTTGCCGGGTTGAGCACGACGCCGGCTTTGACGCCCTGCTCCTTGATCAGATGCAGCGTCCGGTGCAGATGGCGGCATGCTTCGACGTGAACGGAAATGAGGTCCGCGCCCGCCTTGGCGAACGCCGGCACGTACCGGTCCGGCTCCTCGATCATCAAATGCACGTCGAGCGGAAGCTTCGTGTGCGGCCTGATCGCCTCCACAACGAGCGGGCCGAGCGTAATGTTCGGCACGAAGCGGCCATCCATCACATCGACATGAATCCAGTCGGCCCCGCCCTGTTCCACATCGGCGATTTCGTCCGCCAGCCGCGCGAAATCGGCTGATAAAATCGATGGCGCAATGCGCAGCATCGTTCAATACCTCCTTGGCCTCTCCCGAATCATTTGCAAAAACTGCACATAATGCTCGTACCGCGACTCGGCAATGTCGCCGGTCCCTGCAGCTTCCCGCACTCGGCAATCCGGCTCGTGCACATGCAGGCAGCCGCGGAACTTGCAGCGCTCTGCAAGCTCTCCGAACTCGCGGAAGCAGGCGCCGAGGCTTTCCGCCTCGATCTCGGCGAAATCGAGCTGGCTGAAGCCCGGCGTGTCCGCTACCCAGCCTCCGGCCGGCAGCGGCAGAAGCTCGACGTGGCGTGTCGTATGCTTGCCGCGTCCGAGCTTGTGGCTGATTGCGTTCGTTTCCAGCTCCAGACCTGGAATAAGGGCGTTCAGCAGCGACGATTTACCGACCCCGGACTGCCCGGCGATAACAGTGAGACCGCCGGCGATGCGGGCCGCCACCTGCTCGATCCCTTCGCGCCACTTCGAGCTGGTGATGAGCACCTCGTACCCGATGCTGCGGTACAACGCCGCAGCCTGCTCTACCTCGGCCGCAAGTACGTCGTCGTCCGCTTCCTTGAGCAAATCGCGCTTCGTCAAACAGATTACGGGTGTCAGCCCGGCATGCTCGATATGCACAAGAAACTTGTCGAGCAGCTGCACGTTCAAATCGGGTTCAACGACCGAGAACGCGAGCAGCGCCAGCTCCATATTGGCGATCGGCGGGCGAATGAGCTCCGTCGTGCGCGGTGCGATTTCATCCACCGTGCCTTCCCCGTTCCCGGTCCGCTCGAACGAAACCCGGTCGCCGACGAGCGGAGTAATGCCTTTTTTCTTGAAAATGCCGCGCGCCCGGCATTGCACGGGCTGTTCTCCCGCCGCCTCCTGCCCGTCTTCCAGCACGTAGTAGAAGCCGCTTAAGGCTTTGACGATCAAGCCTTTTGGCATTACAGACGGCCTCCCGTGTTCGCCGAACCGGATGCCGGCGTAGCCGGGCCGTTCGGCGTCGCTCCGCCCGGCGTCGTCGTCCCCCCGGGCTTCGTCCCGCCGGCGCCGGCTGGCCGCCGCTCCCGCCCGCTTTGGTGCGGTTCAAGTAATCTTGATATGTTACCGTCTGAATGTTGACGAGCGTATCGTTTTCTTTCACCTGGATCGTAGCTCGCTTATCCGGCGATACGGTTACCTTCACGTCGACAGTCGTCTGTTTGGACGTCTGGACGGTTTTGTAGTCGATGTTGTCGCCGGTGGCGTCGCTGACTGTAATTTTGAACGTGGACGCCTTGCCGTCGGCCGTCGGTACGAGCGTAACCGGCACGGTCAATTGGCCGGCGTCGTCCGGCAGCCCTTTGGACACGACCAGCTTGATCTGCGAATTCGGCTTCACGTCCACGTCGGGATCATAAGGCCACTGCTTCATAACCCGATCCTTTGCAACCGTATAGCTGGTTTCGTAGCTGACACCGTCATCCGCAAGCTGCAGCCTGTTGTCGGCGAGCATCTTTTTCGCTTCCGCCAGCGTCTTGCCAACGAGGTTCGGCATCTTGACCGTCTCCTTGCCTTTGCTGACGGATAGCCGCACCGTTGCCGTCTTCGGATCGATCGGCTGGTCGACGCCCGGGTCTTGCGAAATGATCGTGTCGACAGCCGCCGTATCCGAGAATTGCTGATCCGTTGCGATCTGCTTGTCGGGATCAAGGCCGAGCGCTTGCAGCCTGTCGCGCGCGTCTTTGATGCTCATGCCGGTGAGGCCAGGCATTTTTTGCTTCGGCGCCCCCGTGCTGACGTACAGCTTTACCGTTTTCGTCTTCGTCTTCATATTGCCTTCCGGATCTTGACGGATCACGGTATCTTTCGGCACCGTCTCGCTCGCCTCGTCGATAACCGTCGGTTCGAGCCCGGCCGAACGAAGCGTCTCTTTTGCCTGCACGATCGGCTGGCCTGCGACGGGCGGAACGGTGATGTCCGGCACGACAAGAACCGACTTCACCCAACCGACCGCATACCACATGCCGGCAAGAATGAGCAGCAGCACGACGATCCAGACGGTCGGCTTGATCCAGCGGCGCTTCCTGCGTTCGGCCGGCTCTTCGTCCTGCCAAGCGGCGCGCTCTTCGGCTGCGGGCTCCGGCCGGTCGGCGCGATCTTGGCGTTCCGCCGCGTACTGGTTCGGCCGTATCGCCGGAATGACCCGCGTGCTCTCGTCATCGATGCCGTCGTCGTCCGACCAAAACTCGATTTTCGGCTCGTTGCGGCGTTCCGGACTGAGGCACGTCTCGAGGTCGGCGAGCATTTGCGAGGCGGACTGGTACCGCTCCTCCGGCTTTTTCCGCATCGCCTTCAAAATGACATTTTCAACGCTTTGCGGAATAAGCGGATTCACTTTGCGCGGCTCCTCCACGTCTTCCTGCAAATGCTTCAGCGCGACGCTGATCGGGCTCTCGCCATGAAACGGCAGCCGGCCGGTCAGCATCTGGTATAAAACGATGCCGAGCGAATACAAGTCCGACTTCTCTCCGGTAGACGTGCCCTTGGCATGCTCCGGCGAAAAATAGTGCACGGAACCGACGACGGAGCCGGTCTGCGTAATGGTCGACGACGTCGCGGCGCGCGCGATGCCGAAATCGGTAACTTTGACGCGGCCGTTTTTGCCGATCAGGATGTTGTGCGGCTTAATGTCGCGGTGAATAATTTCGTTGTGATGGGCGTGCTCCAGCGCATCGCATATTTGCGAGGCGTATCGCACCGCCTCTTCGACTTGCAGCGGCGCGCGCTCCTTGATAAGGTCGTTGAGCGTCGTGCCTTCGACGTACTCCATGACGATGTAATGCGTCTCGCCCTCTTGCCCGACATCGTAAATGCTGACGACGTTCGGGTGGGATAGCGATGCGGCGGCTTGCGCCTCGCGGCGGAAACGGCGGATGAACTCTTCGTCGTGAACGTACTGCTGGCGCAGCACTTTGACGGCCACTTTACGATGCAATAAATGATCAAGTCCCATATATACCAAGGCCATACCGCCGCCGCCGATACGTTCCAGAATTTCGTAGCGTCCTCCGAGCTTTTTGCCGATCAACCGCGTTCCCCTCCTTCCGCATCATTTCTGATCACGATGACCGTAATGTTGTCGTCGCCTCCGGCATCGAGCGCGCTATGGATGAGCCGCATCGTGAGCCGGTCGAGATCCTGCTCGCCGCGCACGATTTCATGAATGGTTTCGTCGTCGACAAGATCGTGCAGTCCGTCGCTGCAAAGCAGCAGCATGTCTCCCGACTTCCAGGAAACGACGGTGAGGTCGGCTTTGACGGTCGGATCGGTGCCGAGCGCCCGGATGATGACGTTGCGCCTGGGGTGGTGGAGCGCTTCTTCGGCCGTAATATGGCCGTTCTTGACCAGCTCGTTGACGAGCGAATGATCCTCGGTCAATTGGACGATGGAAGCGCCGTCGATCAAATACGCGCGGCTGTCGCCGATATGGCCGACGATCGCCTGCTCCTTGCCGGCGATGACGGTCACGAGGGTCGTTCCCATGCCATGATAATTTTCCCTGCCCAGAGCGAACTCATAAATGCTTTCGTTGGCGATTTCGATCGCGCGGTTCAAAGCGTCCATACACTGCTCTACCGACATCGACGGCGCGAGCTGCCCGAGCTCCCGCTGGATCGCGTCCACCGCCATCTGGCTGGCGATGTCGCCGGCTTGATGGCGCCCATGCCGTCGGCGATGACGGCGACGGACCAGCCGTCCGGCTCGTGCCGGACAAAGGCCCGGTCTTCATTCACTAATCGGATGTTGCCGATATCGGTTCGGCTGACCATATACATAACGACAGATCACCTCGCTACTTGTTGAGCTCCAGATGTTTGGCCCGCAGCTGTCCGCACGCGGCGGCGATGTCGCTGCCCTGCTCGCGGCGGATCGTAGCGTTCACTTTGTGGTTTTGCAAAATGCGCTGGAAATTGAAAATGTCATTCCGCGTCGAACGGACAAAATTGCGCTCCGCCACGAAATTGACCGGAATGAGGTTGACGTGCGACAGCGGCATTTCGCTCAGCACCTGCGCCAGCTCCTCGGCGTGCTCCGGCTGGTCGTTGACGCCGCCCATGAGCGCATACTCGAACGTGATGCGGCGGCCCGTCTTCTCGATGTAAAACTTGCAGGCGGCGATAAGGTCCGCGAACGGAAACCGGCGGTTGACCGGCATCAGCTTCGAGCGCAGCGCGTCGTTCGGGGCGTGGATCGAGATCGCCAGGTTCACCTGCAAGTTTTCTTCGGCGAGCGGTAATGTTCGGGACGATGCCGCTCGTCGAGACGGTAATGTGGCGCTGTCCGATGTTCAGCCCTTTCGGATGCGTCATGACGCGCAAAAATTTCATCGTCGCCTCGTAGTTCTCGAACGGCTCGCCGATGCCCATAATGACGATGCTGGAGACG
Source organism: Gordoniibacillus kamchatkensis (assembly GCF_000829455.1). Taxonomy (GTDB): domain Bacteria; phylum Bacillota; class Bacilli; order Paenibacillales; family NBRC-103111; genus Gordoniibacillus; species Gordoniibacillus kamchatkensis. Next base: position 36,510 of record NZ_JXAK01000012.1, read on the forward strand.
CGCTCCCCGGAATCGTCGAGCATGCGCTGCGCCTTCACGACCTGGGCGATAATTTCGCCCGGCTTCAGGTCGCGCTTCAGACCGCCGAGCGTCGAGGCGCAAAACGTGCAGCCGACGCGGCAGCCGACCTGTGTCGTCACGCATACGGAGTTGCCGTAGCTGTGCTTCATGATGACGGTTTCGATCGCATTTTTGTCGGCCAGCTCGAACAAAAATTTGACCGTGCCGTCCTGCGATTGCTGCTTGGCGATCTCGGTCAGCGTGACGAACTCGAATTGCTCGGCGAGCTTGTCCCGAAGCGGCTTGGACAAGTTCGTCATCTCTTCGAACGAAGCGACGCGCTTGACGTACAGCCAGTCGAAAATTTGGCCGGCGCGAAACTTCGCCTCTCCGACCGATTGCACCCAGTCTTGCCATTCCTCGAGCGTATAGTCGTAAACGAAAGGTTTTTGTTGGTTGAGCTCTTGTCGTGCCATCGTTCTCACAACCTGTCTGTTCAGCATTCAATCTATTGTACCACAAAATGGCGCAGCCCGCCCGCTTCGCTCCGGGCGCTGCCATGGCGGGGGTTCGCAAAACCTTATTATGACGGCCAGGGCTCTGCTCCGCATCGGAATTGGAACCTCCGGCCTCCGTTCAAGCGCGTTCTCTTATTCTACCTTGCGGTAAGAACGCCGCTTGAAAAGTCGTCTCTCCGGTTCCATTTCACATGCTCCGCTTCGCTCTCCTTCAATTTTTGCGCATTCTGGCGATGAAGAAGCCGTCGGAGCCGAACTGGTAAGGCAGGATCGTCAGCATGCCCGTGAACGGTCGTAAATCATCCGGCAAGATCACGTCGATGTCAGTGTCGAGTGAGAACTCCGGGTGTTCGCTGAGAAAACGCCCGACAGTGTCTTCGTTTTCCTCGCGCTCGATCGTACACGTGCTGTAGACGAGAATGCCGCCCGGCTTAAGAAGCCCGTGAACCCGCTCCAGAATGTCGCGCTGTATCGCATTGATGGCGGCAATATCGCCGGGCTCTTTCGCCCATTTCAAATCCGGCTTGCGGCGAATGACGCCGAAGCCGGTGCACGGCGCGTCAAGCAAAATGCGGTCGAACGACGCCGGCGGGAAGCGGCCGGCAAGCTCCCGCGCGTCCGCCGTCAGCGCGCGAATGCAGCGCAGCCCGAGACGCGCGGCCTGGTCGCCAATCAGCTTTTGCTTATGCTCGTGCACGTCGCTTGCCCAAACGACGCCATCGTCCCGCATCTTCTCGGCGATGTGCGTCGTCTTGCCGCCGGGTGCGGCGCAGCAGTCCAGCACCGTCATGCCGGGCCGGGGATCGAGCAGCTCAGCGACCAGCATCGAGCTCTCGTCCTGAATCGAGAGCTTGCCGGCGGCGAACTGCGGCAAGCTCGCCACCGAGCCGGCGCCGCGCAGCACGAGCCCCTGCGGGGCGAGCGCGCTCGGCGCGGCGTCCACGCCTTGCTGCTGCAGCTCGCGCAGCAGCTCCTCGCGCGACCCGCGCAGCGCGTTCGCGCGCACGCTCACGTGCGGCGCCGCATTGTTAGCGGCGCATATCCGTTCGGCCGCCGCGAGGCCGAACCGGTCGATCCAGCGGCGGACGAGCCATGCAGGATGCGACTCGCGGAGCGCGAGAGCCTCCGCGGGCGGCAGCCCGTCCGGGACTGCGAGGCTGGCCCGCTCGCGGATGACCGAGCGCAGCGTGCCGTTCACCATGCCGGCGATGCCGGCGTGGCCGCGGCGCTTCGCCAGGTTGACCGCCTCGTTCACGACGGCGTGATCCGGCACCCGTTCGAGGTAGGCGAGCTGGTAATAGCTGAGCCGCAGCAAATTGCGCACCCAGGGCTCGAGTTTGCCAAGCCCGCCCTTCACAAACTTGGCGAGAAAGTAGTCGATCGTGTTCAGCCGCTGGATCGTGCCGTACACGAGCTCTGTCGCCAGCGCCGCATCCGGCCGCGCCAGCCCGCTTTTTTGCAGCGTCTGACCCAGCAGCAGGTTGCTGTACGCGCCCTGCTCCTCAACACGCGTCAGCACGTCGAGCGCCGCCGACCTTGCCGTCGCCTGCGCGCCGCGTCGACCCGCCGCGGACTGCGGTGCAGCAGGCACCCGCCGGCGATTGCCGCTTGGCGGGACTCCTGCGGACCGCCCGTGACGGCCACCGATGTGCTGCTCGCCGCCGCGCTTTCCCTCGGCCGGGAGCCCGCGGCCTCCTCCTTGTTGCGCTCCGGACAACCGCTCGCGCTCGCCCCTTGTCGCTCCCCCATCCGGCCGGCCGCTTGCTCGGTCTTCCCGTTCTCGCCGCGCAGACATGCCCTCGCCCTTTCCCGCTTGATATGTAGGTTTTCCCTTCTCTGTCATGCCATCCCTCTTTTTGTGCTGTCATCGTCTCAACAGTGCGGCAGCGCAGCATTTCTAGCTTCGTCAATACATCGGCTGTTGCTTGCTTTTCACTGCATTTGATCCATCATATTTCCGGAATATGGCGGACTTCAAGCCCGTCAATGGAAATTGTCCAACGGACGCTTCCGCATTTACCGTCAAACCGATATGAGCGCAACGAAAGCCTGGACAAAATCCAACGAAAACGCCTTTGTCCGGAAAGCGAATTGTGCCCGCTGTACAAAATCCACTCTCCGTTGATGCTCGTATTCCGCCTGCATAAGCATTACATACTGCAGCAGATGCATTGCTTAGCAGCAACTCACTTACGCGGCGACTACAGCACGCTATGTACAGGATTCCCATTTATGGCCCCTGCAACGCAAACAAGGAAGCCGCGCCGAGGCGCAGCGGCCCGCTTGCCTCCAGGCAATGCTGCCGTCCGCCTATGCGTGCTTCCCTTGCATCGCACTATGTCCCCAAAACCGTCCCCGCCGCCATGCCGCCGCCGTTGCGGAAATCGGCTGCCGACATCGCCTTTTTGCCTGCCGGCTGCAGCTCCGTCAGCCACAAGCTGCCGCCGCCCGTTTGCACTTCGACGCCGCGCTCCGTGACGCGCAGCACGGTGCCCGGCGCCGCTCCGCCGGCCGCAGCCGAACCGGCGCCGGCTGCGGCAGGCTTTTCGCTCGCCCACAGCTTCAGCACCTCGCCGTTCCACAGCGTATAGGCGCCCGGGAACGGATTGAGGCCGCGGATCTGGTTCCAAATCGCGCGCGCGTCCCGGCTCCAGTCGACAAGCTCCTGCTCGCGCCTAATGTTCGGCGAATAGACGGCATCGGCGTCGTTCTGCGGCACCGCCTGCGCTTCTCCGGCGAGCAAAGCCGGCAGCGTGCGGCGCAGCAGCTCGGCTCCGGCAACGCTGAGCTTGCCGAACATCGTGCCGGTCGTATCTTCGTCTTCGATCGGCACCTCGACTTTGGCGATCATATCGCCCGTGTCGAGCCCTTCGGCCATATACATGATCGTTACGCCGGTAACGGCGTCGCCGTTCATGACCGCGTAGTGAATCGGCGCGCCGCCCCGGTATTTCGGCAGCAGCGAGGCGTGGATGTTGATGCAGCCGAGACGCGGCGCTTCCAGCACCGCTTTCGGCAATATTTGGCCGTACGCCGCCGTCACGATCAGATCGGGCTGCACATCCCGGATCGCCTGCACCGTATCGGACTTGCGCAGCTTTTCCGGCTGCCACACCGGAATGCCGCGGCGCAGCGCCTCTTCTTTGACCGGCGGCGGCGTCAGCACGCGCTTGCGGCCTTTCGGCCGGTCCGGCTGGGTGACGACGGCCGCCACCTCGTGCCCTTCCTCAAGCAGAACGCGCAGCGAAGGGACGGCGAACTCCGGCGTCCCCATGAAAACGATTTTGCTCACTCGGCCTTCACGCTGCTTCCGCCTTCATCCGTCCGGTACACGGACTTGGCAATATCGGTGAACAGGACGCCGTTCAAGTGGTCTACCTCGTGCATGATGCAGCGCGCCAGCAGCTCCGTCCCTTTAATGACCACTTCTTTGCCGCTTCTGTCCTGCCCTTTGACGGTAACGTGCAGCGGACGGAGCACCTCGCCTTGCAAATTCGGGATGCTGAGGCACCCTTCCGTTCCGAGCTGCTCGCCGCTGGTCGCCACGATTTGCGGATTGACGAGCTCGATGAGCCCGCCATGCTCCTCGCCGCAATCCATGACGATAACTCTTTTCAAAATGCCGACCTGCGGCGCGGCCAGACCGACCCCCTCCGCGTCGTACATCGTCTCGGCCATATCGTCGAGCAGTTTATGAAGATTGGCGTTAAAATTCCGCACCGGAACCGCTTTTTCGCGCAGCACCGGATCCGGGTCTTTCACGATCATCCGAATCGCCATATGGCGAACACCTGCCTTAACCTATGATGGAATCGCCGCCGATAGCTACATCAGCAGCTGCGGGTCGACATCGACACTGATTTGCAGCTTTTCCTTGGCGACGTGTTCCGCGAACGCGTCGACCGCCTGCCGGACAATGCGGCTCGCCGCACTGTCTCCCCGATATTTTACCATGCAGCGGAACCGATATCTATCTTTGATCCGCGCGATCGGGGACGCTACCGGTCCGAGCACTTCAAAAGCGGCGCCGCCTTCCCCGCGATTCCGCGCTTCGGCCGCCAGCTCTTTCAGCTTGAGCGCCAGCGCCTCGGACAGCCTGAGCAGCTTCGGCACTTCCTCGTGCGAGAGCGTGATGTTAATGAGCCGCGAATAGGGCGGATAGCCGTTCGCCCGGCGATGCTCCAGTTCCGTGGCGAGGAACGCCTCGTAATCGTGGCCTGCGGCGGCGGCGATGCTGTAATGCTCGGGCGTGTACGTCTGCACGATCACTTCGCCCGGCAGCACATGCCGCCCGGCCCGGCCGGCGACTTGCGTAAGCAGCTGGAACGTCCGTTCCGCAGAGCGAAAATCGGGCAAATTGAGCACCGTATCGGCTGCGATCACCCCAACCAGCGTCACGTCGGGGAAATCGAGCCCTTTCGCCACCATCTGCGTGCCGAGCAGCACGTCGGCCTGCTTATTGCCGAACATCGTCAGCCATTTTTCGTGCGCGCCTTTTTCCGTTGTCGTATCGACGTCCATGCGGATGACGCGAATGCCGGGAAACAGCTTGACGAGCTCCTCCTCGACGCGCTGCGTGCCGGTGCCGAAATGGCGGATATGCTCGCTTCCGCAGTCCGGGCATGCCGTCCGCTCCCGCTCGGCGTAGCCGCAGTAATGGCAGCGCAGCGTGCGCGAGCTTTGATGGTACGTCAGCGCGATGTCGCAATGTGGGCAGCCGGATACGTAGCCGCACGTGCGGCACATGACGAACGTCGCATAGCCGCGCCTGTTGAGCAGCAGCACGATCTGCTCTTTCTTGTGTAACCGTTCCGCAATCGCTTTATGCAGCGGTACGCTGAACATCGAGCGGTTGCCGCCCTTCAGCTCGGCCCGCATATCGACGACACGCACCGGCGGCAGCGGCCGGCCGAGGGCTCGCGTCCGCATTTCGAGCAGCTTGAAGCGCGAACCGCCGTCCGGGAGCGCGGCGAACACGCTTTCCAGCGACGGCGTCGCCGAGCCGAGCACAACCGCCGCTCCCGCTTCCCCGGCGCGCCGGATGGCGACGTCGCGGGCGTGATATTTCGGGCTTTCTTCCTGCTTGTACGAAGACTCATGCTCTTCATCGATAATTATAAGTCCAAGCTTCGTGAACGGGGCAAAAACGGCCGAACGGGCGCCGATAACTACGCGCACCTCGCGCCTTGCGATGCGCCGCCATTCGTCGTACCGTTCGCCGTGCGACAAGCGGCTGTGAAGCACGGCGACATCGTCGCCGAAGCGGCCTTTGAAGCGCTCGACCATTTGCGGCGTCAGCGATATTTCCGGTACGAGCACGATCGCTTCCTTGTCTAGTTCGAGGCAGCGCTTGATCGTCTGCAAATATACTTCGGTTTTGCCGCTGCCGGTTACCCCTTGCAGCAAAAACACCTCGTGACGGCCGGCGTCCAGCGCTCCGCTAATGGTATCATATACCGCCTGCTGCTCGGCGGTGAGCGGCAGCGGCGCCGTGCGCTTGTAGCTGCGATTCGCGTAAGGATCGCGCTGCACTTCGACTTCGCGCAGTTCGATCCAGCCTTTGCCGGCTGCGCTTTTTACAACCGATGGCGTAATGTCAAGCCGCTGCGTCAGCTCGCTCAGCCGGATCGGCTCGAGCCCGTTTTCCAGCAGGAACGCCAGCACGTCCTTCTGCTTTTGCGCCCGGGCCGGCACGGCGTCCATAGCGGCGCGCAGCTCCGCTTCGGGCAGGAGCGGGAATACGGTCAGCGCCGTTTTCACCGCCATTCGGTCCTGCACCCGCTGCACTTCTTCCAGCACGCCTTCGTCCAGCATCGATTTCAGCTGCGGCGCGCTGCCGGGAAACTTTTCAAGCAGCGCTTCGGCCGTAGCGCCGCCTTTGCGGCGCAGCCACTCGGCCAGCTCCAGCCGCAGCGGGTCGGGCACGAGCGTCTCCTGCTCCTGCTTCGCCTGCCGCTGCGCCCAGACGTCTTCGCGCAGGACGACGACGCGGTCGTATTTCGCTTTCAGCGCAGCCGGTACCATGACCTGCAGCGCAGCGGTGGCAGGGCACAAATATTTCGCGCTCATCCAGGCGGCAAGCCGCACCAGCTCAGGCGTGAGCGGCGGCGTGAGGTCGAGGACGCGGCGCAACGCCCGCATCTTGCCGGGATCGAGCCCTTCCGGCGGCTGTTCCGCGAGCCCGACCACAAACCCGTGCAGCACGCGCGGACCGAACGGCACCTCGACGCGCGATCCGATCTCGACGCAGTCCGCCAGCTCCGGCGGCACGTCGTAATCGAACGGACGGTCCGTCGGCCGCGCTGGAATGTCGACGATCACTTTCGCATACATCAGTCTCTCTCCGCCCCTGCGCCGCTTCGGCCCGCCCGGCCGCCCTCCGGCAGCCGCCCGGCGGCAAGCCGCAGCACGTGCTCCGCCACTTCGCTTTTATGAAGCAGGGGCAGCGCCGCCACGAGGCCGTTCTTATCGAAATGCGCACCTCGTTCGTCTCCGTGCCGAGCCCGAACCGGGCTTCGAGACGTCGTTGGCGACGACGAGGTCGCATTTTTGCGCTGCAGCTTGTCTTGGGCGTGTTCGTCCAAACGCTCCGTCTCCGCCGCAAACCCGACCAGCACCTGATGCGTCTTGCGCTCGCCGAGCGTCTGCAAAATGTCCGGATTGCGCACGAGCTCCAGCGTGAGCGATTCGCCCGTCTTTTTGATTTTTTGCTCCGCTTGCACCGCCGGGCGGTAGTCGGCGACAGCAGCCGCCTTGATCACGATGTCGCTTTGCTCATATTCCGCCAGCACCGCCTCCAGCATGTCCAGCGCGGAACCGACGTGCACGACGCGGACACCGCCCGGAAGCGGGCCGCCCACGCGTCCGGCTACCAGCGTAACGTTCGCGCCCATGCGCTGCGCGGCTTCGGCGATGGCAAAGCCCATCCTCCCCGAGGAGTCGTTGGTCAAAAACCGGACCGGATCGATGCGTTCGACAGTGCCCCCGGCGGTGACAAGAACGTTCAGGCCGGCTAGCGTCCGCGAAGCGGCGGCATAGGCTTCCAGGTAAGCCATGATCGCCTCCGGCTCCTCCAGCCGCCCGCGGCCGACGTAACCGCACGCCAGCTGCCCGACGCCGGGCTCGATGAAGCGCACGCCCCGGTTCCGCAGCGTTGCCATGTTTTGCTGGGTAGCTGCATTCTCATACATATGTACGTTCATGGCCGGCGCGACGAAGATCGGCGCGGTCGTCGCCAGCAGCGTCGTGCTCAGCATATCGTCGCCGAGTCCGAGCGCCAGCTTGCCGATCAAATTCGCCGTCGCCGGAGCGATCACGAACAGATCGGCGTGATCCGCGAGGTCGATGTGAGCGACGACCGAGGCGTCTTTTTCCGCGAACGTATCGACGTGCACCGGGTTTCGCGACAGTGTCTGGAACGTAAGCGGCGCAACGAACTGCGTGGCCGACTTCGTCATAATGACCCGCACATCCGCCCCCGCCTGCGTCAGCTTGCTGCACAGCGCCGCCGCCTTATAAGCGGCGATGCCGCCGCAAACGCCGAGCACGATCCGTTTTCCCTGCAAGTACGACATCGTATATCTCCCCTTTCTTTTATCGGCCTGCTCAGTCCGGGCGAAATGCCGAATAGAAAAAAATAACAACCGCTAGGGTTGTTACTCGTCTTGCTTGCCGCTATCGCTCGCCGGTTCCAGCTTCTCGTACGAAATAAGATCCCCGTACATTTCTTCGAGCGCGACGCCTACCTGCTTATGCGATTTGATTTGCTTCAGCTCCGTCTTGGCACCGTCGCGCAGCGATCTGGCGCGCTTGGCCGCAGCGACGACGAGCGAATACTTGCTGTCCACTTTCTCCAGCAATTTATCGATGGAAGGATAGAGCATGTTGTCAGTTCACCTCGGCAATCCAGTCGGATATGTTCGGAAACAGCCGTTCCCGGCGGCAATGCTCGGCCGTAATGATCGCCCTGATTTTGTCGCAGGCGCTCTCCACCCGGTCGTTCACTACCGCATAATTATAATGCTCAAGCAGCTTGATTTCGTCCCGGGCGACGGAAAGGCGGCTCTTGATGAGCTCTTCGGAATCGGTGCCGCGCGTCACGAGCCGTTTTTGCAGCTCGCTTAGGCTCGGCGGCATCAGAAAGATGAAAATGCCTTCCGGGAATTTTTGCTTGACCTTGAGCGCGCCCTGCACCTCGATTTCGAGGATGACGTCCTTCCCGGACTCCAACGTCTCTTCGACGAACTTGCGCGGAGTGCCGTAAAAGTTGCCGACGTATTCGGCCCATTCCAGCATCTCTTCGTTATCGATCAACTGCTGGAACTGCTCGCGAGTCTTGAAAAAATAGTTTACACCCTCCGTCTCCCCGGCGCGGGGCGAGCGGGTCGTAGCGGAAACGGAATATACAAGCTCCGGCGCCGTTTGCCGCAGCATCGAGCAGACAGTCCCTTTGCCGACCCCGGAAGGGCCGGAAATGACGACCAGAATGCCTTTGGTGCGAACGCCGGCAGCGACTTTATTACTCGTCATGATCATCGTCCTTGCTCGAGAGTCGATGCGCCACGGTTTCCGGCTGTACGGCCGAGAGGATGACGTGGTCGCTATCCGTAATGATTACGGCCCGGGTTCTGCGCCCGTAGGTGGCGTCGATCAGCATGTGCCGGTCCCGCGCTTCCTGAATGATCCGTTTGATCGGGGCCGATTCCGGACTCACGATGGAAATGATGCGGTTGGCCGACACGATGTTGCCAAAACCAATGTTAATGAGTTTAATTGCCACCTGAAAGCTCCTCCTCATGAAACCAGTCAAGTTATTCGATGTTTTGCACTTGTTCCCGCATTTTCTCGAGCTCGGCCTTCATCTCAATGACGCATGCGGTAATGTCCGTATGCGCCGATTTGGAGCCGATCGTGTTCACTTCACGGTTCATTTCCTGAATGAGAAAATCGAGCTTTCTGCCGACGGCTTCAGCCGATTGCAGCAGCTTGCGGAACTGGCGAATGTGGCTGTCGAGCCGGGTCAGCTCTTCGTCCACGTTGGACCGGTCGGCCATAAGGGCGATTTCTCCGGCCATACGCTGTTCGTCGATGCCTGTCTCGCCCCGCAGCAGCTCGCGGATGCGTTCCTTCAGCTTGGCGGCGTAACTGTGCACCGCTTCCGGCGCAAGCTTCGCCACCTTTTGCCGCTCGGCTTCCAAGGCGTCGAGCCGGGACGACAGATCCGCGCACAAATGAATGCCCTCATCTTCCCGCATGCGCGTCAAAGCGGCAAGCGCCGACCCAAGCACGTCGACCAGCACCTGCCTCGTTTCCTCGTCGCCGGCCGCGCTGTTTCGCAGCCGGACGACGTCGGGCAATTGAAGCAGATGCTGCAGCGTCAGCTCGTCCTGGAGCCCCAGCTTGCCGCGAAGCTCGCGGGCGGCGCCGGCATATGCGTGCACGAGCGGCCAGTCGATATCGACGCCGCTTTCGCCTTCGGCGCTTCGCTCCACCGTGACAAACACGTCGAAACGGCCGCGCCGGGCGGCTTGCTGAACCGTTTTGCGCAGTGGCTCCTCCAAGCTTTGCAGCTCGCGAGGCAGCCGCACGACCGTCTCCAGGAAGCGGTGATTCACCGATTTGACGTCGATCAGAACGATGGTACCCGGAAGCTCCCCTTGCGCTTGTCCGTACCCGGTCATGCTCCGAATCATGTGAGCTTCACATCCATTTACCTATTGTAATTCATTTTGCAAGAGGGGACAAGTGGAAATCCCGGCTCGCCTTTTCCCTGACGTATAAGGCCAGCTCCACGCTCATCTCGTAGGCGAGGAACGGGGTGATCAAGTAAATGCCGCGAAAATGCCGCATCGCCGTGTCCAGCAGCTCCTTGGCGATGTCTACACCGACCCGCCGCCCTTCCGTCCCTTCCAGGCCGGCCATGCGGGCGCGAACTTCGTCCGAGAGCTGAATGCCGGGCACCTCGTTATGAAGATACTCGGCATTGCGCCCGCTGGCGAGCGGCATAATGCCGATGAACACCGGGACGTCCAAGTGGCTGGTCGATTCGGCGATCCGCTCGATCAGCGCCGGGTCGTAGACCGGCTGCGTCATAATGTAATCGGCGCCGGCCTCGATTTTGCGCTCCAGCCGCTGAATGGCCTTGTCGAGATGCTTGACGTTCGGATTGAACGCGGCGCCGACGACGAACTGGGCGCGCTGCTTGAGCGGCTTGCCGGAGAAGGCGATGCCGTCGTTCAGCTGCTTGATCATGCGGATAATTTCAAACGACGTCAAATCGTAAACAGAGCTCGAGCCCGGAAGGTCGCCGAACTTGGCCGGATCGCCGGTAACGGCCAGCACATGGTCGATGCCCAGCGCATGCAGCCCCATCATATGCGATTGGGTGCCGATCAGATTGCGGTCGCGGCAGGCGATATGAATGAGCGGCCGCAGCCCTACTTGCTCGCGCACGAGGTAGCCCAGCGCCAAATTGCTCATGCGCGTGACCGCCATCGAGTTGTCGGCGAGCGTCAGCGCGTCCGCCTTCGCTTCTTTCAAGGCGGCGGCGCCTGCCATGAATTTGTCGATGCTGAGGTCGCGCGGCGGGTCCAGCTCGACGATAACGGTATGCCGCTGCTTGACCAGGTCGAGCAGCGACGGCTCCTGCGGCCGCGCCGTGCCGGCCGCGGGAGCGGCTGCGAGCGGCCGCACGGTCACGGCGGCCGCTTCCGCCGGCTGCGGCGCAAGCTGCTGCCCCGCGCCGCCCGGCTCGTAGCCGCGGAGCGCCGCAGCGACCGCGGCGATGTGCTCCGGCGTCGTGCCGCAGCAGCCGCCGATCAGGCGCACGCCGAGGTCCGCAAAGCGCCGCGCGCTGGCGCCGAAATAGTCGGGACCTGCGGTGAACGAGTACTTGCCGTCCACATAATCCGGCATGCCCGCATTCGGAAACACCGACGTAAACAGTCCGTCCGGCACCGCCAGCTTTTCCATCGCCCGCAAAATGCCGTTCGGGCCGCTGCGGCAGTTGAAGCCGACCACGTCCGCACCGGCTTCCTGCAGCCGCGCGAAAGCTTCGTGCAGCGGCACGCCGTCCTGCGTCGCGCCGGTGCCGTCCGTGGCGAATTGGCAAATGACCGGCAAGCCGCCGGCGCGGCGCACCAGCTTCAGCGCGAGCATCAGCTCCTCCAGATCGTAAAACGTCTCCAGCAGCACGCCGTCCACTCCGCTTTCGAGCAGTACGGCGATTTGCTCCTGCAGCGCCTCAACGACTCGCGAAGTGCGCACGTTTTTACGTTTGCCGGCGCGGATCGAACCGATCGCGCCGACGACGTACGCCTCGTCTCCCGCCGCTTCCCGCGCCAGCTTCACGCCGGCGCGGTTGATCGCTTCCACTTCCCCTTCCAGCCCGTACTTCGACAGCTTCTCGCGGTTGGCGGAGAACGTGTTCGTCTCGATCAGCCGCGCTCCCGCTTCCACGTAGCGGCGATGCACGCCGCGAATAACGTCGGGCTGCAGCAGATTCAGCTCTTCATAAGAAATGCCGACGGGAAAACCCATCTGGTACAAGTACGTTCCCATCGCCCCGTCGCCGACGAGCCGGCCTTGAGCGAGCGCCGAGCGCAAATCCGGTTTTGTCATCGGCCGGCCACCCCCTGACCGAGTGTAACCGTGCCTTCGAACACTTCTTCCGCCGGGCCTGTCATGTAAACGTGGCCATCGGCCTCGCACCATTCGATGAGCAAATCGCCGCCTTTGAGCGAGACGGTGGCCGTGCGGTCCATCAAGCCGTTCAGCACGCCCGCCACCAGCGTCGCGCAAGCCCCTGTGCCGCACGCCAGCGTCGGCCCCGCCCCCGCTCCCAGACGCGCATGTCGGCGTAATCCCGGGCTTTTACCGTGACGAATTCGACGTTCGTTTTGCGCGGGAACAGCGAATGCGTCTCCAGCTTCGGCCCCCATGCATGCAAATCGAACGCCGCCGCATCCTCGACGAAAATGACGCAGTGCGGGTTGCCCATCGAGACCGCCGTGAACCGGAACTCGCGTCCGTCCGCTGCAACCGGGTAATTGAGCACAGGCGAAGCGTCGACCGTTGTCGGCACTTTCAGCCCGTCCAGAACCGGCTTGCCCATATCGACGCGAACAGCCGTTACTTTGCCGTCCGCAGCGCTCACTTGCAGCTGCTGCACGCCGGCGCCGATCGTCTCGATCGTCAGCGTTGTTCTATTTGTATCCACCAAGCCCCGATCGTAAACGTATTTGGCGACGCAGCGAATGGCGTTGCCGCATTGCTCGGCCTCGGAGCCGTCGGCGTTCATAATCCGCATCATAAAGTCCGCCTTGGCGGAAGGAAGCACGAACACGAGCCCGTCGGCGCCGATCCCGAAGTTGCGGCCGCATAGCTTCACCGCGAGCGCCGCCGCATCGTCAGGCAGCCGCTCGGCGCGCACGACGATGAAATCGTTGCCCAGCCCGTGCAATTTTACGAAATTCATAGCTTTCTCTCTCCCGGCAGCTAATTCCTGGCAACAGGAACAGCGTTCTACGCGCGTACACGGCCTATTCGGCCGTCATGACGCTGAGCCGCCTCTTCAGCGCTTTGGACGGGTGCGGAATGCCGGAAACCCGCCAAGCTGCATCTGATCGGCAGTTTTCTATTAGCCCCTATCATATCGCAAAACGGATGAGATGCCTAGTCTTGCATAAGCCGTATTTTTAAACCGTTTTATCGATAAAAAATAAAGAAAAGCCGCCCGCAGGCGGCTCTACGCTATCGTTTAGCGCATACTCGGCTTCGCTTTCGCTCCCGTGCCGAACTTCAGCTCCGGCTTGCGCGGCCGGCTCATGACGCTGCCGAAGCCCATGAAGAACGTCGGAATGCCGGCGGCGATCAGCACCATAATCCAATCTTTCCAGCCGAGCGGCACCGTTTTGAAAATCGGCTGCAGCTGCGGCACGTACATAACAGCAAGCATAAGCGCCAGCGACGAAAGCACGGCCAGCACCAAATACAAGTTTTGCAGCGGGTTGCGGTGGAAAATCGAACGCGAGCTGCGGCAGTCGAATACGTGAATGAGCTGCGCCATGACGAGCGTGGCGAAGGCGACGCTCTGCGCGTGCGCCAGATTGTCCGGATTTTGCGGATCGTTCACGAGCGCGATCCAGAACGCAGCCAGCGTGCACAAGCCGATCAGCACTCCCCGCGAGACGATTTTCCAGCCGAGACGGCGGGCGAAGATGTTCTCTTTCGCCGGGCGCGGCTTTTGCGTCATCAAATCTTTCTCCGCCTGATCGACGCCGAGCGCCATGGCCGGCAATCCGTCGGTCACGAGGTTGACCCACAAAATCTGAATCGGCAGGAGCGGCAAAGGCAATCCCGCCATCATAGCGAAAAACATCGTCAATATTTCGCCGACGTTGGAAGCCAATAAATAGCGGATAAACTTCCGGATGTTTTCGTAAATGCCGCGCCCTTCCTCGATGGCGGCGACGATGGTGGCGAAGTTGTCGTCGCTCAGAATGAGCGCCGACGCCTCCTTCGACACGTCCGTGCCGGAGATGCCCATCGCAATGCCGATGTCCGCCGCTTTGATCGCCGGCGCGTCGTTGACTCCGTCGCCGGTCATCGCCACGACGTGGCCCTGCCGCTGCAGCGCCTTAACGATGCGCAGCTTATGCTCCGGCGACACGCGCGCGTACACGTAAATATCGTCGACGCGGCTCTCCAGCTCGCCGTCGTCCATAAGCGCCAGCTGCTGTCCGTTCACGACGATCCCGCCGGACGGCAGCATGCCGAGCTCTTTGGCGATAGCCTCCGCCGTCGTCTGGTGGTCGCCGGTAATCATCACCGTCTTGATTCCGGCTTTGCGGCATTTGGAAATCGCCTCGCGCACTTCCCGGCGCGGCGGGTCGATCATCCCCGCGAGACCTACAAAAACGAGCTGCTGCTCGACATCCTCGTAGCCGTCGCTGCGGTCGGCGGCCCTCAGATCGCGGTATGCGAAGCCGAGGACGCGCAACGCCGCCTTGGCCATCCCTTCATTCGCCGCCATCACTTTCGCCTTCAGCGTCGCCGTGAACGGGATCACTTTGCCTTCCCACATCACATAAGCGCAGTGCTGCAGCAGCACGTCCGGCGCTCCCTTCGTGCATACCATGCGGCCTGCGGCGTGCGAGACGATGACGGACATCCGCTTGCGATCCGAGTCGAACGGAAACTCGTGCGTCCGCTTATACGTATCTTGCAGCGCCTCCGTCGTAAAGCCGGCTTTGGCGCCAAGGACGACGAGCGCGCCCTCCGTCGGATCGCCGCTGATGCTCCACACTTTCTCCGCCGCTTCCTTGCCTTTTTTCTTGCGGCTTTCGGCCTCTTCCTCGCGCAGCTTGGCGTTGTTGCACAGCACCGACACTTGCATCAGCCTCGACAGCATCGGATCTTTGCGCACGTCGAGCTGCACGCCGCCTTTATGTATCGTCCCGTACGGCGAGTAGCCGTCCCCCGTCACTTCCAGCACTTGCCCGCTTGACCACAAGTGGGTGACGGTCATTTTATTTTGCGTCAGCGTCCCCGTCTTGTCCGAACAAATGACGGAGGCGCAGCCGAGCGTTTCGACGGACGGCAGCTTGCGCACGATCGCCCGGCGCTTGATCATCCGCTGCACGCCGAGCGCAAGCGCGATCGTGACGATGGCCGGCAGCCCTTCGGGAATGGCGGCCACAGCGAGCGACACGCCGGCCAGGAACATCGCATAAGGCGGCTGTCCGTGCATAATCCCGGCAACGACGACCATAATCGTAAGGCCGATGGCGATGCCGATCAAAATTTTGCCGAGCTGCTCCAAGCGATGCTGCAGCGGAGTCTGCATCGCATCCGTGTTCTGGATGAGGTCGGCGATTTTCCCCATTTCCGTTTCCATCCCGGTGCGGACAATGACGCCGCGCGCCGTCCCCTGCGTCACCATCGTTCCCATGAAGCCGAGATTGCGCTGATCGCCGAGCGGCACGTCGCCTTCCGGCAAAGCGCCGACATGCTTGGCCACCGGCACGGACTCGCCCGTCAAAGCCGATTCCTCGACGTAGACGCCGTTCGCTTCAATAAAGCGCAGATCGGCGGGAATGCGGTCGCCGCTTTCCAGCAAGACGACGTCGCCGGGGACAAGCTCTCTGGCAACGATCTGATGCAGCTCCCCTTCGCGCAGCACTTTGGCGCTCGGCGCCGACAGCTCCTTCAGCGCGCGCAGGCTGCGCTCGGCCCGGAACTCTTGAATAAAGCCGAGAATGCCGTTCATGAAAATGATCGCGACGATCGTGATGGCGTCCAAATATTCGCCGAGCAGCCCGGAGATGAGCGTGGCCCCCATCAGCACGAGCACCATGAAATCTTTGAACTGGCCTAGAAAAAGCGTAACGGGAGAGACTTTCTTTCCCTCGGACAATTCGTTGCGGCCGCTTCTCTCTTGGCGGCTGCGGGCCTCTTCCCACGGAAGCCCGGAGCGCGGATCGACCTGTTGCGCGTCGAGCGCTTCCTCCGCCGTCATCTGATACCACGTCTTCTGACTCATCGGACTTTCCCTCCCACTGTCATCGTGAACCTGCTTCTCAAGCTATATGTATTCAGACAAGCCGCAAAATATCCCACCGGCCCGTCCGCAGCGCAGGGAGGAAAAATCCGAGGTCCGGTCAGCGTTTGTTCGCTATAGCCTTGGCCATGTCGACGTTCGGTTCGATGCCGTCCCAACGGTTCATGCAGTGATATGCAATCATTTCCAGGTCGTTATCGTCTTGCGCCTTTGCTTTGTTGCGATAAAGAATGTTCATAAGCCAGTCGGTTAAATTTCGAAGATGGCGACGATAGCAGTAAAACCGTATCAAGTCAAAATCGATCGTCACGCGTTGCCCGACTTTGTTCTCGTATTCGGACAAGAAAACGTCGAAGCCGGCTCCTATATAACCGAATAAATCGAACTCCGGCGGCGCGATAATCGCCGCTTCCCAGTCGATGACATACATTTCGCTATCGCGGAGAATGATGTTCCCGCCCCACAGATCGCCGTGGCACAGCACCATGTCCGCGGGACTCGATACGGCTTTGCCGCGAAGTTCACGAACGAGCTTCAGCAGCTTCAAAATAAGCTCCTTCTTCGGAAGCACCAGTTCCCGCAAAGACTGTTTGCTCTCGTTGTCGAACCGTTGTGCGCTTTCAAGCAGCGACAGGCAGCTCTCCAGGTCGGATTGAAAAGAAATATCGTAGCTTTCCTTCGCGAGCAACGCGGGATCCAGATAAGGCGTAGTCCGGCGAATCGCTGCCGTTGTTTTGGCAATGCTCCTAAGAATATCGTCCGAGAAAGGGTAGGCGTCAGCCAGCGTCTCCCCTTCGATATAGTTAAACAGTGCGACCGTAACCTCATGAAACGTTGCATACCATTCGCCGTGCCGGGTTTTGATCGGATACGCGAGATTTTGAAATAGTTTCCGATGATACAGATGCCAGGTTAAAGGCAAGTATCGGCTCAGCCGCTGCGCGCTTTTCCGCTGCCGGTCGTTGTGAAGATCGAACAGCTTCGCGTAAAACCGTTGTCCGCCCCCGCCGTGCACAATGTACGAATAAGCCGAGTCGCCCATCGGGATAAAGTCGATGCTATTGATGTTAATGCCGTATGCTTCGTTGAGCTTGGTCAAAAGCCGGCTGTCTTCGATATGGAATTTTTCTTCCATGCTGCACACCCTTTCCGTTTCCAGCTATCTCCATTATGCACTTATCGAAATGCAGCGGCTACACGGTCAGGCATCGTTTCCACGATTGGCGCTAGACGGAACAAACGGCTGCCCGAGAAAGCGGGGCTGCGCTGCGGATTGTGGGTGTCCGGCATCGCCCACACCCATGTTCCAAGGAGTTGAAACATAAGGTTGGAACACGAGTTCAAAGGCGCACGCTTCGCTCATACGCCTACATTCCCATCCTCCGCTCCGCCTTTCTCGGGCGGCCTGAAATAGCTACTAACCGTTTTCGCCCTTACGTTTTGCCTGAAAATATGGCATTATAGTTAGCAGTCCCACCAAGAACGGAGTTGTCATCATTGGCTTTAGACGGCATAGTCATTCATGCTATCGTGCACGAGCTGCAAGCTTTCGTCGGCGGCCGCATCGTGAAAGTGCATCAGCCCTCGGATCACGATATCGTCATGCAGCTGCGCGCCCAAGGCCGGAACGAACGGCTGCTGTTGTCGGCGAACCCGACTTATCCGCGCCTTCATGTGACCGGGCGCACGTTCGTCAACCCGCAGGAAGCGCCGATGTTCTGCATGCTGCTGCGCAAACATTGCGAGGGCGCCATCATTGAAGCGATCGAGCAGATCGGGCTGGAGCGCATCGTCCACATCCGCGTCAAGCAGCGCGACGAGCTCGGCGACGTCAGCGATAAAACGCTCATAATGGAAATTATGGGCCGGCACAGCAATCTCGTTCTTGCCGATCCCGCAACCGGTACGATTCTGGACGGCATTCACCACGTCACCCCGGCCATTTCCTCTTACCGCATCGTCATGCCGGGAACCGCCTACGTCGCACCGCCCGCCCAGAACAAAACGAATCCGCTCGAGCTGTCGCCCTCGCAATTCGTAAAGCTGTGGAGCGAATCCGCGGAAGGCGGCGAGTCTCCCGAGGCGAAGCTTGTGCGGCTCTTCAGCGGCATTTCGCCGCTGATCGCCAAGGAGACCGTATATCGGGCGCAGCAAACGGCGGCAAGCGCGGAGGAACCGCTATGGACCGCATTCTCTGCGCTGCTGAACGGCGTAAAGGAGCACCGCTATGAGCCCAACGTCGTACTGGACGCCGGCAGCGGGCGAATGGCGTTCTCCGTCGTTCCGCTTACGCACTTGGACGGAGAAGTGACGGCATACGGCACGATCAGCGACTGCCTCGAAGCGTTTTACGGCGAAAAGGCGGAGCGCGATACGGTCAAGCAAAGGACGAGCGACCTGCACAAGTTTCTCGTCAACGAGCTGGGCAAAAACGTCAAAAAGCTCGAGAAGCTGGAAGCGACGCTGGCGGAAGGCCAAGACGCCGACCGCTTCCGCATTCTCGGCGAGCTTCTTAACGCCCATCTGCATACCGTTTCCAAAGGCGACGCGGAGATCGAAGTCGTCAACTTTTACGACGAAGAGCAGCGGCCCGTCCGCATCGCGCTCGACCCGCTTCTGACGCCGTCCGAGAACGCGCAGCGCTACTTTAAAAAATATACGAAAATGAAAAACAGCGTCGCCGTCGTCCAGCAGCAAATGGCCGAAACGGCGGACGAAATCCGCTATCTCAACACGCTGCTGCAGCAGCTTGGCGCCGCTTCGCTCGGCGACATCGAGGAAATCCGCGACGAGCTCGTCGAGCAGGGCTATTTGAAGGACCGCGGACGCAAGCAGCGCGGGCGCAAAAAAAAGCCCGACAAGCCTGCGCTCTCCCGCTTCCGTTCAAGCGAAGGCGTCGACATTTACGTCGGCAAAAACAATACGCAGAACGAATATTTGACGAACCGCCTCGCCGCGCCGTCGGATACGTGGCTCCATACGAAAGACATTCCCGGTTCGCACGTCGTCATTCGCGGCAGCGGGTTCGGCGAGCCGACGCTGCACGAGGCCGCGCTGCTAGCCGCCTACTTCAGCCAAGCGCGCGAATCGAGCCAAGTGCCGGTCGACTACACGCTCGTTCGCTACGTGCACAAGCCGAGCGGCGCCAAACCGGGCTTCGTCATCTACGAACGGCAGAAAACGCTGTACGTCACTCCGGACGAACGTCTGGTGCGCCAATTGGCTGATGCCGGCAAAGCAACGTAAGAAGCTATCGGCGGCTATACGAAGCAGCAGCCGTTGTTGACTGTTGAGGCTTGAACGGCTCATCCGTTGCAAGATGGATGAGCCGTTCAATTTTTCAAAGGCACTGGGTTTGCTGCACCGCCAACCTGCATTGCTCATGGCCGGAAGACCAAGGCGAACGGCAATAAGTTGCGGGAGTCTCCCCCGAATTGAATGCGTGCTCCCGTACAAGCGTTGCTGCATGATTTAGTAAAGCCCATATTCGCAAAAGAGTGACTTTCCGGGCGCTAATTTTAAGCCAAAACGAAAAAAACAGCCGTTGGCGCCCCAAAGGTCGTTTCTTTCGAATTTTCGTCGTTACTTAAGGAATCATCGGTCTTTGTACGATCGTTCGGTCAAAACGGTGCCAAATCGTGACCCCCAAGACGCTCCACAGAGAACCTGTTCGTTAACAAAACGCCTGCCGGAACAATACTGGAACCATTCCACCTTCTTTCCCTCACCGTAGCTTGCCTTCACAGGGACAAAGGCGGCCTGTTAGTCTGCTTCTCCCCAACCTGCGCTGCTCATTGCCGGCTAGCCAAGCGCTCTGCAGTATTTTCGGTAAAGCTGGAAAGTTTTTATCGCCGTTCAGAACGACTTAAACGCCGGGACGGCAAAAAGAGCCGCCCGAGCGGCCCCTTCGAATATTTCCAAACATTTTTGCTGCAGAAGAAAACCTGCAAGGCTGCCGAATGATTGATCCCTCTATCTGACTGCCGCAAACAGCCGTTTCGCCTTAAGAACCCGCGTCGTTGCTGCGGCTGCCCGGTTACGACCTGCCGACGGATACGTATGTGAATCCGAGATCGCGCATGAGACCGGGATCGAACACGTTGCGGCCGTCGACGACGAGCGGCGCCTTGAGCAGCGTCTTCACCTTCGTCAAGTCAAGGCGTCGAATGTGGTCCCATTCGGTCGTGACGATCATGGCGTCCGCACCCGCTACCGCCGCATACGGATCGTCCGTCAGCTCGGCTCCCGGCAGCAGCGATTGCGCACGGCTAACGGCTGCCGGGTCGTAAGCGCGGATACGCGCTCCTTCTTCCTGCAGCATGGCGATAATATCGAGCGCCGGCGCATCGCGCAAATCGTCCGTATTCGGCTTAAAGGCGAGCCCCATAACGGCGAGCGTCGCGCCGCGCACCGAACCGCCGAGCGCCTGCTTCACTTTCCCGGCGAAACGCCGCCGCTGCTGGACATTGACTTCGATGACGGCGCGCAAAATTTTGAAATCATAGTCGACTTTTTCGGCGATTTTCAGCTGTGCCTTCGTATCTTTCGGAAAGCAGGAACCTCCGTAGCCGATGCCGGCGTTCAGAAAATGAGGGCCGATCCGCCGGTCGAGCCCCATACCTTGCGCGACGAGCTGAATATCGGCCCCTACTTTCTCGCAAACGTGCGCCATCTCGTTGATGAACGAAATTTTGGCGGCCAAAAAAGCGTTCGAAGCATATTTGATCAGCTCGGCGCTGGCATTGTCGGCGAACAGCGTGTGCCGGGCGCCGAACGGCTTGTGCAGCGCCGCGATTCGCTCGGCGGCCGCGCGGCTGGCGGCGCCGATCACCAGCCGGTCCATATGGAACGTATCGCCAATGGCCGAGCCTTCCCGCAAAAATTCCGGCACTGACACGATATCGAAAGCCGCCGCAGAAACGCCGCGCTCCTGCAGCCATTCGGCAGCGGAAGCGTGTGTGCCGACAGGCACCGTGCTCTTGATGACGATGAGCTTGTAGTCGCCGATGGCCGGCGCGATTGCGCAAATACGGCGCGCACCTGGCTCATGTCGACATCGCCGCCTTCCAGCGGAGGCGTGCCTACCGCAATCAGGACGATGTCCGACGAACGAACGCCCGCGTGAAGATCGGAGGTGAACGATAGCCTGCCATTCGCCAAGTTGCTCAGCACCATATCGGTAAGTCCCGGCTCGTAAATCGGAACGTCGCCGCGCTGCAGCTTCGCCATTTTATCCGCATCGTTGTCGATGCAGACGACCCGATTGCCGATCTCAGCCAGACAGGCCCCGGTTACAAGTCCGACATACCCGGTTCCGACGACCGCCACTTTTTCCGCCACCGCCATCCCCTCCGCTTCCGGTTTACCTTTTGCTCAGTTTTGCCGCCAGCTCCGTCAAGTAAGCCGTCAAGCTTTCCTGCAAGTCGTCCCGCTGCAGCGCAAGCTCAATCGTCGCTTCAATGTAGCCCAGCTTGTCACCCGTATCGTAGCGCTTGCCTTCGATCGGATACGCGACCATCGGGCGCTTGCCGTTCAAAATGCGGAGCGCGTCGGTCAGCTGAATTTCTCCGCCCCGCCCCGGAGGCAGCGACTCCAAAATGTCGAACACTTCGGGTTCGATAATGTAGCGGCCAATGACCGCCATGTTGGAAGGCGCCTGGTCGCGGCCCGGCTTCTCCACCAAATCGTCGATCGCCAAATACCCGTCTTGGGCAGCGGCCCGCGGCGAGACGATGCCGTACTTGTCAACCTCTTCCCAGGGCACTTCCAGTACCCCGATCACGGACGCGCGGGCACGGTCGTAAATATCGATCATACGGCGCAAGCACGGCGGCTGCGAGCGGATTATGTCGTCGCCGAGCAGCACCGCGAAAGGCTCGTCGCCGATAAACTTGCGGGCGCACAATATCGCATGGCCGAGTCCAAGCGGCTCCTTCTGCCTGATATAGTGGACGTCGGCCAGCTCGGAGACGTTCCGCACCGTTTCCAGCAGCTTCAGGCTGCCTTTCTCCTCCAACATTTTTTCCAGCTCGAACGATTTGTCGAAATGGTCCTCTATCGCTCGTTTGTTGCGTCCGGTCACGATCAGAATGTCTTCGATCCCCGATTCGATCGCTTCTTCCACGATGTATTGAATGGCCGGCTTGTCCACTATCGGCAGCATCTCTTTCGGCTGCGCCTTCGTCGCCGGCAAAAAGCGCGTGCCGAGGCCCGCGGCAGGAATGATTGCCTTGCGTACTGTTGACTTCGTCATTGGCTGTCTCTCCCTCGTCGCTCCATCAATTGCTGAATGATTGCGGCTGAAACCCTTTTTGAGCCAAGCGGCGCATGAAACGGGACGCCGTCGCGAAAGCCGTGAAAATCGGAGCCGGCCGTCACGAGCAGCCCGCAGCGCCCGGCAAGCTCGGCATATTTGCGCTCTTCGTCCGGACTATGGTCAGCATGGAACGCTTCGATGCCGGCAAGGCCTTGTCCGGCGAGACGTTCCACCAGTTCGTCGTCGTCGTACAAGCCTGGATGCGCGAGCACCGGCGCTCCGCCCGCCTCGCGGATCCAGGCGATCGCCGTTTCCGGCGCGATGCGCGGCACGCTCGCATAAGCGGCGGCGCCTTTCGCCAGAAAGCGGTCGAACGCCTCGCTTACCGTCGCAACGTAGCCGCGGCGCTGCATCGCCGCTGCGATATGCGGCCGACCGATCGTGTCGTCGCCTCGCTTCAAAGTGGCCGTCTCGGCTTTTACCTCCGTCATCGTGAGCGGCATGCCGAGCTCGGCCAGCTTCGCCAAAATCAGCTCGTTGCGGCGCTCCCGCGTCTCCCTCAGCTCCTCCAGGCGCGAGAGGAACATTTCATCTTCGATATTCAGCCCGTAGCCGAGAACGTGGATATCTTGGCCGCCGGCGACGGTGCTGATTTCTACCCCGGCCACTACTTGCACGCCGTACTTTGCCCCGGCGGCAACCGCCTCGGCTACGCCCGATACGGTATCATGGTCGGTGATCGCAACCGCCGCCAGCCCCGCTTCGGCGGCCAGCCTCACGTTGTCCGCCGGCGGCTGGGTTCCGTCCGAGGCGGTCGTATGCGTATGCAAATCGGCGAATGAGTCGTTCATCCGTTGTCTCCTTAGCATAATAGAATGGTGTTAATACAGCATAATATTTCCGTTCGGGCTCTGTAAAATTTTTTCCCTGCTACAGCCACTGGCTCAAATCCCGCTCCCGCAAAAACGTTAAAAACGTCACCGCGGAAATAGGCAGCAGCGTCGTCGCCAAGTAGATCGAGTAAAAACTGCGGCGGAAGGCGACTTCTTCGATGTTCAGCACCTTCACAAGACCGAGCGCGACTTCATGCTTGACCGAGGATTGCGACAAAATCGTGATGCCGAGCCCGCTTTCGACCGCCGATTTGACCGCCCCGGTGCTGCCCAGCTCCATGACGATGCGCATCCGCCCGGTGTCAAAGCCGCACCTCTCCAGTTCTTCCTCCATGACGCGCCGCGTGCCGGAGCCTTTTTCCCGCAAAATGAACGGATACAGCAGCACGTCCTCGAATGCCGCCGTATCGCGTTCCGCCAGCGGGTGGCCGGCCGGCACGATCAGCTTCAGCTCGTCGCTCAGCACCGGTTCGGTATGAACGTCGGGATGGTTCACTTGCGCCTCGACCAGTCCGAACGTCAGCTGGTGATTCAATATTTCCTCCAAAATCTGGGTCGTATTCATCACTTTCATCGATACGGAAATGTTCGGATATTCTTTGTTGAACGGACCGAGCAGCCGCGGCAGCACGTACTCGCCGACCGTAAGGCTCGCCCCGAGCTGCATTCTGCCCTCGATCATCGTCGTAAACCGCGACATGGCCGCTTCCGTCTCGCGGACGAGCTCGATGCAGCGCCTTGCATACGGCAGCAGCGCCCTTCCCGCCTCCGACAGCTCGATTTTTTTCGTCGAGCGGTGAAACAGCTTGACGCCCAAATAATCTTCGAGCGACTGCACTTGCATCGTCACCGCGGGTTGCGTCATGTGAAGCGCCGCCGCGGCGTGCGAGAAGCTCCCCTTGTCGGCAACGGTGTAAAAAATGTGCAACTGGTGAAAATTAATCGCCACAGGCGTCCTCCGTCTTCGCGTTTCCCTCATTATACCAAACATTCCTCGGCAAGAGGAAACGGCTTTCCCCCGTCCATACGGGCATTTGTCTTCATTCGCGCAAAAAAAAGCATGCGGCAGGATCGCCCGCATACTCGTTAGTCCGTCGTTATTTGCGCTTGCGGCTGTTTTTCATAAGTGTCATGCGGCGCGAATGCCGCAGCCAAGAGTAATACGTCTTCAGATCGCGCAGCTCGACGTTCTCGGACATGCGCCCGAGAAACGTGACGACGATCATTTTATGGAGCGGGTTGCCGACGAGGTCGATTTCGCCTTCCAGCCCGGAGAATTCGGCGACCATGACGAGATCGTCGTCAATGAGATACACATCTTCCTCATTGCGATAATAAGGGGCGATGCCGCCACTCTTCAGCTTCTCCCATATAAATGCGCTAATGTCCTCGTACCCCGTTTTGTCTTTTTCGACCCGGTCAGCCCAACGCATGCGCGCATGATGGGTGATGACGACGTCGGCCACCCTTTTGTCGCCGAGCACGATATGGAACGGTTCGTACGTGCCCCAGCGTTCGGTCGCCTTGTCTCGCATAGCAGTCAACCCCTCTCATTCGCCGAATGGGTCGTTCAGCCTATTTTCCTGGATTCTGTACTCTTTATTTTACTAAATGTCGAAAAAGATGCCAATAAAAAAATGATTAAAAACGAAGCAAAAATGGCGAAAAAAAGACGAGACTCGTACAGGAGCCTCGTCAGCAGATCACGCATCTTGCGCTGCAGCGATGCAGCAAGAGGAAGGAATTGTAAAATAAATCTGAAGAAATTTTTGTCCGAATTTGTGGAATCCGGTCGAACGACTCCGTATTTGCCAACTGCCGATTACAGGGTGTAAAATCTTGTTTTGTCCGGCATATTACTGTTATATTCGGTCTTGATTTCGTTGCGGTGAGATCGCTCCACCTTTTTCACATACGGCAGTCGCGACAAGTTGCGCACGATTTCTTCCACTCTGTCCGTATTCACGTACATGACGGCGTACTGCATCTTCTTCGATATGTAGTGAAGACTGCCGTATTTGTCCAAGTTGCGAGCCGCTTTCACGTCGTTAACCCAGACGATAAGTCCGCTTCGATCCGTAAACATGAGTCCCCTTCTTTCGCTGTCATTCTGTAGCTGGAGTTGATTTCGATGGTACCCGAAGCCGAACGGCTAGTTGCCGTTACCCGCGGGCCTTTGACCGAATGCGTACATCGCGGCCATGTTGCCGTCGCCGATGCGAACGGCCGTCTGCTCTACTATGCCGGCGACCCCGCGCATGTTACGTTTGCCCGCTCTTCAGCCAAACCGCTGCAGGCGCTGCCCGTTCTCGAATCCGGCGCCGCCGACGCGTTCGCCATGACCGATCCCGAGCTGGCGCTGCTGTGCGCCTCCCATAACGGGGAGGAAACACACGTGCAGACGGCACAAACGCTATTAAGCAAAATGGGGCTCAGCGGCGAGCACCTGCAATGCGGCGCCCATTACCCGTTCCATCGCCAGACGGCGCAAGCGATGCGCCGCCGCGGCGAACAGCCGACGAACCTGCACAACAACTGTTCCGGCAAACATTCCGGCATGCTCGCGCTGGCGCTGATGCTGGGGGCCGATATCGCCGGCTACTTGGCGCCGGAGCATCCGGTACAGCGGCGCATGCTTGCCGCCGTCAGCGAGATGAGCGGCGTCCCCGAGTCGGATATCGCGATCGGCGTCGACGGCTGCGGCGTGCCGGTGTTCGGCATGCCGCTCGCTGCTCTCGCTGCAGCCTACGCCCGCTTCGGCCGCCCGGACGGACAGCCGGAAGCTCGGCGCATTGCGTGCGAACGCCTCATGCGGGCTATTGTGCATCATCCGGACTACCTCGCCGGAGACGACCGTTACGACACTCAGCTCGTACGGGCGACAAGCGGGCGCCTGATCGGCAAAATGGGTGCCGAAGGCGTCTTTGCCATCGCTGTGCCGGAGCGCGGCTGGGGCATTGCCGTCAAAATCGAAGACGGCGCCCAGCGGGCCCTGTATCCGGCGGCGACGGAAGCGCTGCGCCAGCTGGGCTTGCTGTCGGATACGGAACTGGCCGCTTTAGCCAAGTTTCATCGTCCGCTTCAGCACAACTGGCAAGGCACGGAGGTTGGAGCTATCGTGCCTGAGTTTCAGCTGAGACCTGCCGCGGGGTAATCTTGCCTGCGCGTCAAGCCGCTGCGGAACGTCCGCGGCGGCTTGTTTTGCTGCATGGAAGATGTTTGGGTCGCGACCGCCGGTCTATCAGCCGCATTTGCCGCTGCAGCTGCCTCCCGAGGAACAGCCGTGCCCGATAGGCTCCAGCTTGTTGCTCGGCACTTTGATCGATTCCGATACCGATTTGGCGATCGTTTCGGAAACGGAATACAGCAGCTCGTCGAGCCGGTCCTCCGCTTCCTTGTAGCGGGCGACGGAAGGAATGCCGTCCAGCTTCCGTTCGACGGCGCGCACTTTGTCCAGCGCTTCGTGGTAGTTCGGGTGGTAATGGCCGAACCGCTGCGTTTCCTCGAACAGCTCCTTCATCTTTTCCAGCTCGCGGATAAGCCGCTGCGCCTCGGGATCTTGCTCCATAACTTGCTTCCAATATAGAAAATCTGCCGCTTCTTGCGAACGATTGATGAGATCTCCCACTTCGTAGGCTTGCATAAGAATGGCGGCCATGTCGAGCGTCTGCACTTCCATAATGCTCATATATCGTACCATCCTTTTCGCTTGTCCTGTTGAATCTCCTCTATCATATCACATTTTGCCGCGGTTTTCTGCTGTTTTTGGCTGCCTGCGTCAAGACAGCGGCGATTCGTTGCACCTTTGGCTCGGCGCCGTGCTCCGTCTTGACGCCCTGGCGTCAAGACAGCGGCGATTCGTTGCAGGTTAAAGGAACATTGTTCCGTTATTGACCGGTAGAGAAGAAACGGTCAGTGCTTAACGGAACGTAGTTCCGCTATTCGTTCAAAACAAGAGAGTTTTCACCCAAAAATGTGGAAATAGCGTACTCCTATTCCGCTAATTCCGGGAAATATCCGGGAAATTGGCCAATAGCGGAACAAATTTCCGCTAACCGTAAGCAATCGAAAGTCCGCACAAATCAAGTCCTGTGGCTAAGCAAAACCTATTCTAAGACGCTCAGCTCGGAAAACAATCACTGCTCGCAAAACGGAACCCTACCTGATTTTACCATTTTCTTCTGGTTATTGCGAACTATGGAGCTTTTTTCGAACCAACTTCCAATGCACTCGCCATCACCCATTTTAAGGTGCCCTAGCGCGAATCCCGGCGAGCGTTGCGACGCTGCATAGCGGCGGCTGATTCCAGCTAATTCAAGCAGCGTCACACGCCGCTAGTCGTTGACGCCCGGCACGATGAGCTTCATATCGTCCCAGGCGTCGCCGCGGATGCGGATTTCGCTGCCTTGCTCGAGCCCGATGAAGCACCAGCCGTCCCGCTCCTCAAGCAGCCGCTGCGGGGCGACGGTTCGTTCTTGACCGCCCGTCCGCAGCCGCAAAAGGCTCTGCCATTCGATCGCCGTGCGGATCAGCTGCTTGCGCGTCGAGGCATGATACCCCCGGTAATCTTTCCACCACGCGTCAGGGATGCGACGCAAATCCGGCAAAGCGTCGCTGACTTCCGGCAGCTCGGGCTCCAGCTCGCAGCCAAACAGCGGATCCGACGTCTGCAGCAAACCTTTGCCGACCTCGGCGGCGTCGGGCGCAAAAGTGTCCGGAATCGCATCACATTCGGTGTATGCGCCCGTTCCCCGCTGATTAAACGGCCCGATCTCGGTATCCATCTCCAGCACTCCCGGGTATTCGTATGCCCGCCGGCTGGCGGTCTCTCCGCTCTCGCAACGCGGAGACGGAGGGCGCGCCAACGAGCCCCGGCCAGAAGAGGCGGCCCAATGGCGAATCGCTTGCCTGACATTGTCAGGCAGCTCATACATGCCGTACGTTTCCATAAACGTCTCGATTGCATCGGCTGTCCAGCCATTCTCGCACCCGAACTGTATGCTTTCTTTCGTAATACGGTACGTATAAACCTGATCCGTAGCCGCGTGCTCAGCGCAGCACCCAAGCTCCCAGCGGACGGCAGCGGGTACGTCCGGCGGCACGACGATCTCGAAATCGGGCTGCACGTAAAAGCATCCGGACGCCGCGGCGGCGTCCTCGGCGGGGACGCGAAACGCCAACTGGCCGGTCGGGACGGACCGGCCGAGCTCGAGCCAGCCGAGCGCAGCGAGCGGTTCGAGCCACGATAGCGCCGTACGCTCGGCGAGCGGCGCGTCGGTGCCGGCGCCGCTAGCGAGCCAGGCGGCGAGCCGCGGCAGCGCCAGCCATGCGCCGCGCGGCGCATGCAGCGCGGCAGCAGCGGCGTGCTGGCCGAGGGCATCGCCCGGCCACAGCCGCGACAGCAGCGCCGCGCGCAAAGCGGCGAGGCGCCGGGAGCGCGGCAGGCGCAGCCAAGCGCGCAGCCGCTCCGGCGCGAGCCGCAGCGCGCCGCCGTCCGGCGCCAGCAGCGCGAGCCGGAGCGCCGCATCGAGCATGATCGCGGTGCCGGCGTCGTATACGTCGCTATGATCGTACGCTAGTCCGAGCCGCTGCAGCGGCTCGGAACCGGCCGTCTGGAGCAAGCCCCGCAGTGCCTGCATGTGGCGCTTATGAATGGCCCCGGCCTTCGTTAACGCAAGCTCTTGTTTGGCGGCGTACGTCAAAAGCGCAAACAAATCGTCGTCCAAACAGCCGTAACAAGACGTCGTGAGTTCGACCGACTCACCAGGGATGTCTGCCTCGAGCTCGCCGAACAGTACGGATTGCCAAGCGCCGAGTGCGTCGTAAGGCAGCGTGTACAACCGCTCGCCCCACGCTTTGCGCACGGGGACGATGATGCCTGCGGCGCACAACCCAGCCAGTCCGATTCGCAGCGACAAGCCCGGCGCTTCACCGCCTGCCCGCTTGACGAGCGCTGCCTCGTCAAACGGCATATTCGCAAAATGGCTCACAACCGCCATAATCGTGATCCGTTCCGGCCCGCTCAACTTCCCCAATAATGCCCGCACACCTTCTTGAGTTGCATACAGCCGCTCGAGCGAGGCGAGGGGCGCATCGCCGCGCATTTTCCGCAGCAGAGGGTGCCGCTCCAACTGCTGCTGGGCGCGCGGCGGCAGCTTGCGCAGAGCTTCTCTCACCATCATGGAGATTTCCCTCCGGCTCCTAACGGCGCGAGCTGAGATTTGGTCCGGACAGCACCATCCGCCCGTTCCGACGATATAGCCGCCCGCGTATCGCCATCCAACGCTTCCGCCTCGACGATTGGCGTCCGGGCAGTGCCGTCCGCCCGTTCCGGCGGTTTAGCTGCCCACGTATCGCCATACAGCGCATCCGCCTCGACGATTCGGTACGCATAGCCCTGCTCAACCAAAAACAGCTGGCGCTTCATCGTAAACTCCTGCTCCTTCGTATCGCGGCTGACGATCGAATAAAAATGGGCGCTGCCCCCGCCTTGCTTCGGACGCAGCAGACGGCCGAGCCGCTGCGCCTCTTCCTGCCGCGAACCGAAGCTCCCGGACACCTGGATGGCGACGCTCGCATCCGGCAAATCGACGGCGAAGTTGGCCACTTTCGATACGATCAGCACGCGCAGCTGCTCCAAATATTGGCCGATAACGAGCGTCGGTTCGCTCTCGTGTCGCTTCAGCAGCAGCTGCACCACATCCAGCTTAGCGGGATTTTCGCCGGCCAGCCGGAACTGCCGCCGCGCCTCGGCGGCGGCGTAAGCGGTCCGCCGCACCGCAGGCAGCGGCGCAAGCACTTCGGTGCACGTGACGCTGGCGATCCAGCCGCTATGCTCGAGCTGCTTCCAAGGCAGCTCGAAGCGTTTTGGCCCGATCAAGGAAAATACGTCTTCCTCCCTGCCGTCCTCGCGGACAAGCGTCGCCGTAAGACCGAGCCGCCGCGTCGCCTGGATGTCCGCCGTCACCCGGAACACCGGGGCTGGCAACAGGTGCACTTCGTCATAGACGATTAGCCCCCAGTCGCGGCGATTGAACAGCTCAATGTGCGCAAACGGCTCTTCCTTCCCTTTGCGATACGTTAATATTTGGTACGTGGCGATCGTGACCGGCTTCACTTCTTTCGCTTCGCCGGTATATTCGCCGACTTGCTCCGCCGTCAGCTCCGTTTTGTCCAGCAGTTCGCGCTTCCACTGGCGCACCGACGTCACGTTCGAGGTCAGCACGAGCGTAGCGCAGCCAAGCCGGGCCATCGCCGCGATGCCGACGACCGTCTTGCCCGCGCCGCACGGCAGGACGAGCACGCCGCTGCCGCCAAGCTGCGAACCGCCTCGGTAGAACGCTTCCACCGCTGCCTCCTGGTAATCGCGCAGAGCAAACTGCGTCCGTCCGGCCGAAACGGTCCCGGAGCTTAATGCGCAGCGGTTCGCCCGGGTGGTAGCCGGCAATGTCGTTGACCGGCAGCCCGAGCTTGATGAGCTCGCGCTTCAGTTCCCCGCGCGACTCGCGGCGCACCTGAAGCGCGCGCGGCCCTCTCGTTTCGACGATATGCCGCTGCAGCGGCGCGCAGTCGGCAATAGTCCCCAGCACGACCGTATCGTCGCTGACGAGGAGCAAGTCTTCGCCGAGCCGTTCTAGCCGCAGCAAGCCGTAACGACCGACGTAGCGCCGAATGCTTGCGGCCACGCCGGCGGGCAAAGGAAATTTGGCGTAACGCTCCAGCGCGCGTACGATCTCGTCGCTCGTCATGCCGACTGCTGCCGCGTTCCAGAGCGATAACGGCGTCATCCGGTACGTATGGAGATGTTCGGGACTTTTGACCAGCTCGGCGAATGCCGCCAAACAAGCCCGAGCCTGTTCGTAATCGGCATGGTTCGCTTCCAGCAGCACCGTCATATCTTTCCGCACGACTAAGGGGCGTGCCGGATCGTAATGCAAATCATTCGCCTCCTGCCCGGGCATGATGTCACATTTAGTATGAAAGGAAACCGGTTGAAATAAACGTGCCGTCCGTGCTACCTTGGAAGACGGAACAAGAAAAGCTTCTATCGCGGCCTATTCGATGGGGAGCGGCCGTATTTGAGCGGAAGCTTTTCATGCTGCAGAATGCTCTTCGATTCGCTAAAACGAACTTAAACATTCTGAATCGGTAAGAAAAACCGGCCAAGGCCGCCCGCCCGGATGCCCCCCTGTTTCTCGCACGGAATTTGCCCAAGATAGGGCGAAGCGAAATATTTTCTAATGGCGCAAGGAAGGAGCGCACCATGTTTCCCCCGACTAAGCATCGATTCGTCAAAATGGGGCTCATCGTTTCCGCAGCCTCCTGCTCGCTTTGTCCGGCTGCGGCCGG
Source organism: Gordoniibacillus kamchatkensis (assembly GCF_000829455.1). Lineage (GTDB taxonomy): Bacteria > Bacillota > Bacilli > Paenibacillales > NBRC-103111 > Gordoniibacillus > Gordoniibacillus kamchatkensis. The sequence goes on from NZ_JXAK01000012.1 coordinate 68,085, forward strand.
CCCGCCGCAAGCAAGGCGGGGCGCGATACCGCTAAAGTGGAGCGGGTCGTCGATGGCGACACTCTGGAAGTAACGCTGAACGGACATAAAGAAAAAGTGCGGCTGATCGGGATCGATACGCCCGAAACGAAGAAGCCGAACACCCCGGTTATGTACTACGGAAAAGAAGCGAGCGACTTCACGAAAAAAAAGCTTCAGGGCAAAACGGTAGAGCTCGAATGGGACGTCGACCGCAAAGACCGGTACGATCGCTTGCTCGCTTACGTCTGGCTCGAGGGCGAAATGTTCAACCGCACGCTCGTGCAGGAAGGCTACGCCAGAATGGCCACCTTCCCCCCCAACGTCAAGTACGTCGACTTGTTTAAAAAAGACCAGGAACAGGCGCGCAGCCAAGAAAAAGGGCTGTGGAAAAACTACGAAGCCGCGTTCGGCAAACCTCCTTCCGAGGCTGACAGCCGATCCGGGAGCAAGGCAAGCGGCAAATAACAAACAAAAACCCGTCCCCGCCCGAACGAAGCTCGTTGTTGGGCGGGGGCGGGTTTTTGCTATGCGTTCCGATCTCTTCGCGTGTTCAGCCGATGCCGGCCGGATTTTTGTTGACCGAAATATCGCTGAGCGCTTGGCCGGCCGCTTCGTCCGATTTCTCGAAAACGGCGAGGTCGCCGAGCGAGACGACGCCGATAAATTGGCCGTTCTCGCATACCGGCAGACGGCGAATTTGCTTTTGCGCCATCATTTTGGCCGCATCCTGCACGCTGGCGCTCGGCTCGACGCACTGGATGGCTTTCGACATGACTTGCTCTACCGTCGCTGATCCTTCCCTTTTTTCCGCGATGCCGCGGATGACGATGTCGCGGTCCGTCACGACCCCGATCAGCTTGTTGTCCTCGACGACAGGAATAAACCCGGTATCGAATTGCTTCATCTTGACCGCAATCTCGTAGACGTTATCTTTCGTAGTGACCGTCGCACAGTTCGTGCTCATGATGTCCTTGACCGTTTTCATGCGGAAGCCCTCCTTCGGTTGTTGCGAATCCCGCGGCGCACCGTAAGAGCGCACGGCTCCGCGGCGCGCGGCGAATCCGTACACCCGTTAGCGTATCCCGCAAGACGCCCCCGAATGCGGCAGGTGCTACAGGGAATCGGAGCCACTTCCTGCTTAGACGGCTTCCGCGGCTCCGGCAGCATCGAGCGCCATCGCCGCGAGCAAGCTAGCCGCAGTGCGCATTGCCTGCTCGTCGATGTCAAAGCGCGGATGATGGTGCGGATGAACGATGCCTTCCGCCGCGTTGCCTGCGCCGACGAACATGAAGCAGCCCGGCACCTTTTGCAAATAATAGGCAAAATCTTCGCCGGCCATAATCGGCGGCGATTCGTGCACCCGTTCGCGGCCGAACAGCGCTTCCCCGATGCGGCGGAAACGGTCGTAATCGGCGGCATGATTGACGACAGGCGGGTAGCCGAGCTTGTACTCGAGCCGGTACGACGCGCCGTGCATCTCGCACGTATGCCGAACAAGCTCCTCGATCCGGCGCTTCGCTTCCATCCTGACCCCGGCGTCGAAGGAGCGCACGGTCCCTTTCATCGCGCACGTCTCGGCGATAACGTTGAAGCTCGTCCCGGCATGAAAGGAACCGACCGATACGACGCACGGCTCGATCGGGTCGATGTTGCGCGAGACGACGGTTTGCAGCGCGCCGACCAGCTCCGCGCCGATGACGATGCTGTCGACAGTCTGATGCGGCAGCCCGCCGTGCCCGCCTTTGCCGATAATGTCCAGCACGAATTCGTCCGGGGCGGCCATCAAAGGGCCGGGCCGGCAATAAACGTGCCCGGCCGGGAACGGCGTCCACAGATGGACGCCGTATGCGGCATCGACGCCTTCCAGCGCGCCTGCTTCGATCATCGACTTGGCACCGCCCGGATTCATTTCCTCGGCGTGCTGAAACAGAAAGACGATATTTCCTTGCAGCCGGTCGCGTTTCTCCGCCAGTGCCTTTGCCACCCCCAGCAGCGTAGCCGTATGGGCATCATGGCCGCAGGCGTGCATAACGCCCGGCACCGTCGACCTATAGTCGCACGACTTCTCGTCTTGTATCGGCAGCGCGTCCATATCGGCGCGAAGCGCCGCCGTTCGTCCCGGCTTGCCGCCGCGCAGCGTGCCGACCAGGCCGTGCCCGCCGACGCCGCGGCGCACTTCGATGCCCCATGCTTCCAGCTTCTCGGCGACAAATGCCGCCGTGCGCTCCTCATGAAACGACAGTTCCGGATTGCGGTGCAAATAGCGCCGCCACCCGACGATGTCGGGGAATAACTCGTCCAAACGCTCTTCCAAGCCGTCCATGCCGTACCTCCTCAGGGCGGGCTTTCGCCGCTTATTTCCTCCATCTTAGCAGAAAATGGGTTCCGTTTCACCTGGCCGAAGCGCCATCAAATGGTCGAAATTGCGGTCTTGACGCGACTTGCAGAGAGCGGGGAAACATACTATCATGGATGAAGAATTGAAAAATCAAGCAAAAGCGAGGCGTGACCATTGATTATCGAAACGAACGGTTTAAAAGGCAAGACAACGGACTTCGCCCACCTTGAAGAGACAACTCAAAAACTCGGCTTCGTGCGCTGGCAATGGGAATATACCCGGGCCACTTACGATTATAAAATCGAAGACAAAGCGGCCGGCGCCGAGTACTACTTGCGCTTCAACATCCGCGTAGAATCCGGCAAGCTGGAATCTCCGTATGCCGTCGTCCGCCTGGAAGACTCCTATATCGGACGGGCTACGTTCCCGCACGGCCTTGATTACGAGAGCCCGATTCCGGAGCCTATTCTGAAAACGGCGAAGCAGAAGCTGGCGCAGCTGCAAGAGCAGCTTTCGGACTAAAGCGAGGGGTCGCCGGTGAGCTCGCCGCGGCGCGGAACGCCCGACTTCCTGCTGCTGTTTTTGACGTTCCTGCTCGTCTGCTTCGGACTGGCGATGGTGTTTAGCGCCAGCTACTATATCAGCACGCCGCTCCATTATTTGAATACGCAGGCAATTGCCGCAGGGGCAGGCACCGTCGGCATGATTTTGGCGATGAACGTCCATTACACGAAGCTGCGCAAGCTCGTGCTGCCGATATTCGCGGTCATCGTCGGGCTGCTGCTCGCCGTGCTCGTCATCGGCAGCAGCCAGTACGGGGCGAAAAGCTGGATTAAGCTCGGCCCGTTCAACTTGCAACCGACCGAATTCGCCAAGATCGGGATCGTCCTGTATCTCGCCAACTTGATCGGCAAAAAAGAGGACAAGTTTCGCGATTTCAAGACTGGCCTCCTGCCGGCGCTGATCGTACTGCTGCTGGTCATCACGCTCATTTTGCTGCAGCCGGACTTCGGCTCCTGCGTCATTTTGCTCTGCGGGGCGATGCTCGTCATTCTCGCCGGCGGGGCGAATTTGAAGCATCTGTTTCTGCTCGCCTTCTCCGGAGCGGCGGTGGTGACGCTCGGCCTCGCCGTCTACATTATGCGAAACGGCTTCGACGACTCGCTGCGCTACAAGTGGGCGCGCGTCACCTCGTTCCTCAATCCCTGGTCGCAAGAATGCCGCATGGGCGATTGCTATCAAATCGTGCAATCCCTTTACGCTTTCGGCCACGGCGGCATTACGGGAGCGGGCTTCGGCCAAGGCATCCAGAAGTTGCAATATTTGCCCAAAGCGTATAACGACTTCATCTTTGCCATCATCGGCGAAGAGTTCGGATTTATCGGCGCCACCCTGTTTCTGCTCGTCTACTTGCTGTTCATTTGGCGCGGCATCATCGTCGCCCTTCGCTGTCCCGATTTGTTCGGGACGCTGACCGGCATAGGCATTATGGGGATGATTGCGCTGCAGGCGCTCGTCAATTTGGGAGGGGTAACTTCCAGCATTCCGATGACGGGCGTGACGCTGCCGCTTATTAGCTACGGCGGCTCATCCCTCATGGCCACCTTGATCAGCATCGGCATTTTGCTCGGCATTTCCCGCGAGCAAAGCTTGACCGAAAGCAAACAAACGAAAGCAACGAAAAAACCTAGCGTGCCCGCATAAGGCTGCGCTAGGTTTTTTTCTCCGTCAGAAAGTATGAGCTGTGCCTATACATGGGCTGATTCCGCTAAGGTAAACGCGCGCGTCCTAAGGACGGCGCAAGCCGTTTATCCTTGGCTGCGAAACGGGCGCGAGTTACTTGACGCGGTGCGGATCCTCGGACTGCTCCTCTTCTTTGAACGCGACGCCTTCGACCTTGACGTTCACTTCCACGACGCGCAGGCCGGTCATGTTCTCGACCGCATCCCGGACGTTGTCCTGCAAATCGCGGCATACGTCCTGAATTTTGCTGCCGTACTGAACGATGACGCGCAAATCGATGGCCGCTTCCAGCTGGCCGACTTCGACGGATACGCCTTTCTGCGCGTTTTTGCCGCTCAGCCGCTTGGCGAGACCTTCGGAGATGCCTCCCGACATGGCGGCGATTCCCGGCGTCTCCAGTGCGGCGAGACCGGCGATTGTCGAGACGACGTCGTCAGAAATGCGAATGAGCCCGGATTGCGATTGTTCCGACATTTTGGATCCCCCCACCCATCATAATCACCTCTATTGTAAACAAAACGGCCGCGGCTTCGCAACCGTTCCCATCGCTAACCCGCCGTTACGGCCGCCGCTAGCGCGAGGTTTACTTTAAAGGGAAAAATTTGTATAGTACAGGAGGAAGAGATTCGGGTCGGAGGGTTCAGCTTGAAAAAGTATGCGTTCTACATCGCCTTAATTGTCAGCTTTGCCGCCAGCGGAGCCCTGCATTACGGACATGCCAACATGACGCTGCAATTTGCCGTTTCCGCCGTCGCCATCATTTTCGTCGCCGGCTTTCTCGGCCGCGCTACGGAGAGCGTCGCCCACCATGCCGGCGAACGGATCGGAGGCTTTCTTAACGCTACGTTCGGCAACGCGGCTGAGCTCATCATCGCTATTTTCCTCGTCAAAGACGGTTTGTTCGATATGGTGAAGGCGAGCTTGACCGGTTCGATCATCGGCAATCTGCTGCTCGTGCTCGGCATCAGCGTCTTGGCCGGGGGGCTGAAATTCAAGGAGCAAAACTTTAACGTCAAAATGGCCGGGCACAACGCCTCGCTCATGTTTTTGGCGGTCATCGCCCTCATCATTCCGGCGGTGTTTGCGCGCAGCTTCACGATCAAGGAAACGAGCACGCTCAGCTTGCTCGTAGCGGGCATTTTGATCGTCGCTTATTTGCTGTGGCTGCTCTTTTCGATGGTTACGCACCGCAACATGCTGTCGGACGAAGTCGTCGAGCACGGCGGCGAACCGGCGTGGTCGATGAAGCTCGCCATCCTGTTTCTGATCGTCGCAACCATCATGACCGCTTTCGTGAGCGAGTGGCTGGTCGGCACCGTCGAATCGTTTACGGCTGAGTTCGGGCTGTCGGAGCTGTTCGTCGGCGCTTTCCTCATTGCCATTATCGGCAACGCCGCCGAGCACAGCGCCGCCGTCATGCTCGCCACCAAAAACAAAATCGGTGCCGCCGTCGAAATCGCCATCGGCTCGTCGCTGCAAATCGCCCTGTTCGTCTCGCCCGTTCTAGTCGTCGTCAGCTGGCTGTTCGGCCGCACGATGGATCTTGTGTTCAGCTTCTACGAGCTGGCCGCCATCGCCGTCGCCGTACTGATCTGCAAGTCGATTTCGCAGGACGGCCAGACGAACTGGTACGAAGGCGTCCTGCTGCTCGTCGTCTATTGCATTCTCGGCATCGCGTTTTTCCTGGTATGACGCGAAGACGGCCTTACGAGTAAAAATCGATGATTCCTTCGATATCGATCGGCGACAGACCGTCTCTTTGGCCGATAGGCTTATCCTGCACGGGCACAAGCGTTTCTGTGCCCGTTTTGGCGAAGGCGACTTTGGAATAATGCATGATCGAGCCGTAATCGTAGGCCGCCGGCTTAATGACGTTGGGATCGGTCACTTTTTCGAAGTTGGGCTTGAGCGAATCGTCTCTTACATTTTCGGGGTGGTAGGTTACATACGTATCGCGGTCCGGCCGCGTATGCTCATGAAACATGCCAAGCGCATGGCAAATTTCATGCATAATTTTCCCGGGCTTCGGCGAGTTGTCGGGAACGTTGATTTCTTGAGCGCCGCCTTGTTTGCCTACAAACGACGAATATCCGGTCCCCTTCACAAAAAGAACGTAGTCGTGATCGCTTGCTCCCGCCGCCTGCAAATTCACATACTGCTTCCCGCCTTTATTCAGCGATAAATTCATGCCGTTGATCGCTATTTCGATAGCCGCCTTCATCGTTTCCGTCACGCTGCCGTCGATTTTGTAGGGCACGATCCCGTTTGGCCATTTGGCGCCTGCCTGAAGCGTAAAAATCGCCTCCACGCCAATTTCTGCGGTCGGGGCTGCCGGCTCGCCCCGGGACGAAGCCAAAATCATGTCGCCCTCGAAAACAAGCACCCCGTCATACTCCACGCAGTTTACCGCGAAGGCCGGTCCTCCGGCGTACGACAAGCTCGCTCCTCGCCATGTTCCCCGTTCGTACAAATCCAGTGCATGCAGTTCTTCTTCGTTCATGTCGACTAGCCCTCCACTATTCCATTTTTTAACAACACGCGATAATTACGCCGATAAATTCCATATTATTCCGTTTCTTCTTTTTAAATTTTATATTGGAATATGTTGCCATAACCGTCAATACACTAGGTCTCGGTTAGGGGATAACCCCTAAAACAAACCTGGGGAGGAATTAAGCAATGACGTCTTACAGCCTGAACATCGCGTTTGAGAAGGAAGATGCGAATCTGATCAACTCCATTAACCAGAAGGTTGTACTGGTCAAGCAAACCGCATCCTCTTCGTCCAACAACAATGTGGCATGGGTAACATTCGATCCGTTTGAGAACAACACCGTTTCCTGGACGGAGGAATACTCCGTATACGCCTCCACCAGCGAAGTTCAAAACGGGGCCGTTATTCAAAAGCTGTCCGTCGAAGAAGCGGCCGACGGTAACGTCTACGATTTTGTGAACAACGTCTTTCATCTTGACACATCTTTGACGATTCCGAAAAGCTCGTACGGCATTTATAACTCGACCAACAAAGTGCTGACCTTTGGGCTGGCCCAAGATGTCACCGTCAATAACGGCTTCTTCAAAGCGGCCCCGATCAATGCCGCCAGCGTGCTCGGCGGGCAGGACGCCACGTTTACTCCGCTCACGCAAGTGCTGGTATTCCTGCAAAATTCGTATCAGGACGGAGTCGTCCTGACCAGAGTATTCAGCCAAACGTATAAAGCCGTGTTCGGAGACGGCAATTTTGTCGTCAACCTGCTGTATCGGAACGGCAACTTTGTGAAAGTGTGACGAGCCTTTGAAGGGAAGCCGCGGACAGGGGAGAAGCCGGCAAGGCTTCTCTCTGTATGTAGCGACGATATGAGGACGCGGGAGGGAGCCGAGATGTCTCCACTGATGGACCAATACTATGCGGAAGTTTATTCGGAAGCCATGTTTGCGGATTTGAACAAAACACCGGGGCCGACCTTTCAACAGGGGCACGTTTGCATCGCCGGAGTGCCCGTAGCGATCAGCTACTGGCCGTACCGGGGACAGGCGCTTCTCGAGGGCGATATCGTGCTTTCCAGCGAGGAGCAAATGGCGGCGTATAACGACTACATTGCCGAGTGCGCCACCTATGGCAAGCAGCCCGACCCTGACGACAAGCGCACTGTACATTTCAAGCGCCCGTGGCCGGACAAAGTCGTTTATTACATGTTCGATTCGTCGATCACCCAAGACTTGAAGGACGGGCTGGTCGGCGCCATGACGGAATTGACGCAGCTTCTCGGCAACGCCGTAACGTTCAAGCAAAGAATCATGGAGGACCATTTTATCATCTATGAGCTGGCGGAAGACGGCTACAGTTCGTCGGTAGGAATGATCGGCGGAGAACAGTTCGTTCGGTTCCCTGCCGATTATGAGAAAGGAATATTGTTTCACGAAATGCTTCATGCGATCGGCTTGACCCACGATCAGACGAAGCCGGCAAGGGCTACAACGATTACGATCAATGATGCGGCCGTCATTCCCGGCCTGGTGCCGCTGTTCGATATTGTCCAAGACCCTGAGGAGCTGGCGGCTCCCTCCTACGATCCCAATTCGATCATGCATTGCGGTCCGCAAGCTTTCGGACAAAACGGTGCACGACCCTTGTCGCGGTCCACCCGCCCTTGCTGCCGTCAGGCCAGCGGGAAGCACCGTCGCCGGGCAATATCGCCGCGGTGCAGAAGCTGTATGCAACCTCGTGAACAAAAAAAAATGGCCTCCCGCAAACAGGAGGTCATTTTTATCGTCCGAGCGCCTCGTACAGCTGCGCCAAATTGCGCTCAAGCTTGCTTAAAATTTGTTTGCCGACCGAATCGGTCACGAGTCCAGCCCGCACCGCGAAATCGATCTCGCGCGACAACCCGTACATCTGGGTATCGAGCACTTCCTCATACAGCGGGCATTTCCGCGTGGTGAGGTTCTCCATCTGGACTTCGATCAGCTTCTCGATCTTGTCGGCGTCCTCTTGCAACAGCTGAAGCGCTTTTTGATTCAAGGTCAACAGCAGATCGGATGATGACATCAGCACTTCCCCCTCACGCCTGATCCAAGCATTCTTGATCTAATATTAGACGAAAACAGGCCAAGTTACAAGAGAACGCCCGCCGTTTCGCTGAAAACGGGGGCGCTTCTAGCCGTAAAATCTGTTCAACTTGTCACTTCGTTATTCGCTAACGACGTTAACGGCGAGCCCGTGCTTCTCGAACACTTGAGACATGGCCGTCTTCGCTTCGTCGGCATCCGGACCGTGCACATGCAAATTGTAGCTGCCGCTGCTGGTCAGCGTCGTGAACAGGCCGAGAATGCTTTTGACATCGATATACTTATTATCGTACTGTAGGACGATCGAGGAGCGAAATTTATTGGCGGTTTGGGAAATTTCCACAATCGCTGCGTTGTTGGCATTCGTCATATGTACATTCCTCCTATATATGGAACTGCCTATACCAACATGATACCGATTTCTTTTTGGAAGTGCAATACTAAGTTTACGGTTCTTTGCGGCCGCTGAGCCGCTTGCGGAACACGTTGCCCGCAGCCATCAGCAATGCGAAAACGAGCAGCAGGATCAACAGCTGAACGCGGTAACGTTTGAAATGGAGCAAGTAATTCGTAATTTGCGATTCCAAAAACACCATCGGCAGCTTGCCGAGCAGCGTGCCGAACAGAAACGCTCTGAAGCTCACCTTCGTCACGCCCGCGCCCAGGTTGACGAGCGAGGACGGAATGACCGGAATGAGCCGCCCGACGAGCACGTACAGAAATCCGTTCTTCTCCATTTGTTTGTTGAATTGCATCGCCTGCGGAGATTGGTTCAACCGCCGCATCACTTTGTCATGCCCAAAGTACCTGGCAAACAAAAAAGCGCTGACCGCCCCCAGGCAAGCCATCACGTAGTTAACGACAAATCCCCACGGCGACGGATACAAAATAACGTTGACTCCCGCTACGACGACAAACGGTACGAACGGCACAGCCGTCTGAACGTACACGAGCAGCGCGCCGATCACGTTGCCGGCCGCACCGAACGATTGCAAATAGCTTGACAGCTGCTGCATGCTCATATGGGTAATATGCACGCCCTGCCTCGTAAAAAAAAGACGGTAAAGGGCAATAACGGCCAATACGCAAAGCGCAATAGCCGCCGCCGCTTTCCACCAAGTCCATCGTTTCATAACTTCCCCCGTTACTATTCGTCCTGATGGAGGAACAACGCCCGCCATGCCGTATTGTAGCATACAACGGAAACGACCCCAAGCGAAATATTAAAGGGCGGACTTGATGTGCGGCCGGCATAGACCGCTTATGATGCTATTCGCCAAAAGTATAAACGGTTTGTCCGGTTTCCGTTCGGTTTTGACCGCCGCTGCGGTAACGGAGATTTGTCCCTAGCGACAATCGCAGCGGCCGGTTGTTTTTGTCAAGCCAGAACGTCATTTCGCCTTCGGCCTGAAGCGATCCCAACATCTCGTCGAGGCGAGCCGACTGCTCTGCTGCTGCGCCCTGCAGCTCGCTGCGCAGCTGCCCGGCTTTTGCTCCCGATACGCCCCGCGGCGGCGCCTGGAGCGCGGCTGCGAGCTGCCGCTGAATGTCGCCCTTCTGCGTCAGCAGCTCGCTTGCGACCAGTTGCCGCACTTCGTCCGGGTTCAGCTTCACACTGACGGCGCGGCTGGAACTGTCCGACTGCGCACGATCCAGCCGCGCCTGCCCTTTCAGCTTGTCGTAGTGCTCCAGCCAAAGCGGCAAATTCCATCGCAGCGGCGGAACGTCGGCGGCATCCGGCGTATTCCGTTCCGCCATTGTGCCTGAGCGGGCGGCCAAGGCGGTCACTTTGCCTCCGGCCATGCTCCCTTCGACCCGCGGCAGCTGCGGCAAAGGGAAACCGTCCACTGCAGTTTGCGACTGTTCTTGAAAATGAATGCTTTCGGCCTGCCTAATGGTCTGAACGGCGCTTGCCGCGAGCTGATCCGCATCGTTCCGAGCGCAGCCTGCCGTTCCGGCCGCGAGCAACGAGATTGCGCCGATTGCCGCCCAAACCGCTTTAAAGCCGCATATCATCCGGATCCCATCCTTTCTTCGGCAGTTAGGGACTGTATGCGCTGTAGCGTTTCCACCTTGGCGGGATTCCATCCGCGCGGAATACGGCTCCAATGCGGAGATTCTACTTGACATGCCTAGCATAGTTTAATAAAATGAATAGTCGAGTACAGCTAAGATACGGTGAAGGTTTTGCGTGTGTTCACCCTCTTCGATGCAGCTCCTGACGGGACAGCGGCTGAAACATTTTCCCGTTTCGCGTTTAGCGGCCTCCAATCCGTTATTCGCTCATGAGCGGCCTCGGCCACCTTGCCTTTTGCCAGCATCAGTGCGACAAAAACAATGTCAAAGGAGTGCGTTTCGCACATGGCACGTTATACAGGCCCTAAATTTAAATTAAGCCGCCGTCTCGGCATTTCTTTGAGCGGCTCCGGCAAAGAACTCAAGCGTCCGTTCCCTCCGGGCCAGCACGGTCCCGGCCAGCGCAAAAAGCTGAGCGGCTACGGCGTACAGCTGCAAGAAAAACAAAAGCTTCGCCACATGTACGGTCTTGGCGAGAAGCAATTCCGCAACCTGTTCGAGAAAGCCGCTCATATGCCGGGTAAAGCGGGCGAGAACTTCATGTTCCTGCTCGAGAGCCGTCTCGACAACCTGGTGTTCCGCCTCGGCTTAGCCAACACCCGCGCCGGCGCCCGCCAGCTCGTGTCCCACGGGCACGTGACGGTGAACGGCAAAAAAGTGGACATCGCTTCTTATCTCGTATCGACCGGCGACGTGATCGGCCTGCGCGAGAGAAGCCGCAATATGGCTTCCATTAAAGAAGCGCTTGCGAACCGCCACCACATCCCGACTTACCTCGAGTTCAACGAGCAAGCGATGGAAGGCCGCTACGTTCGTCTGCCGGAGCGCGGCGAGCTGGCCCAAGACATCGACGAAAGACAAATCGTCGAGTTCTACAGCCGTTAATCGCTTTAATGAATTGAAAAATAGGGCTGTCCCGCAAGTCATCGCCGATGACGGAGGGACAGCCCTTTTTGCGCTTGCCTAAATTACGATTTAAAGCGAATCAGGTAGTAATTTTTTTTGCCGCGGCGCAGCACGACGTATTTGCCGCCGATGCGGTCTTCCGCCGTCAATGTCGCCTCCAGCGCCGTTACCTTGTCGCCGTTGACGGAGACGGCCCCTTTTTCCACGTGCTCGCGCGCTTCCCGCTTCGAGGACGCCGCACCCGCCTGCAGCACAAGATCGACGAGCCCGATCGGCTCGTCCGGCAGCGTCTTGGCCGGCGCGTCCTGAAACGCTTCTTCCAGCTCCGCTGCCGTCAGCTCCTTCACATTGCCGTCAAACAGCGCCTTCGTAATGTTGATTGCGCTGTCCAGCGCCTCGCGGCCGTGGACGAGCTCGGTGACTTCGCGGGCAAGCACGCGCTGCGCCTCGCGTTTTTCCGGAGCAGCCTGCAGCTCCGCTTCGAGCCGCTCGATCTCGTCCGGCTGCAGAAACGTAAAATATTTCAGGAAGCGGATAACGTCGTTATCGTCGGTGTTGACCCAGAACTGGTAAAACTGGTACGGCGACGTTTTCGCCGCATCGAGCCAAATCGCCCCCGACTCGGACTTGCCGAATTTCTGGCCGTCGCTTTTCGTCACGAGCGGTAGCGTCAGGCCGAAGGCGCGCTTTTGCGTCGTTTTGCCGATGAGCTCGAGGCCTGCCGTGATGTTGCCCCATTGGTCGCTGCCGCCGACCTGCAGCGTGCAGTCGTGCAGCTCGTTTAGCTGGAGAAAATCGTACGCTTGCAAAATCATGTAGCTGAACTCGGTGAACGAAATGCCCCGCTCGATGCGCGAGTCGACCGAATCTTTGGCCAGCATGTAGTTGACGGTGAAGTTTTTCCCGATGTCGCGCAAAAAGCCGATGACGTCGAGCTTGCTGAGCCAGTCGTAGTTGTTGGCCATCAGCGCCGCACCCGGCTCGCCGCCGAAATCGAGAAAACGCGACAGCTGCCGGCGCAAGCTCTCCGTCCACCCCGCGACAACGTCGGGCGAATTGAGCGTGCGCTCGTTCGCTTTGCCGCTCGGATCGCCGATCAGACCGGTGCCCCCGCCGACAAGCGCAATCGGCCGATGGCCGGCTTTTTGGAAGCGTCTGAGGCACAAGATCGGCAGCAGACTGCCGATATGAAGGCTGTCCGCCGTCGGGTCGAAGCCGCAATAGAGCGTCACGCGCCCTTCCGCCAGCTGCTTCTCCAGCTCTTCGCGGTCTGTCGTTTGCTTGATCAGCCCGCGCCACTCCAAATCTTGCAAAATGTTCATTTTCTCTGCACTCCTTCGACTCATAAACTGAAAAAAAGCCCTCGCGTCCCCAAGGGACGAGAAGGCTTTGTTCTCGCGGTACCACCCTAATTAAAACGCTGCGGCCCGAATGTAGTAGAGGGACGGCGAACGTTTTCGCTCGGAGCCCGATAACGGAGGCGAGCCGTGCGGAAGCTACTGAACCGAGGCCATGCGGGTGCCTGCGCCCTCGCATGCGGCCGTTCCCTTCCCCTGCTCCGGAGCGTATTTCGCCTCGCCTGCCGCAGCCGGTTCGCACCTGCCACCGGTTCTCTGAATGCCGCACAGAGCGCGCTACTAAATCTCCATCGTCGCATTGCTCCGTATATATTACCGAAGCGGCGGGCAAAAGTCAACAGCCGGTGCAATGCGATGTCCACATATTGCCGATTGTGGTATAATGGAAACGGTTGTTCTTAAGGAGGATTTTCGAACTGATGCGTAAATTTATTGCGTTTTTCCGCAAAAAATGGGTGCGAACGACGGCCGGAATCGCTGTCGCCACCGTCAAATGGCTGTTTATTTTCCTCATCCTGGGCGGCATCGTCGGCGGCGGCGCCGCATTCGGCTACGTCACCGCGCTCGTCAAGGACGATCCGGTACGCTCCCGCGATTCGATGATGGAAATGATTCAGGACAATTCCGTTACCGGCTTCGTCCATTTCGCCGACGACAGCGTCATCGGCCAGCTTCGCACCGACGAAGACCGGCGCCTGGCGAAGCTGGGAGACATTCCGCAAGTGCTGCTGGACGCTGTTTTGGCCATCGAAGACAACGATTTTTACACTCACAACGGCATCGATCTGAAAGCGACGATGCGCGCCGTCGTGCAGAAATTGCTGCACGAGGACGTGCAGACGGGCGGCTCGACGATTACCCAGCAGCTGGCCAGACGCGTGTTCCTGACGCTGGGCCGCGAAGACGGCCGCAAGGCGAAAGAAATTTTTCTCGCGATGCGGATGGAGCGGCTCATGTCCAAGCAGGAAATTTTGCTCGCCTATTTGAACAAAATCCCTTACGGCAACGGCTCGACGGGCTACAACCTGTACGGCATCAAAGCCGCGGCCAAAGGGCTGTTCGACATCGACGATCTGAGCAAGCTGAACGTTGCCCAAGCGGCGTATTTGGCCGGTTTGCCGCAGCAGCCGAGCAACTATACCGCTTTCAACAGCAAAGGGGAGTTTGACCAGGCCGGCTTCAACCGCGCGGTGACGCGGCAGCGGCTCGTGCTGAAGCGGATGCTGGAGGAAGGCAAAATTACCGACGCGCAGTACCAGGAAGCGCTCGCCTTCGACCTGAAAGGGTCGCTCGCCAAGCCGAAGCAAAAAGCGTACAATACATATCCTTATTTGATGATCGAGGCCGAGCGGCAGGCGACCGACATTTTGCTGCAGCAACAAAAGCCCGGACTCGACCCGCAAAAGCAGCCGGCCGCGTACAAGGAAGCGTACAACGCTATGCACGACCAGCTGCTGCACGGCGGCTACCACGTGTACACGACGATCGACAAAACGATTTACGACGCGATGCGCGACATCGCCGAAAATCCGAAAAACTTCGTGCCCGACGATCCGAAAGATCCGAAAAAAACCGAGCAGGTCGGCGCGATCATGCTGGACAGCCGCACGAGCGCCATTCTCGGCATGATCGAAGGACGCGACTTTTCCAAGGAGCAGTTGAATCACGCTACGCAAGCGCTGCGCCAGCCGGGGTCGACGATGAAGCCGATCGCCGCCTATTTGCCGGCCATCGAGAAAGGCGCGATTCAGCCCGCCAGCGTCATCGACGACGTGCCGATCATTCTGAAGGACGGCACCAAGGCGTCCGGCGGCTACCATATCCCGGCCAACTGGGATTCCGACTATCACGGGCTCATTACGGCCCGAACGGCGCTCAACCAGTCGTACAACATACCGGCCATCAAGCTGTATCTGGACGTCGTCGGCATTAATCAGGCGTGGGATTTCGCCAAGAAGCTGGGCATCACGTCGATCCAAAAAGAAGACTATCAGGCGCAAACCGGCGTCATCGGCGGACTCAAATACGGTACGTCCGTCAAGGAGCTGACGAACGCGTATGCGGCGATCGCCAACAAGGGCGTCTTCAACGAAGCGTATATGATCCGCAAAATTACCGACCCGAACGGCAAAATCGTCTACGAGCACAAGCAGCAGCCGAGCACCGTTTTTTCCGAGCAAACGGCCTACTTGATGACGGATATGATGCGGACGGTCATTACAGAAGGAACGGCGACGGATCTGAAAAGCAAATTCGCCTATTACGGCAAAATCCCGATCGTCGGCAAAACCGGCTCGACGCAGGACGATACCGACGCCTGGTTCGAAGGCTTCACGCCCGACATCACGCTCGGCGTCTGGGTCGGCTACGACCAGCCGGTCAACAAGCTGACCAAAGCGAACGGCTCTACTTCGCACGCCAAAAACGTCTGGGCGCTCGCGATGAACGCCGCCGTGGAAAAGCGGAACGACCTGTTCAAGACGAAAAGCTTCGAGAAGCCGGACGGCATCGTCACCGCTACCGTATCCAACTTGTCCGGCAAGCTGCCGAGCGAGCTGACGACGAAAACGGGCCATACCGTCACCGACATTTTCAATAAAGATTTCGTGCCGACCGAGCAGGACGACGTCATGGTGAACGCCAAAATCATACCGTACAACGGCCGCAACTATTTGGCGCAGCCGGCAACGCCAGACGACATGACGCAGGACCGCACGGTTATCAAGCGCGCGAAGCCGATCAATCAGCTGCTCGAAGACTGGAGCAAATTTTGCAAAAAGTGCCGGAGGACCGGCGCAAGCCGCTCGACAGCTACAAGCCGCTCGATTACGATTCGGACGCTCCGTCCGAAATGGATCCGCGCACCGACGACGGCAAGGACCCCGCTGCTCCGACGGGTGCAGTGCTGAGCAAAACGGCCGAAGGCAATACGATCTCGTTCCAGGCGAGCCCGAGCGCGGACGTGGTCGGCTACAGGTTATACCGTTCCGACAACCATGGGCCGCTGCGGCTCGTGCCCGGCAAAGTAGCGCTGTCCGGCCAAGATTTGAAGCTTACCGATACGCCGCCGGCCGGGATGACGGTCATTTATGCCGTCAAAGCGGTGGACGTGGCCGGCAAAGAATCGCCGGCCAGCAATCCGGTATCTCCCGAAGGCGCTGTCGACCCACTTTTGCTGCCGCCGGGTCAAGGCCTGCCGGGAACCGAATCCGGCAACGGCACCTCGGGCGGCGTCCCACCCGGCCCGCCGGCCAAGTCACCGCCGAGCACACCGGCGGATTTGACGCTGAAGGCTACCGCCAATACCGGCATGACGCTGAGCTGGAAGGCCGCGGGCGCCAGCGACCGCGTACTCGGCTACAACGTCTATTACAGCGATGCGCCGAACGGAACTTATAAGAAGCTCGGCACGACGCCGGCCAAATCGACGGAATTCCGCTACTTTGCCCTCTCCTATGACGGCTATTACAAAGTAGCCGCCTACAATGAAGCGGGCGAGTCGAAGCCGACGGCTGCGGTGGAGTATAAGACGCCGCAGTAAGCCGCCAAGCTAAGCCAAGCCGCTATCGCCACAATCGAAAGGCCCTCGCCCGGATGCTGTTTCGCATCGCTCGGGCGAGGGCCTCTTTTGTTGATTGCGATAAGGGAGAATTAGTCCTCGATGGTGGACAAGTCGCCGGTCGGCAAGTTGAGTTCCCACGCTTTCAGGACGCGGCGCATAATTTTGCCGCTGCGCGTTTTCGGCAGCTTATCCTTGAACTCGATTTCGCGCGGTGCGGCGTGGGCGGACAGCCCTTCCTTCACGAATTTGGCGATGTCGGCTTTCAGCTCCTCCGACGGCGAGTAGCCTTCGCGCAGCGAGATGAACGCCTTGATGATTTCGCCCCGCATCGGATCCGGCTTGCCGATGACGCCCGCTTCCGCTACGGCCGGGTGCTCGACGAGCTTGCTCTCGACCTCGAACGGTCCGACGCGCTCGCCGGACGTGTTGATGACGTCGTCGATACGGCCTTGGAACCAGAAGTAGCCGTCCTCGTCCATATAAGCGGAGTCGCCGGAAATGTACCAGCCCGGAATGCGGAAATACTCTTCGAACTTGGCCGGGTTGTTCCAAATTTTGCGCATGAGCGACGGCCACGGCGTCTTCACCGCAAGGTTGCCCATCCGATACGGCGGCAGCACATTGCCGGCGTCGTCGATGATTGCCGCCTCTACGCCAGGCAGCGGGCGGCCCATGGAGCCCGGCTTGATCGGCATGGCCGGGTAATTGCAGATGAGCTGGGCGCCAGTCTCGGTCATCCACCACGTATCATGAATGCGCTGGCCGTACACTTTCAGTCCCCAGCGCACCACTTCCGGATTGAGCGGTTCGCCGACGCTCAGCACATGCCGCAGCGACGACAGGTCGAACTGCTTCACGACATCGTCGCCCGCGCCCATCAGCATCCGGAACGCGGTAGGAGCGCTGTACCATACGGTTACTTTATATTTCTGAATCGTATTGTACCAATCCTGCGGGCTGAAACGGCCGCCGCGAATGACGTTCGTCGCTCCGTTGAGCCACGGCGCGAAAATGCCGTACGACGTACCCGTTACCCAGCCCGGGTCAGCCGTGCACCAGTAGACGTCGTCTTCCTGCAGGTCGAGCACGACGCGGCCCGTGTAGTAATGCTGGATCATCGCGTTGTGCACATGGAAAACGCCTTTCGGCTTGCCAGTGGAGCCAGACGTGTAATGAAGAATGAGTCCGTCCTCGCGGTCCACCCATTCCATGTCAAGCTGATCGGAAGCTGCCGCCATCTCTTTGTGGAAATCGACTTGTCCCGGCTGCAGCTCGATATTGTCGCCGACGAGAATAATATGTTTCAGGTTCGGCAGGTCGGAAGCCGGTACGCGCGGCAGCAGCGCCGGCGTCGTCACGATCGCCACGGCCGAGCTGTCCTCGAGCCGGTCCTTGACCGCGGTTTCCATGAACGCTTCGAACAGCGGGCCGACGACGGCGCCGATCTTGATCGCCCCGAGAAGGGCGAAATACAGCTCCGGCGTGCGCGGCATGAAGATGAAGACGCGGTCGCCTTTGCCTACGCCGAGCCCCCTCAGCACGTTGCCGAACTTATCCGATTCCCGCTTCATATCCGCGAATGTATAGGACGCTTCCCGCTGCGGGTCGCTGTAGTGAAGCGCGATTTTGCCTGCGCGGGACGATGCCGCATGACGGTCGATCGCCTCGTAGGCCATGTTCACTTTGCCGCTCGTTGCCCAAGAGAAGCTGGCCTCGACGTCTTCCCAGCGGAAGCCGGCGCGAGTCTCCTCGTAATTGTTCATGTTCGGATGTGCAGCTACAACATCGATAACTTCACCTTTCAATTGGCTCACTCCAAAAACCTCCATTTCGGAATAAAACGCTTTCACAATTTCATCAAATTTATTATAACATACCCCCTCCGCATTCGCCTACGGATTTTCAGCCTGTAAAACCAAATTTTACACTGCAGAAACCAGCGCTCTTTCCTCCGTGCGGAAAATTTGCTATAAGTGAAGTAAGTAACTTTGCGCAGCACATCCGCGCAGATGGAGTACGCCGCACATGCGCCGCCTGTTATCGATCGCGAGGCAAATCGTGTCCTTAAGGAGGAACGTTGCCGTCATGGAGCATTGGAAAAAATATCACAGCCTCACGCTGAGGCCCGAGGCGTTTTCCGCCGGAATCGTCGTCGAAGGTCCGGTCGAGCCGGATCGGCTGAGATCGCTCGTTATGCATCGCACGCTGGACATGTTTCGCAAGCCGAAGGAGCAGCTCGAGGCGCTCATCGAGATTGCCGGGCTGCCGGAGGGCCGCATCATTATCGCTCGCGACGGTGACGTCATTATCGGCTATGTAACCTTCCACTATCCCGACCCTATCGAACGGTGGTCGGAAGGAAATATGCCCGATCTGGTCGAGTGCGGCGCGGTCGAGGTGGCTGACGACTTCCGCTCGATCGGTCTCGGCAAGGCGATGCTCCGCCTCGCCTATGAAGATGAACAGCTGGAGAACGTCATCACGTTCGCGACGGAATATTACTGGCATTGGGATTTGGAGAAAAGCGGTCTGTCCGTCTGGGAATACCGGGCGATGATGGAAAAGCTGATGAAATCGGTCGATATGGTATGGTTCGCCACCGACGACCCGGAAATTTGCTCCCACCCGGCGAACTGCCTGATGGTGCGCATCGGCAAGCGGGTGCCGCTGTCGTCCGTCGAGCAGTTCGACCGCATTCGCTTCCAGCAACGATTCATGTATTGACCGACTGAATGACGGAACCCGGTTCCGCGTAAGGAGTCCGATGCGATGAAAGATGTGATGAAAACCGTTCCCGTCTTTGTTTACAACGAGCATGAAACCCGTTACCGGTTCAACGATACGCATCCGTTCAACCAGAAGCGGCTGCTGCTCACCTTCGATTTGCTGCGCCGCATCGGGGCGCTGCCGGCAGAGGCGATCGTCGCCCCGCGTCTCGCTACCGCAGCCGAGCTGTTGCGCGTGCACAGCCCCGCTTATGTGGAAGCGGTGGAGCGGCTGAGCGATCCGGCGCCCGACGCGCACTGGCAGCGCGAAGCGCCCCGCTTCGGCCTCGATACGGAGGATACGCCGTTCTTCCCCGGCATGCACGAGGTGACCTCTTACGTGGTCGGCGGATCGATCGTCGCTGCCGAGCAGGTTATGTCGGGCGCTGCACCGCACGCTTTGCACCTCGGCGGCGGGCTGCATCACGCGCTGCGCAGCAAAGGAGCCGGCTTCTGCGTTTATAACGACGCCTCGGCGGCTATCGCCCATATCCGCGAAAAGTACGGCGTCCGGGTGCTCTACGTCGATACCGACGTGCATCACGGCGACGGAGTCCAGTGGAGCTACTACGCGGATCCGCACGTGTGCACGCTGTCGATTCACGAAACCGGCAAATATTTGTTTCCGGGCACCGGGGACGTCTCCGAGCGCGGCGAAGGCGACGCCTTCGGCACGTCCGTGAACGTGCCGCTAGAGCCGTATACGGAAGACGACTCGTGGCTGGAGAGCTTCTCGGACGTGCTCGCCGCCGCCGTCCGCCGCTTCCGGCCTGACGTCATCGTCTCTCAGCACGGCTGCGACGCGCATGCATACGACCCGCTTGCGCACCTCCAATGCTCGATGCGCGTGTACCGCGACATACCGGCGCTGCTCAGGAAGACGGCGCTAGAACATTGCGGCGGCCGCTGGATCGCGCTCGGCGGAGGCGGCTATGACATTTGGCGCGTCGTACCGCGAGCGTGGAGCTTGCTGTGGCTGACGATGTCCGATCATCCGCTGCTGAGCGAGCTGAAGCGGGATCCTGAGTTGCCGCTCCCTGCGTCTTGGATCGAGGCGTGGCAGCCGGAAAGTCCGGTGCCGCTGCCGGCGACGTGGCTCGATCCCGTCCACAGCTGGCCCCCGATTCCCCGCCGAGACATCATTACCGAGAAAAACCGCCAGACGAAGCAAATCGCCATGATGTATTTAACATAAACAGCTGCATGAGGAAGCGGCTTACGCCGTCTTTCGGACTATTGCGTTTCCCGAAGAAAAATAAGCGCGGTTATGAAGCGCAGCGATATAAATTTTTATATTTTGAAAAAAGCACGGATCTGCCCTTTTCGGGGCGCAATCCGTGCTTTTTTCATAGCTGCCTGTTTACAGCCGCTTCACCATATCCTCGACGATGCGGTACGAGTTCTCCGCCGCCATCACCGTAAACTCCGCAAAATTGACGTGTGCGGAGCCGTCCGCCTTGTCGGACATCGACCGGATGACGACGTACGGCACGCCGTTCATCGCGCATACTTGCGCCACCGCGGCGCCTTCCATCTCCGTGCACGCCCCCTGCAGCTCGTCGTGAAGCTGGCGCACCGTACTGCGGCTGGCGATAAACTGATCGCCGGAGAGCACGCGGCCCCGCTTTGTCCGGCCGGGAAACAGCTTCTCGCTGGATGCCCAAGCCAGATCGAGCAGTGCGGCGTCCGCCGCAAATACGGACGTTTTCTCGTACGGGATAACGCCCCGCGCGAAGCCGAGCGCCGTTACGTCCATATCGTGCTGCATGCACTCCGTGGAGACGACGATATCGCCGATGTTCAGCGCCGGATCGAGCGCGCCCGCCACTCCGGTGAAAATGACGGCATCTGCGGCGAACCGGTCGAGCAAAATTTGCGTGCACACCGCAGCGTTCACTTTCCCGACGCCGGAGCGGCATACGACGACGTCGCGGCCGCAAAACCGGCCTTGCCGGTAAACGATGCCGGCTATCTCCGTCTCCTTCACATCTTCCATATGCTTGATGAGCAGCTCGATCTCTTCATTCATCGCTCCGATCAAGCCGATTGTGCGATACGCCATCCGTTTTCTTCCTTCCTGGTCTGATCTGCATACGAAAGCCGCTTTGCCCGAAAGCAAAGCGGCGATGATCCAATTTCGGTTAAACGCTGCGCGTCGACTTGCGGTGAATAATTTCGTGCGGCAGCACGACCTGCGATTGTTCCACCGAATCTTTGTTCATCAGCTTCGTCAAGAGCCGCATCGAAACGGCGCCGATGTCGTACATCGGCTGCGCTACCGTCGTCAGCTGCGGGCGTACCATGGACGCCATCCGGATATTGTCGATGCTCATGACGGACACATCGTCCGGAACTTTCAGACCGGCGTCCTGAATGGCGTGGATCGCGCCGATCGCCATCTCGTCGGTCGCGGAAAATATCGCCGTCGGCCGCTTCGCCAGCCCCAGAAAATAGCCCGCTGCTTCCATGCCGGATTCGTACCGGTAATTGCCGACGCGCACCAGCTCTTCGCGCACCGCAATGCCGGCCGTCTCCAACGCGCGCTTATACCCTTGATAGCGGGCATATCCGTTCGCAGGGTCCTGCAGCGTGCCGCTGATCATGGCGATGTCGCGGTGTCCTTCGCGCAGCAGCTCGCTTACAGCATCAAACGCCGCGCCTTCATGGTCGATGTCGACCGAAGGCATCGTCTTCTTCTCGTCTGCCGTCGCGCACAGCACGACCGGCACGGACGATGTCTTGAACGCTTGCAAATGCTCGTCCGTCACGATGCCGCCCATGAACAGCAGACCGTCGACCTGCTTTTCCAGCAGCGTGTTGATGACGCGAATTTCTTTCTCCTTACGCTTGTCCGCATTGCACAAAATGATGTTGTAATGGTACATGTTGGCAATGTCCTCGATCCCGCGCGCCACTTCGGCGAAAATCGGGTTCGATATATCGGGAATGACGACGCCCACTGTCGTCGTCTTCTTGCTGGCCAGCCCGCGGGCAACCGCATTCGGGCGGTAGCCGAGGCGTTCAATCGCCTCGAACACTTTTTTCCGCGTTTGCGGTTTCACATTCGGATTGTTGTTGACGACGCGGGATACGGTCGCCATCGAAACGCCGGCTTCTCTTGCCACATCATAAATCGTAACGGTCACGGTCGCTCTCTCCAATTATCACAAATAGTCAGCGTGCTAGTACATTTACGATAATGATACGACAAAATGCGCCTTCTTGCAATGAAAACCAATTGGAATTTTCATGGAAACCGAAAATTCGCTTTACGCCGATATGGAATGCTGCGAAATTTGCGCCAGCCGGGCGCGAATTTCTTCGCTCCAACGCTCGTCGCCGACCGATTTGGCAATCAGCATCATATCGAGCAGCTCGTTGATCCGTTCCTGGACGATGCGTTCCACGCTTTGCGCCTGGTGCTCTTTCTCCGACACTTTGCGCATCAAATACGCGATTTCGGACAGTTCGTCGAACAGCAGCTGCTGCTTGCCCGGCTCGCTTCCGAGCCGGCCGATCAGCACGGTCAGCTCCGGCTTCACGCTCGGCAGCACCTCGCTGCGCTGGCAGGAATCGCACGAATAGACAGGCACATTTTCGATGTCCACTTTGTTTTGGTAAATGACGGTGCGCAGGCGAAGGGTCATCTCAGTGCCGCATTTACAAAGTTTTTGCACAAAATCCTCTCCCCCGGAAAACAAGAACCGATGGCCCGCCGGCCTGGCTCCATGTACCCGAAATATTCGAGTTCCGGCGGGGATTCTCCTGCTTCCCGCGTGCAGTAAGTTTTTGCCAAACCGTCTCCCCGATTCATTCCCCCTCCGCTCCGCATCATCCTTTCGTAAGCGGGCATTATCCTGCGTGCCGGCCATGCTGACTGTACGCGCACAACCGAAACGCTGCAAGTATGGTACAATGAAGGATGGAGTTTTCATACTGCAAGGAACGGAGGCGGCTGATATGAGATTGGCAGGAAAACGCGTGCTCAGCTTGGTCGATGAGGAATTCGAAGATTTGGAGCTGTGGTACCCGATCTACCGGGTGCGCGAGGAAGGCGCGGAGGTTATCGTCGCAGGCGCGCAAAAAGGAGCGACGTATGTCGGCAAGTACGGCGTGCCGGCGAAAAGCGACGTCTCGTTCGACGAGGCGGATGCGGCGGATTACGACGGGTTGCTCGTCCCCGGCGGCTGGGCCCCGGACAAGCTGCGCCGCTACCCGAAAGTGCTGCAGCTTGTGCAAAGCATGAACGAAGCGGGCAAGCCGATCGGCCAAATTTGCCATGCGGGCTGGGTGCTCGTCTCGGCCAAAATATTGCAAGGCCGCCGCGTGACGTCCACTCCCGGCATCCGCGACGATATGGAGAACGCTGGCGCCATTTGGCTCGACGAAGCCGTCGTCGTCGACGGCAATCTGATTTCGGCGCGCCGGCCGCCGGATTTGCCGCCGTACGGCAAAGCGTTCTGCGACGCGCTGGCAGCCCGTTAAGCGGCAAGTTGGGAAAGGAAACGGGCCCTGTCCAATGGACGGGCCCGTTTCCCTGCAAAATAGCCCTCAAGGCAGGCCATCGCCGAAGCCTTGAGGGCTATTTTTACAAAACGCTCAGTATAGCACCGTTACGCGGATGTCCCCGAAATGCGCGGACGGCACGGGAGCGATGAGCAGCTTGCGATCGCCGGCAGGCAAGCTTTGGCTTAGCTGCTCGATATCGAGCAAACGGGCTTCCGGCTCGTTCCACGCTTCGCGAATCGCATTCTCGCCCAGCCCTTCGAGGATCATATCGGCGATGGCGGACGGGATGCCGAGCAACACTTGCGGGCCTTCGCCGCGCTGCTCCAACCTGAGCCAGAGGAGCGTCTCCGAATGCGCAGCTGCCGTCAGCTTCCACTGCTCCTGCGGCACCGAATAGGGGGTCAGCTTGCGAATGATGTCGTCTGCCAGTTGCGGCAAAGTCGGTACGAATAGCGTGGGCATTGCATTTCCTCCTCCAGAGTGTAAATAAAAAACTGCTCCCCGAAATGAGCAGTTAATCCCCGTCGGAACGGAAATGCACTGACCCACTTTCGGCAACCCAGCCACCCTGGCTGCGGCACCGTACATGCCGCCGCTTTAGGCCTGTGGCTTTGCGTCCCCGGCTTTCGCACGGGTATGCCCTTATCGATTTAGGTATATCTTACGAACTAAGTCTAGTTTACCACAAAAACCCTTTTTGACAAGGTGATTTGCGTCAATTATTTGCTTGCAGCGCGTAACGCCGCTCCTCGAACGCAAGCCGCTCATGAATTTGCTGCGCCGACGGCAGCGACAGCAATTCGTGCAGCAGCTTATGGCTCTCCGCTTGGTCGCTGTGCAGCAGCCGGTCTTTCACCTGCAGCATCGAATGCGCGGAAATGCTCAGCTCCTCGATGCCGAGCCCGAGCCATATCGGCAGCGCCTTGACGTCTCCCGCCATCTCGCCGCACACCGCAACCGGAATATCGGCGCGCTTCGCAGCCTCGACCGTCATGCTGAGGAGGCGCAGAACCGCCGGATGATACGGCTCGTACAAGCCAGCTATCGTTTCGTTCATCCGATCGACGGCGAGCGTATACTGAATCAGATCGTTCGTGCCGATCGAGAAGAACGACACTTCCTTGGCCAGGGCGTCGGCAATGAGCGCAGCGGCAGGCACTTCGATCGTAACGCCGACTTCCAGCTGCGCGTTATACGGCGTGCCCTGCGCCGCCAGCTCCCGCTTCGCTTGCTCCAGCAGCTCGTTGGCTGCCCGCACTTCCTCTACGGACGAAATCATAGGATACATGAGCTTCACGTTGCCATAATGGCTCGCCCGCAGCACGGCGCGCAGCTGCTCCTTGAAAAAGTCCGGCCGGTCAAGGCTGATGCGTATAGCCCGGTAACCGAGGAACGGGTTGTCCTCTTTGGCCAGCGTCATAAAATCAAGCCTCTTGTCGCCCCCGATATCGAGCGTGCGAATGACGAGCGGCTTTCCGGCCAGCTTCTCGGCCGCTTTGCGGTACACCTCGAATTGTTCGTCTTCGCTAGGCGGCGTATCCCGATCCATGTACAAGTACTCGGTTCTGAACAGCCCGACGCCGCCGGCTCCGTTGCGCAGCGCCTGATCCAGCTCCTTCTCGACGTTGATGTTGGCCAAAAGACGAATGAATTTGCGGTCGACCGTCATCGGCGCGACGTCGGCGATTTCCTGCAGGCGCTCTTTCTGCTTTTGCCACTGCGCCGCCCGCTCGCGGTACACGGCGACTGTCTGCTCGTTCGGATTAACGTATACCGTCCCTTCCATGCCGTCCACAATAAGCAGGTCGCCCGTCTGTATAGGCTTCAGCAGCTTGCCTTCAAGTCCGAGCACGAGCGGCAGCGACATCGCCCGGGCCATTATGGCGGTATGCGACGTTTTGCCGCCGACCATTGTAGCCATGCCCAGCACGCGCGACGGATCAAGCTGCGCCAGCTGCGACGGCGAAAGCTCCTTGGCCACGAGAATGTACGGATGGTCCGCCGGCGGCGTCGCCTCCTCCTCCATATCGCCCAGCAAATGCTTCAGCAGCCGGTTGCCGACGTCGCGGATGTCCGCCGCGCGGTCTTTCATGTAATCGTCGTCGATCAGATCGAACATCCCGACGAATTTATCGATCACTTCCTTGACCGCCACTTCCGCCGCTTTGTATTGATGCTCGATAATGCCTTGAATTTCATTCATGAAAACGGGGTCTTCGAGAATCGCCAAATGCGCGTCGAAAATCGCCGACTCTTCCTGCCCGACCGCTTCCTTGAATTCCTGCTTGATGCTTTCCAGCTCGCTTTTGGAGTAGCGGATTCCCTCGTATAACCGTTCGAACTCGTAAGCGAGATCGGTGACGTCAATCGCCTTGTCGGGGAAATCCCATTCCCACGCCGGGACGACGAACGCTTTGCCGATCGCAATTCCGGGAGACGCCCCTATTCCTCTAATCACGCGTTTTCCCCCTCGCCGCTTCTTCTGGTTTGAGCACTACCGACATGACGGACGCCTGGCCCCGTTTCACCGCTTTGAACGGCGCATAGCTCCAGGATCGCACTTTGGCCGAGTTCGTAATAACCATCGGCGTCGCCAGCGAAGCGGCATGCTTTTTCACTTTCGCATAGTTGAAACGGATCAGCAGCTGGCCGGGTTCGACCCAGTCGCCCTCCTTCACGACGGCGGTGAACGGCTTGCCCGGCAGCTGCGACGTGTCGATGCCGACATGCAGCAGCACCTCGAGGCCTTGCTCGGTTTCGATGCCGAGCGCATGGTGCGTCGGATAGACGTGCATAATCCGTCCCGCCACCGGGGCCACGATTTCGCCGCGTTCCGGGTAAAACGCGACGCCTCCGCCGACGATCTTTTTGGCGAAAATCTGGTCCGGCACTTCCTCGATCGGAATCATGCGGCCTTGCACCGGCGAGCTGAAAGCGACATGCGTCACGTCCTTGACGAGCGCCTTCATCATTTCCTCGCGGATCAGCTCCGAATACGTGCCGAACACGACCTGCACGTTGCCGCCGCCGAGCCGGATGACGCCGGCTGCGCCAAGGTGGCGCAAAGCCGTAATGTCCATAAGGCGATCGTTCAGCAGCGTCAGGCGCAGCCTTGTAATGCAGGCCTCGA
Source organism: Gordoniibacillus kamchatkensis (assembly GCF_000829455.1). GTDB lineage: Bacteria > Bacillota > Bacilli > Paenibacillales > NBRC-103111 > Gordoniibacillus > Gordoniibacillus kamchatkensis. The sequence goes on from NZ_JXAK01000012.1 coordinate 95,062, forward strand.
CTTTTTTCACGTTATTTTTGCCGCCGAGCGCCTGTAAAATGAGCGGAGCCCGGTACGGAATGTCGCCGGCCCATTCTTCCAGCGGCGATCCTTCCTCGCGGCCCGGCGTCGGTATGCGGAAACGGCGGATCGCCCAGCGGAACAGCCCGTAGTACAACAATCCGAACATAAGGCCGATCGGCAGCAAGAGCAAGCCGTTATGGGCCAAATGCTCGTTGATGACATAGTCGATAAAGCCGGCCGAATAGGAAAAGCCGTGATGGATGTCGAGCCAATACGCAATCCCCATCGCGAGTCCCGACAGCAGCGCGTGTATAACGAACAAATAAGGCGCAACGAACAAAAACGCGAACTCGATCGGCTCCGACACGCCCGTCAAAAACGAAGCGAGCGCTGCCGTCAAAAACGTAGCCCTGATGCTGGGCTTCAAATCTTCCCGCGCCTCCTGGATAATCGCAAACGCGATGGCCGGCAGCGCGAACATCATGATCGGATATAAGCCGGCCATATAGATGCCGGCCGTAGGGTCGCCCGCGAAGAAGCGCGGCAAATCGCCGAACGCCATGCGCCCGTCCGGCGCCCGGTATGCGCCGAGCTGGAACCAGAAAAAATTGTTTAAAATATGATGCAGGCCTGTCGGGACGAGCAAGCGGTACAAAATCCCGTAAATGATCGCGCCGAAGCCGCCAAGTCCGAGCAAAAATGTGCTGATGGCATACATCGCCGACTGCAGCGCCGGTCCGAGCAGCACAAACATATACGAAACGCCGATCGCGGCGACGCCCATGCAAAGCGGAACGATGCGCGGTCCGCCGAAAAATTGAATATATTCGGGAAGCTGCACTTCTTTCAGCCGCGAATATAAAAATGCAGCAATGAGTCCGATCAAAATGCCCCCGGATACGCCGAGCTGAAACGATGTGCCGAGATGGTGCTGAGTGATGCCGGTAAACAGCACATAGCCGATCAGCGCCGACATGGCGGAGATGCCGGCGTTGTCCGACATGCCGAGCGCGACGCCGACGGCAAAGATGACGGGCAAGTAATTGAAAATGCTCATGCCCGCCAGCTGCAGCACATCGCCGAACGGACCGGCGTGTATCGCCTGCCACGGCAAATCGCCGAGACTTAGCAAGATGGCGGCCACCGGCAGCGCAATCGTCGGGATCATCAAAGAGCGCCCGAGCTGCTGTAGATTCCCCATCCAGTTCAAAATAAACAGGCCTCCTCCGTTACTTACGATGGTATAAGCTGAGGAGCATTTTGTCAAAAAGAAAAAGGAAAAAGGCTGCCTGTGCGGCAGCCCTCGGTTAGGACCGATGTTAGAACGGATTGTTGTAGCCAAACTGCTGGCTAACGTTGTTGTGGCCGGACCAAGCTTGCTCGTTGCCGCGAATGCCGTAAGAGGCGCTGCCGTAGTGCGCTCCTTGGCCGAAGCCGGATTGCTGCATGCCAAAGCTGCCTTGCTGATGCTGCGCCGGAGAGAAGGAATCGCCGCGCAGGCTGGCGTCATGGCCCATTTGATTGCCGCGGTAGTTCGCGGTGTGGTAAGATTCCGCCGACGGATTGGCGTTTTGGGCATAGCCGCCTTGGCCGAAGGAAGTTTGGCCGCCGTACGAAGCTGTAGCGCCTTGCGCCTGGAAGCTTCCGTACGGATTGCCGAAGCCGAATTGGCTGGAAACGTTGTTGTGGCCGGACCAAGCTTGCTGGTTGCCGCGAATGCCGAAAGAGGGGCTGCCGTAGTTCGCTTGGCTCAGGCCTTGAGCGCCGAATCCTTGATGTTGCGCCGGAGAAAACGAGTCGCCGCGCAGAGAAGCGTCATGGCCCATTTGATTGCCGCGGTAGTTTGCGGTGTGGTACGTCTCCGCGGAAGGGTAATTGCCGTACTGCTGCTGCTGGCTTTGGTTTGCCCCATAGAACGATTGCACGGCACCGACCGGTTGGTACTGCCGCTGGATTCCTTGATACTGGGAACCAACGTTGCTTTGGAATTGCTGACTGTACATGGATAAGCTCCCTTCTGATCATGGGTAGATTGGGTCTTCACGAAGGTAACCTTTTCCGTATCTTCCTGAAGCCTTTATTATTGTGAACCGCTTTTCGATTTTTATGAGCCTGAATCATATGAAAAATAAGAAAAAAAATCGCCCATCATCATGCCGAAAAAGCAAGATGATGGGCGATTTTGGGTGCCGATGCTACCGTATTGCGAGAGCTTGCAGATACGGTCAGCCTCGATTCGGACGGGTAACGGCGTCCTCAACTTTGATGCAGCGGTCCATAATGACCTCCAGCCCGCCGGAGCGAGCAATTTCCGCAGCATCGTCGTTCGCAATGCCGAGCTGCAGCCACAGCACCTTGCACCGATGCGCACCGCTTCTTCCGCCACTTCGGGCGTATGCTCGCTGCGGCGAAACACGTTGACGATGTCGACCGGCTCCGGAATGTCGGATATAGAAGCGTAGCTTTTCTCGCCGAGGATCGTGTCCGCGTTCGGGTTGACCGGAATGATCCGGTAGCCGCGCTGCTGCATCGCTTGCGCGACCATGTGCGACGTCCGCTCCGGATTGTCGGACAAGCCGACGACGGCGATATTGCCCGCCCCTTCCAATATTTGTTTGATGCGTTCGCGGCTAGGATTCTCGAAAGCCATCTTCGACTGCCTCCTTTATTTGTGATACGAGAGCGCCTGCTTGCCCATCGCTTCCCATGTTGCAAGAAATTGGGCTTTGTCAATGGCGGTGCCTTTCTCGCCCAAAATCGGATCGTTGACGTACACGTTCTGCTCGTCGTAGCCGACAAGCAGGACGGCGTGCTCCGCGAACGTCGTCTTCACCCGCCCGGCGGGGGAATCCCATTCCACCCATTTCGCCGGCATCGCATAGTCGATCGTGTTCCATACGATTACCGGGAAGCCTTGCTCCACTTGCTTTTGCAATAGCTCGAACGGCTTGCCGGTAAGGTCGACGGCGCCGGGAATATACGTCTGCAAGAGCGGCAGCAGCGCCTCGTGATAAATGCCGAAGCCGCGCGATTTGCCTGTGACGTCGCCGACAAATCCGGTATGCGGATTGCCCCAATAAGCGATGCCGCCTTTGCCGTCAAAGCGGATCGGCGTCTCGTCCTTCTTCATCTCGTCCGCCAGCTCCAGCTTCGTCTTGCTAATGCCGGCATATTGGAGCAGCATCGCCAGACTCGTCACCTCGCAGCCGGAAGGAAGCTCCGGGTACTGCTTGATGACGGGGGCGTCGAGCTTCGCGGACGGTTTCGGCTGCTCCGGCGGCGGCGCGGCCGCTTGCGCCGGTATCGGCCGCGTGGCGGCGGCTGGCGGCGAAGCGGCCAGGGCTGTCGCCACGACAGACTCGGTGCGGCCGCTGCCCGTAAAACGGTCGTAAAGCAGCACGGTGAAAAGTCCGCTCGTCAGCGTCAAAGCCGCCAACGAGAGGAACGCGAACGTCACCTTCATCCCTTTCCATAAAATCAGCATGCCCGCTCACCCGCTTAAACTATGTACGTTGCGCCGTCGTTTAGTCGCGCTCGAGCTCCACATGAGCTCCGAGCGCGCGGAGATGATCGAAGTAGTTCGGATACGACTTGGCCACATGGTGCGCGTCGCGAATCGTGAGCCCTTGCTTCGAACGCAGCCCGACAACGGCGAGCGCCATAATGACGCGATGATCGATGTGGGAATCGATCTCGACCCCGCCTTCGACGCCTTCCGGACGACCGTGGACGATAATTTCGCTTTGCCGCTCCTCGACATCGGCGCCGGCTTTGCGCAGTTCGTGCAAAAAATCGGTGATGCGGTCGCACTCTTTGTAGCGCAAGTTCTCGACGTTGTAAAACCGGGATGTGCCTTCGGCGAACACGGCCGCTGCCACCATCGCCAGCACCGCATCGGTGAAATGGTCGCCGTCGAATTCGCCCGCCTTCAGCCGCCCGTTGCCTAGCACGTGCACGACGCCGCCCTGATGCGTCAAACCCACGCCCATCGCTTTCAGCACATCGACGACGGCCCGTTCGCCCTGGCGGCTCGTTTCCTCGAGGCGGCGCACTTTGACGTCCGAATTCGTGACGGCTGCGGCGGCCAATATTGCTGCCGAGCCGGGGTAATCTCCCTGCACGACATATTTTTTCGCTTCGTACCGCTGCTTGCCGGGCACGCGGAAATGCATCAAATCTGCAGCCGCCTCGATCTTCACGCCGGCCTGTTCGATGACTTCAAGCGTTTGCCCGACGATCACTTTCGATTTGAGATCGTGCAGCACTACGATTTCGCTGTCTTCATCGAGCAGCGGCGTCATGAACAGAAGCGAGCTCAAGAATTGGGAAGAGACGCTGCCGGACACTTCGATTCGCCCGCCTTTCGGAGCGCCGCCGTAAATCGTGATCGGCAGCTTGCCGGCGCGGTGCTCGACCCGGACGTTCATTTGCTCGAGGGCGGCGATCAGGTCGTCGTGCGGACGTTTGCCGAGCGAATCCGGATACGCATTGACGAACGTCAGCTCCGGACAAAACGCCGCGACCGACATCAGAAAGCGCAGCACCGCCCCGGCGTTGCCGACGTTCAGCTCGTGGACATGCCGCGGGTGGCGCCCGAAGCCTTGAATCGTCATTTTCTCGTCGTCTTCATCGATTACGGCGCCGAGATCGCGAATGCAGCGCCTCATCGCATCGCTGTCTTCGCTGTGAGCCGGATAATAGACAGTGCTTGTCCCGTCGGCCAGCGCGCCGATAAGCAAATAGCGGGTCGTATAATTTTTCGAGGACAGGGCTTGAATGTCGCCCTGCAAGTTCGGTGTCGGACGGACTATTGCACGCACGATGATAGCAACCTCCTAAAATATGTACAAGCCGAACGCGGCCGCAATAAGGCCGAGCCCGTAGCTGGAAACCATATAAAGCGCAAAATAACCCCATGTCCGCTGCCGTCCCAGCCGCACGCTCTCCAGCTTGAACGTCGAGAACGTCGTATAGGCGCCCATAAAGCCGGTGCCGAGCAGCAGCGCGAGCCACTGCGGCGCATGGCCCCCGGCTATAATGCCGAGCAGCAGCGAACCGGTCGCATTTATCGTCAGTGTACCATATGGAAGCGGGGATGGAAACCTCTTGGCAATCGCCTGCGACAACCGGTAGCGGACGATCGCTCCGGCGAACCCGCCAGCAGCTACCAGCAGCAAACAAACCGCGCCGCTCACGGACGTCCCCCTTTTACGGCAAAATACCGCCGCCGTTCGGTTAAGGCCATTCCCGCGCGGACCGACAGCAGACCGCCTGCGGCGCTGGCGAGCCCATACCCCAGAGCGGCAGCCAAACGGCCGTGCTGAAGTAAATGGAGAAGCTCGACGCTTAACGTCGAGAACGTCGTAAAAGAGCCTATAACTCCTGTCGACAGGCCCAGCTTCAGCCAATCCGGCAAACGCCCTTCCGCAGCCGACGCAAGCGAGCCGAGCGCAAAGCTGCCGGCCAAGTTGCAAGCCAGCGTTCCCCACGGAAAAGCGGCCGGATCGGCGGGATTGAAGACAAGCGACAGCCCGTACCGGGCTAAAGCGCCGACAATGCCGCCGGCACCGACGATGAGCATATCGATTGCAGATCTTTTCATGCGGCGCCCCCGCTGCCCATCCCGGCGCCTGCAACAGTAAGCCCGCGATGCCGCCGCCCTGCACCAGCCGGGCAGAGTTCGGCTTAGCGACTTCGCGCTGCGCAGCGCCGCGGCTGCCGGTTACAGCTTCCTGTACGTACAGGACGCTATCCTTCGCCGCTGTGTCCTTGTCCTGTTTGTGCTCCACCCTTTTGCTCTCCTTCCCCTTCGGCTCTAGGCCGCTTGCTTCTTGCCGCCTTCTCGGGTACGATGTGCGATAGAAGTGCGATCATCCTCAAAACGATACTGTGAAAGGCGGTTCCCACCATGAACGATCTTGAAACGATTTCGCCGGAAGAAGTGAAGCGGCGCCTCGGCGCCGGCGAGAAGCTGAACATTATCGACGTCCGCGAGCCGGAGGAAGTCCTCCAGGGCCGCATTCCCGGCGCGGTCAACATTCCGCTCGGGGAGCTGCCGGAGCGCCACGGCGAAATTGCCCGCAGCGGCGAAATTATCCTCGTCTGCCGCAGCGGCAACCGCAGCCAGCGGGCCTATCAATATCTCTCGTCCCTGAACATTCCGGGGTTGCGCAATATGACAGGCGGCATGCTGGCCTGGGATCAGCTGTAACCGACGCGGCTTACAGACTGCCGGCCTGAAGGGCTGCCACGATGCGGGCCGCTACGGCAGCCGGCTCCAGATCGGCCGTATCGATCGTCATATGCGCGAAATCGTACGCCCCGCGCCGCTTCTCCAGCAGCGTCCGCACCCGTTCGCTGGCGTCGCCCTGCAGCAACGGCCGGTTGCTGTCGCCGCGGACGCGCTCAATAATCGTCGCCATCGGCGCCGTCAGCGCAACGACGAGCCCGCCCGCCAACATGCAGGCGCGGTTCGCTCCCGCCAGCACGGCGCCGCCCCCGGTGGCCAGCACCATGTGCTTGCCGCCAAGCAGCTCGTGCAACGCTTCGCTTTCGTACTCCCGAAACGCCGCCTCGCCCTGTTCGGCAAAAATTTCCGGAATCGTCTTTCCGGTCTTCTCCTCAATCCACCGATCCGTATCGGCGAACGTCCAGCCGAGCCGTTCGGCCGTCAAAGCGCCGACCGTCGATTTGCCCGTTCCCATAAAGCCGACGAGCACGATATTGTTTTTCGTCAAAGCGGACATTCTCCTTTTTCCAACGGCTCTCCCGCCGTCCTCTTGGCGTAACTTGTCAAATCAAATCATAGCATAAGCCTGTCCTTGATGAATACCGCCGTCATAAAAAACATAAGATGATGTGAATAATTTCCAAACCGAACAGCAAGGATGGATGATAGGTGGATATTAACGAAGGAGAGATGACGAATTGGCTACCCCCGTACCCGTTCCGCAGCAAACCATGCACAAGCTGGAGCAACTGTTCAGGCCGGATTATCCGCTTTGCAAGGAAGACGTCGTATGGCTGCTCGACCTAATCAAGAAAAAGGTGGCTGAAGAAGATCCGGCTCTGCTGGATCTTCCCCAACCACGTTTGCTAAGAAGCTATCATTATTTCGCCGAGGTGGCGATGATGCTCGTGCACCGCCGGCATGTGTTTGATCAGGAAGAAGGCCGGCTCCGCAGCTGGCTGCTGGAAGCCGCCGAAGCCGTTATCGACTTGCCGCCGTCGGCGGTGCGCAAAGCGCGGCTTTAGCCTTTACTTTTAACTGTCCATCCACTGAAAGTGGAAAGTGCCTTCTTTATCGACGCGCTGGAACGTGTGCGCCCCGAAGTAATCGCGCTGCGCCTGCAGCAAATTCGCCGGCAGCCGTTCCGTGCGGTAGCTGTCGAAGTAAGCGAGCGCCGAAGCAAACGCCGGAGCGGGTATGCCGCGCGAAACGGCTACGGCTACGACTTCGCGCCAAGCATCCTGGTACGATTCCACGACGCCGCGGAAATAGTCGTCCAGCAGCAAGTTTTTCAGCTCCGGATTGCGCTTGTAGGCATCCGTAATGTTTTGCAGGAAACGGGCGCGGATAATGCAGCCGCCGCGGAAAATTTTGGCGATTTCCCCATACTGAAGATCCCAGCCGTATTCTTCGGACGCCGCTCTCATTTGCGCGAAGCCTTGCGCGTAGGAGCAAATTTTGCTGGCGTACAGCGCTTTGCGCACCGCCTCGATGAACGCCTTGCGGTCTCCGTCATACGGTTTGGCAGCGGGTCCCTTCAGCACTTTGCTGGCGGCGACCCGCTCTTCTTTCATCGCCGACAGGAAGCGCGAGAATACCGATTCCGTAATGATCGACAGCGGCACGCCGAGGTCGAGCGCGCTTTGGCTCGTCCATTTGCCGGTGCCCTTCTGGCCGGCCGCATCGAGAATGACGTCGACCATCGGCTTGCCGGTGTCGGGATCCGTTTTCGTGAAAATGTCGGTCGTAATTTCGATCAGGTAGCTGTCCAGCTCGCCGCGGTTCCATTCCGCAAAAATGTCGTGCAGCTCCTTCGTATCCGCCTGGGTCACGTCTTTCAGCAGCTGATAAGCTTCGCAAATGAGCTGCATGTCGCCGTACTCGATGCCGTTGTGCACCATTTTCACATAATGGCCGGCGCCGTCCGGACCGATGTATGTACAGCACGGCTCGCCGTTCACCTTGGCGGAAATGGCCGTTAAAATCGGCTCCACCAGCTCGTACGCGCTCTTTTGGCCGCCTGGCATAATGGACGGGCCTTTCAGCGCGCCTTCTTCGCCGCCGGACACGCCTGTGCCGATAAACCGGATGCCTTGCGCCTCCAGCTCCTTCGTACGCCGCTGCGTGTCGGGGAAGTACGAGTTGCCGCCGTCGATCAAAATGTCGCCCTTGTCGAGATGCGGCACGAGCTGCTTGATCGTATCGTCGGTCGGACCGCCCGCTTTCACCATAATGAGAATGCGGCGCGGCGTCTCGAGCGAGGCGACGAATTCTTCGATGCTATATGTACCGACGAGCTTTTTGCCCGGTGCTTCGGCAATCAGCTCCTTCGTCTTCTCCGGCGAACGGTTGTACACCGAAACGGTGAAGCCTCTGCTTTCGATATTGAGGGCAAGGTTTTTGCCCATGACCGCCAGGCCGATGACGCCGATTTGTTGCTTGGACATGTGCGGATACTTCCTTTCTGCTTAGGTTATATGGTCATGGCGCCGAATCCTCCGTCAACACGCAGGATAGCGCCGGTAACAAAGCTGGAAGCCTGTTCGGATGCGAGGAAAACAGCCGCTCCCTGCAGCTCTTCGGCATTGCCGAAACGCCCCATCGGGGTGTGGCGCATAATCGACTCGGTCCGTTCGGGAGATAAAATTTTGCGGTTCTGCTCAGCCGGGAAAAAGCCCGGGATAATGGCGTTGACGCGCACCCGGCTCGGGGCGAACTCGCGCGCCAAAAATTGCGTGACGTTGTTGACGCCGGCTTTCGACGCGGAGTAGGTGAACACCTTCGACAGCGGCGGATCCGACGATACCGACGAAATGTTGATGATGGAGCCGCCGCGACCCGCTTCGACCATATGTTTGCCAAAAATTTGACACGCTAATACGACGCTTTTCAAGTTTACGTCCATGATCGAATCCCATTCTTCCATCGTGATCTCGAAGAAGGGCGTCGTGCTGTTTTTGCCAGGGCAGTTCATCAAAATGTCGACGCTTCCCGTCCACGTCAGCACATCGACCAGGACGCGCTTCAAGTCGTATTCGTTCGTCGCGTCGGCTTGGAAGCATTTGGCTTCGCCGCCGGCTTCCTCGATGCGCTGCTGCACGGCGAGCGATTTCTCCTCATTGCGGCCGACGACGGCCACTTTCGCCCCGTGGCCGCCGAGCGCTACCGCCATCGTGCCGCCGAGCGTCGAGTTGCCGCCGATGACGACGGCGGTTTTGCCGGACAAATCGAATAAATTCATGATAAGTTCCTCCCATGTAGAAGTGATGGTCGGGCGCTTATCATCAGCTGCGGGCGCGTTTGCCGGGTCAACGCTTCGCTTGCTTTGCTGGAACGCGGCGATGTCGGCGAAGGACGCTTCTAACTGATGATATACTTTCCCGTAAATGGCTGTCAATTGTTCGTAGATGGCATGCTTCGCCGCGTTCGGCTCGAAGCGGTGCCCGGTCGTGATCCACGCTTCCAGCTCGCTCAGACGGCCGACTTCACCCATAGCAAGCAGACCGAGCATCGCCGCGCCAAGGCCGGACGCCTCGACGGTGGCCAGTACGGTCACGGGCGTGCCAAGCACGTCGGACAGCATTTGCAGCAGGAACGGCGAGCGGGCAAAGCCGCCGGAAGCGCGGATTTCGCGCGCCGGACCGCCGTTGTCCGCAAGCGCCTCGGCCACGGAATGGATGCGGTACATAATGCCTTCCAGCACTGCGCGCAGCATATGCTTTTTGCCGTGCTGCAGCGACAGGCCGAAGAAAACGCCGCGCGCGTTCGGGTTCCAGTACGGGGCCCGCTCTCCGGCCATGAGCGCGAGGAACAAAAGGCCCTCGGAGCCCGGCGGCACTTCGGCGGCGAGCTCCGTCAAATAGTCGTACGGATCCATGCCGCGCCGCCGTCCCTCCTCCGCTTCCAGCGTAGCGAGCTCGTCGCGTGCCCAGCGGAACATGATGCCGCCGTTGTTGATCGGGCCGCCGACGACCCAATAGCCTTCTTGCAGCGCATAGCAGAACAGGCGGCCTGCGGCGTCGGTTTGCGGCTCACGGACGACGCCGCGCACGGCTCCGCTCGTGCCGATCGTGACGGCGTAAACGCCGGGCTCGTGCGCCCCGACGCCGAGATTGGCGAGCACGCCGTCGGAAGCGCCGACGACGAACGGCGTGTCGGCATCAAGCCCCATGTGCGCAGCCAGCTCGGGCCGCAGCCCCGTGAGCCGGTACGTCGTCGGCACCGGCTCCGGCAGGCGGGAAGCGTCGATGCCGGCCGCGCGCAAGGCGCCTTCGTCCCAATCGAGGTTGCGCAAATTGAACATGCCGGTCGCAGACGCAATCGAATGGTCGATGACGCAGCGCCCGAAGCAGTGCGCGAATACGTATTCCTTGATGCCGAGAAACTTGTCCGTGCGCGCAAAAATGTCCGGCTCGTTATCGCGCAGCCACATCAGCTTGAACAGCGGCGACATCGGATGGAGCGGCGTCCCTGTGCGCAAATAGATGCCGTGCCCGTCGTAATCCCGCTTCAGCACGTCCACGTAAGCGGCGCTGCGGTTATCGGCCCACGTGATGCAAGGCGTCAGCGGCTTCAGCTCGGCGTCGACCGCGATCAGGCTGTGCATCGCCGCGCTGAACGATACGCAAAGTACGTCTCTGGCCCCGATGCCCGCCTTGCCGAGGACCGAGCGAATGCCGTCCACGACAGCAGCAAACAGCTGCTCCGGATCTTGTTCGGCCCTGTCGGCGGTTGGAGCGTAAAGCGGGTATTCGATCGAATGCGAGGCGACGATGCGCCCGTCTCGGCTTACGGCAAGTGTCTTCGTGCTGGTAGTGCCGATATCGACGGCAAGCACAAGCTTTGATTCGTTCATTTCGGCAAATTCCCTTTCTCGTCGAACGTCCAGTCGTACGGCGTTTCGCTTAAAATTTCAATATCAGGATTGCGGCGCGCTTCTTCAAGCATATTGACGGAAATTTCGATCTCCCCGAGATGCAGCGTATCCCGAATGCGCACGAGCCGGCATTTGGTATAATCCAAAATATTGCATGTTTTGACCGCTGCTTTTATCGCATATAAATCGTTCTCCAGCGTCGTCGCCTGCTTTGTCGGGGCGCAAACCGTCGATGTAAGGCCGTTGGCGTACGTCGCCGGCCAGTCCGTCTTGTCCGCAAGCTTCTGCGTCGTGAAATCGGCGGTGCCGACTCCGTTAGCGTTGCCCTTCGTCTCCGGCGTCAAGTCCAGCACGACCATTTTCGATACGTCCGGCCCCCCGGAGGCGTAAGGAGTCGGGTAACGGCCCGTGACGTTCGGATCCATGCCGTCGCCGCTAATATTTTTCCCAATGTAATCGATAACAAGTACGTCGATTTGATCGAACAGCAGCTTCGGCAGCCGCGCCTTCGCTTCGATCAAAAGCTGCTCCTCCCGCGCCTCGATTTGTTCCGCCGGCAGCACCTCGATGCGGCACGTCCGGTCGTACGCATTCTCGACAAGCGCGATGCCGAACACGATCGGCAGCTTGCGCAGCATCCGGTTGGCCATTTCCGGCACGTTCTCGGCCATGTATTTGAACCCGAGCTGATGGCACGCCTCCGCACCCTTCTGCTTGCCGAGACCGATCGCGATCATCTTCATGATGCCGCTCTCGATCCGGCCGCGGAACGCCGTGTGCGGCTTCACACGGTTAATGACAATGATGGCGTCCGCTTCTTCGGCTGCGATTTTATCCACATAAACGGGCAGTCCGTTCGGCAGCTCGTCGATTTGAACGACCTCCATCGAGGAGCGGATCGGCGCTCCCGCCGACGCTTCCGTTATCCCCAAATGCTTCAAAACGTCGGCTTGCCCTTCCGCCGTCGCGCCGCCGTGGCTGCCCATGCACGGAACGATGAACGGGTGCGCGCCGGCTGACTTCACGGCTTCGACCGTCACCTTCGTGAATTTGTCGATGTTCGCGATGCCCCTGCTGCCGACGGCGATTGCCACCCTCTGGCCCTCTTTGATGCGGTCGATGCCGCCCGGCCTCGCCAGCTCCTTGCGCAGCTCCGCCTCCGGCTCAGCCAGTTCGGCGGCATCGAACGACTGCCGGATGCGCACCATTTGCGGCAGCGGAATCGGATCCAACAATTGCCTCAATACGCTCATCTGCTTTAGCCTCCTATTGCTCGGTCGTATCCCATCATATCACATTCCGGGCTTCTGCGGCGGTGCCGCCGACTCCCTGACGACGAGCTCGGTGCGAACGTATACCGTTTCCGGCGCAGGCCGCCCTTGCTCGATTTCCTGAAGCAGCCGCTGCGCCGCCATGCGGCTCATCTCCGCGATCGGGCGCCGTACGGTCGTCAGCGCCGGGGTCACGTAAGCGGCAAAGACGTCGTCGTCGAAGCCGGCGACCGCGATGTCCTCAGGGGCGCGAAGCCCCGCCTCGGCGATCGCCTTCATGGCGCCGAGCGCCATTTGGTCGTTCGCGCAAAACACCGCCGTCGGCCGCTCGCGCAGCCTTAGCAGCCGCCGCATTGCGGCCAGCCCGCTCTCCACCGTATATTCGCCGGCCGCCACGTAGTCGCGGCGCACGTCGATGCCGGCTGCGGCGAGCGCCTCTTCGTAGCCGCTGCGGCGCACGACAGCCGATTTGAAACCCGGCTTGCCGGCGATCATAGCCACGTTCTCGTGCCCGAGCTTCAGCAAATAGCCCACCGCCTGGCGCACGCCTTCCGCCTCGTCGGACACGATGTTGAGGCATTGCCCTTCCTCCAGCTGCCGGTTCAGCACGACGAGCGGAATGCCTTTCTCCCGCACGGAAGCGAGAAAATCGTCGTCTTCCTCGGACTGGCTGACGGCGATGATGCCGTCGAAGCTTTTGCTCGTAATCGTGTGAAAGCCGCCAGCCCGGCAATCGTCGATGCCCTTTACCACGAGCTGATAGCCGCTGCGCAGCACTTCGCTTACGCCCCGTACCGCATCGTGGAAAAAGCCCGCCGACGTCCCGGTGTACAGCGTTGTGAAAAACAGGCCGACATGGTGGGAACGGTCGGAAACGAGGCTTTTCGCATACAGGTTCGGCGTATAGCCGAGCTGTTCGGCGAGCGCGCGGATGCGCAGCTTCGTCTCATCGTTGATGAGCGGGCTATCGTTCATGGCGCGCGACACGGTCGTATGGGACACCCCGGCCAGTTTCGCAATATCTTTGATTGTAACGCTCATGACTCACCTCGGACATAGCTCAGCGCCGTGGAATATACGTTCATCGTACCACACTTTGCACACGTGAACAATCCGTCCCATACAAAAAGGACGGCTTCGTTGCCGTCCCGGTCAGCGATATCTTTCCAACGTTACACCTCCAATTGCAGCATCTCTTGCCGTAAAGCCTGGAGCTTCGTCTTGCTTTCCTCCGCCGCTGCCGCATCGCCCCGCTGCAGAGCTTCGTGCAGCGTCGCCAGCTCGTAATCGAGCTCCAGCCTAAGCACGGGGATGCGCTCTTCAGGCCGCTTCGAACGGAACGCCTGGATCATCTCTTCGACGGTGACAACAGGCTCGCGCTGAAACAACACCTTATGCTCGATGCCGGAAATTTCCACCATCCGGATGATTTCACCGAACATTATATTTTCAATGAGGATTTGCCGGTCGCGGAACCGCTTCACGATGGCGTGGCCGCGCGTGTCGCCGATCAGCTTCTCCATCATTTCGGCCAGCTTCTCGTCGCGGAACGAGTAGTTGCCGACGATTTTATACTTCTCGCCGATCCGTTCGAATCTCAGCTTGATCAGCTTCCGCCCGCTCCGTATCGAGATGACGAACTGCTCCCCCGACTCGTTCCAATAGAGCGAATAGCCTTCTTGAATAAGCGCTTTGATCAAATTGCGGATTAGCCGGCGATCGAATCGCAGCTCTAAGTTGCAGTATTCCACCTCGTAACTTTTCCCCACGGCCATCCCCTCCATTATTTGACCGAATGTTCAGACAACTTATCCTCTTTACTTTCATCTTATTATGATTTATATGTTTTAGCAACTTGGATTATTGACATATTTTTTCCGGCGGCGTGGAGACCAAAGGCAGCGAAAATAATGCCCCTGCCGGCGCGCACGAAGCGCTGCGGCAGAGGCATTTTGCAGCATTCGGTTCAGCTTGGTTACGCCTTCAGCACGTCGTGGTCAACGTACCGTTCGCCGTTCAGCTCGCTGATAACGTTGATCGCGACTTTCGCGCCGTCGCCGGCAGTGACGATCGTATGTACGCTCACACCGGCCACCGTGCCTGCAGCCCAAATGCCGGGCACGTTTGTGCGGCCTTGCGCGTCGACTTCGACCACCGTTTTGATGCGCGGCTCGGTGCCCGGCTTCACGCCTACGCCGATGCTCTCGGCAAGGGCGGTAAGCGCCCCGGTCGCCAAAATGACGTGAGCGGCTTCGAACGTACGGCCGTCCTCGGTGGAGACGCGGAAGCCTCCGTCCGCTTTGGCCACGTCCGTTACTTTACCCGCTACAAGCTCCGCTCCGAAATTCGCCGCCTGCTTTTTGCCGATGTCGATCAGATCGGGACCGGAAATTTTCTCCACTCCGTAATGATTTTCAATCCAGGCGCGCTTCGTCATGCTCTGGTCGCTGTCGATCACGACCGTCTTCTTTCCCGCTTTTGCCGCGAACAAGGCAGCGCTGGCACCTGCTGTGCCGGCGCCGATGATGGCTACGTCGTACATATGGACGCACTCCCTTCCGAAATGTAAGCCGCTTACCGATGGGCAGCTCTCGCATTCTATTATAGCCTTTTTTGAAGGCAAATGGAAATTATCGCTAGCAAGCTTCAGGCTGTCCGAGAAAAGCGCACGCTACGCTTCAAGGCCTACATTCCCGTCCTCCGCTCCGCCTTTGCCGGGCAGCCTGTCAGCTTCGCCCTAGCGCGGCGGCGAGTAAGGATCCTCCTGCTTGCCGGTTTCCAAATTGTAGGTGTTTGCCGTACTCACGAGGTAGTCGTCTTCAAACAGCGAAGATTTGGTCAGCTTCAATTCAAAGAAATAATAATGTCCGTTTACTGAAGCCAGCATGCGGTATTCGTCCGTCTTGTCCGGAAGCGGATCGATAACGATCGGACTGACGCTGTAATACTGGTTGCCGATTTGAAAATTGCTCCATAGCTTGACGTACTTCTCCATCGCGTCCAGCTTGTTCGGATCGGACTCCGTCGACATGTACGGATGCGTCCAGCTCGGGTCGTACGACGTTTTGGGGGTCGCTTTCCACGTCTTCTTCAGCTCTTTTTCGCTGACGAAGAGCCATCCCGTATATTTGTCGCGCACTTTGCTTAGCCCGTCCGTCATCACGCCCATTCGTTTCACATCGTCAAGGCGGTAATATTTCTCGCTGCTGCCCGCGTACATTTGCAGCACCCACGTCTTGGCGCCCAAATAGTCGAGTACCATGCCGTACGCGCCCATCATCGTTACTTCCGGATATTGCACGTTGTCGCTCGTCTCCGGCTGCAAGTCACTCAAGCGGCTGTTGATGTAAATCGTATTCGTCTCGCCCCTCCAGTTGACCGTCGCGCCGAACAGCGTTCCGATCTCCTTCAGCGGCAAGTAGCTGCTGCCGTCGTAAATAAGCGTCGAATGCTGGAGATTGACCGGCTTGCCGTTGAGAACGATTTGATAGTCGGGCCGCAAGTACGCTTCCACTTTCTGGATAGCGTCCTGCGCATAAACGCCCGACGCGAATACGAATCCGAAAGCGGCCGTGAGCCCGAACGCCTTCGTCCATTTTTTACGTTGCATATTCTCGTTCGTCTCCTTCATGTTGGCGTTTTCGTTCATATTCGACATGAAGGAACAATTTCCCTGCCGCAGCTGCAAGAGGAAACGGCTTACACCGTCCGATAGGGCGAGCGCGTTTCACGCAGCGGAATCAGCCTGAGAGCAAAAAGCCGGGCTTCATCGCGTGCGAGGAAGCCCGGCTCGTGTGGAAGTCGTTTTGCGAAGTTAATGCGCAGCTCGCTCCGACGCCAAATACCGATGGTAGAAATATTCGACGACGCCCGCCCCGATGCCGATGACGCAAAGCTCCGTGAACGAAAGCGTCCACTTCGCATAATAAGCCGTCACCCAAACGAAGAAAAAGGCAAGCAGGGCGTCGCAAACGGTGGCGATGACGTTATTCGTCGAGCGCAATATCATCTGGTCGCCAACGATGTAAGAGACTACCGTTAGCGCGAGCGACGCCACCAGCGCTCCCGTCACCGACGTCTCCGGACTGAACCAGAGAAGCAAAGGAACGGTGACGATCCCGTTCCACAGCGCTTTCCAAAACAACTTCCTCCACATAGTAAATCCCTCCTGCCGCAGCAACTACGTAATTGATCGTATTATGCGCGGCAGAAGGGATCCTTATTACGCTATTATATTTTCAGCACGCCGCCGGAAGAGGCGTTAGTGACAAGCTTCGAGTATCGGGCCAAATAGCCGGACGTAATTTTCGGCTCGAAGCCTTTCCAGTTCGCTTTGCGCGCCGCCAGCACGCTTTCGTCGACTTTCAGGTTGATCGTGCGTTCCACGAGATCGATCTCGATCGTGTCCCCGTCTTCGATGAAGGCGATCGGGCCGCCTTCCGCCGCCTCCGGCGAGACGTGGCCGATGGAAATGCCGCGGGACGCTCCCGAGAAACGGCCGTCGGTAATGAGCGCCACCTTGGCGCCAAGCCCCATGCCGACGATTTGCGACGTCGGCGCGAGCATCTCCGGCATGCCGGGGCCCCCTTTCGGCCCTTCGTAGCGGATGACGACGACGTGGCCTTCGTTAACCTTGCCGCCGGCGATACCGGACAGCGCATCTTCCTGAGAGTCGAAACAAATCGCTTGGCCGGTAAAGCGGCTCCCTACCGACTTGTCGACGCCGGCCACTTTGATGATGCTGCCCTTTGGCGCCAAATTGCCGAACAGCACCGCCAGGCCGCCCTGCTCGCTGTGCGGGTTCGAGAGCGGATGGATTACTTCGGTGTTTTTGATCTCGTGCCCTGCGACGTTTTCGCGCAGCGTCTTGCCGGTTACCGTAATGCGGTCGCCGTCCAGGGCGCCTGGCTTCTTGAACAGCTCGTTCAGGATCGCGCTGACGCCTCCGGCGTGATGGACGTCCTCAATGTGATATTCCGAAGCCGGTGCGATTTTGGCCAAATGCGGAACGCGCTTCGCCACTTCGTTGATGCGCTCGATCGGGTAGTCGATGCCTGCTTCATGGGCAAGCGCAAGCGTATGCAGCACCGTGTTGGTGGAGCCGCCCATAGCCATGTCCAGTGCGAAGGCGTTGTCGATCGCTTCGATGGTGACGATATCCCGCGGCTTGATGTCCCGCTTGATGAGCTCCATGAGTTGGCGCGCCGACTGGCGGACGAACTCTTTGCGCTCTTCCCAAATGGCGAGAATGGTACCGTTGCCCGGCAGAGCGAGGCCGAGTCCCTCGGCCAAACAGTTCATCGAGTTGGCTGTGAACATGCCGGAGCACGAGCCGCATGTCGGGCAGCCGTACTGTTCAAGCTCAAGCAAGCCTTTTTCGTCGATTTTGCCGGCTTGAAAGGCGCCGACGCCTTCAAATACGGACGACAGCGAGATCGAGCGCCTTGGCTGTCTTTCCCCGCCTTCATCGGGCCGCCGCTGACGAAGATCGTCGGGATGTTGACGCGAAGTGCGCCCATCATCATTCCCGGCGTAATTTTGTCGCAGTTCGGGATGCAAACCATGCCGTCGAACCAGTGCGCGTTTACCATCGTCTCGACGGAATCGGCGATGATTTCGCGGCTCGGGAGCGAGTAGCGCATGCCGATATGGCCCATGGCGATGCCGTCGTCGACCCCGATCGTATTGAATTCGAAAGGCACGCCGCCCGCTTCGCGAATCGCTTCTTTCACGAGCTTGCCGAATTCCTGCAAATGGACGTGGCCGGGGATAATGTCGACGTACGAGTTGCACACGGCAATAAACGGCTTATTGAAATCCTCGTCCTTAATGCCGGCGGCGCGCAGCAAGCTGCGGTGCGGGGCGCGGTCGAAGCCTTTCTTGATCATATCGCTGCGCATACGTGATTTTTCCATTGAAATACCCTCCTTAAGTCTGACGATGCGATAACAAGAATAAATTCGAAAACACTCTTAACTGTAAAGTGTACAACTTCTTTGCCGTTTGCACAACCAAGAATAAACGGTTTGCACTGTCCTTTTTGAGACGCTCGCGCGTATCGGCGTTTAGCCGGCCGTGAGACGCCGCTGCATTGCTCGCGGGTACGCCCTCCCGCTTAACACGTAGCAGCGGAATCAGCCCAAGCATAGGCGCGGCTTGTACTCACCGATGAAGTAAAAGAGCCGGCCGCGCAAGCCCAATAACATTCCGCCGATGCCAACATTACGCGCTGATAGAGGCTGGCGCACGGGGAAAGCTAACGGCAAGGCGAACTTCGCCTTCCAAATTCAATTGGAGAGGATGAGTCATACGACAATGAAAAAGGTTGCAGCCGGACTATCCACGCTGGTCATGTCCGCCGCGCTGGCCGTCCCCGCCTTCGCGGAAACGGGCGGCAGCACAGCGGCGCCGGCCGGCACTGCCGCCGGTACGGTCGGTACGAGCCATTCGGTCGTCGTCGGACATTCGCTGCCCGGCACGCGCAGCACGAGCTTCGGGCCGGGTACGATCGGAATTTCGGGTTACTCCAACTATTCCAACGCATCCTCTATCGGTTCCAGCGAATTTTCTACGGGCGCTACCAGTTCCCCGGACTCTCCCGCTAACCGCGCCAACACAGCGGTAAAAAGCGTCGCCGCCAACGCGGTTGCAAATACCGCTAACGCTGCGGGCAATGCCGCTTCGAATACTGCCGGCGCCGTAGGCAACGTTGCTGCGAATACCGCTAACGCCGTAGGCAACGTCGCTTCAGGAACTGCCAACGCTGTGGGCAACGTTACTTCAGGTACTGCCAATGCCGTTGGCAATGTAGCCGCGAACACCGCCAACGCCGTGGGCAATGTCGCATCCGGTACCGTGAACGCTGTTGGCAACGTGGCATCCGGCACGCTCGGCGCGGTAGGCACGGGAGTGTCGCGGGCCATGTCCGGTGTCGGTTCTGCGGTTGGCATAAGCCCGAATACGACTACGGTCGCGGCCCCACCGGCGGGACGATTTATGGTGCGAACGGCCCGAACTCCACAGCCACCGGCCTTACCTACGGATATGGCGGTCCGGTAAGCGGGGCTACGTACAACACGACCGGCGGCGCAGCCAAATATCCTTACAGCTCTTATAATTACAATCCCGACGGCAGCAATATGATTACGAGAACGAGCGGCAACTATACCTCGACAAGCTATCGCGCCAATGCCGCTGGCGACGGCGCTACGGATTGGGGCTGGCTCGGCCTGCTCGGCCTTGTCGGACTTGCCGGCCTGTTCGGACGAAATCGCTCCGATGCGCGATAACAGCTTTGGGCAAGCTCTTGCCGGGTTTATCGGCAGGAGCTTTTTTGCGGCGGATTTGGTATGATGGGCGGTGACATCATTTAACGAAAAGAGGAACGATCTATGGTACAAGCATCGACCGCCCTGGCAGAGGCGCCGTTCGCCGGTTTTGCCGCCACCGATTTCGAGACGTTCCGCATCGACGGACTCGAACCGCGTATGGAAGCGATCCGCACCCGCATCCAGCCCAAATTCCGCGCGCTTGCCGCCGAGCTGCAGGACGAGCTGTCGCTGCTGACCGGCAGCGAGCAATTTCTTCATATCGCCAGACACGCGCGGCGCAAAGTCAATGCGCCTGTCGATACGTGGATGGCTTTCGCCCACGATAAACGGGGGTATAAGCAGCATCCGCATTTCCAGATCGGACTGTTCGACGATCGCGTCTTTGTTTGGCTCGCGTTCATCTACGAGCTTCCGGACAAGAAGCGGATCGCGGAACGACTTCTCGCCCGCACCGATGATGTGCTTGCCGCCGTCCGGAACGGCTTTGCGCTGTCTTTCGACCATATGCGCAAAGATGCCGTTCGCGCCGAAGAGCTCGGACGGGACGGATGGATCGCCGCGGTGGAACGGTTTCGCGACGTCAAAAAAGCGGAGCTGCTGATCGGCCGGGTTATCGCCTCGGACGACCCGACCGCAGGCGACGGCAAAGCTTTTCTGGCGCTTGCCAAAACCACATTCAGCGCGCTGGCGCCGATCTACCGGCTGGCCCGAGGGTAATATTCGCCAACCTTGCACAGACTATATCGCGTAATGTGAAAAATTGGTCTGACAAGGTGGGAAGCAAATATGAATCGCACTAACGCACAACGCATCGCCGTTGCGACATTGGCGTTTGGCTGCGCGCTCGGCGGCATGTATATAGGCTGCGGCCGAACAGCTTCGGCGGCAGCGGCGCCGTGGCAAATCGGCGGGGCACTGGCGGACGCGGTCGCAACGGCATACGGCGCCCCGGGCAAGGAAAGCCGCAGCGAAGCCGGTACGAAACGGCCGGACGAGGAAGCTCCCCCGATTGTAAGCGAGGCAGCTTCGCTCTTGGGCATGGATGCCAACGCATTGACCGAGCAGCTTAAAGCGGGCAAATCGATCGCCGATGTGGCGCAGGAGCGGGGCATGAGCGCGCAAGATTTGACAGCCAGGCTGCTGCGGCTGCGTGAAGCCCGGATCGACGACGCCGTCAAAACCGGCAAGCTCGATGCCGCCCGCGCGGCGCTGATGAAGCAGCGCATGGGGGAGCATCTCGACTACATGGTCAAGGAAAAAGGGCTCCTCCATCACGGTACGTTCCGCAAAAGCCATGGCTGGAAGCCGAACTATGAGCAGCTCGCCGCCGTGCTCGGTGTCGGCAAGGATGAGCTGCGGTCCCAGCTTAAAGCCGGCAAGTCGCTCGCCGAGATCGCCGCTGCCAAAGGAATGAGCCGCGATGAGTTGGTCGCCAGGCTGAAAGAGCAGATGACGCCGCAATTGGAGCGCTGGATCGACCGCAAGCACCCGGCCGCAGCCGAAAAATGATGTCAAGGATTTGATGCAGTGAAAAAAGCTGTCCGAACCTGGCTTGGCCCGGTTCGGACAGCTTTTTTGCAGTGGACGAAGACCGGGCTTCATGCCGCGAGCGCCCTGGCCTTGTTCTGTTCCAGCAGCAGCTGCAGCACGCACAGCAGCGCAAGCACTGCGCCGCTCGTCAGGAAAGGCACATGCGGGCCATATACGTCCCAAAGCTTGCCGGAGACGATCGGGCCGATAACGGTGCCGAGGCCTTCGATCGTGAGGAAAAATCCCCATACCGCTCCCCGCTTCTCCTTCGGGATGGCGGCGGCAATTAGGGCGTTCCAGGCGGGGATGATGAGAGCGTAGGCAATGCCGACCGCGGTGACGAACCCATAGACGACGTATAACGATTTGGTATAGGTGAAGGCCGCCACGGTCGCGGCGCCGAGAGCGAAGCCGACCGTCAAAAACAGCTTGGTCCCGATCCGGTCGACGAGTTTCCCTACCGGGATGAGCAGCAGTACCGTCACCGCTCCGCCCGCTACTAAAAACAGGCTGTACTGGCGCGGCGTAAGCGCCAATTCCTGACGCGCGTACAACGTCAATATCGGGCTGAGGATGCCGAGGGCGAACGTCTGCAAAAACATCGCCGGGAACAGCAGCGGCGATACGTTCAGCGAGCGCCGCACCTCACGCATATAGTTTCCGGCCCGTTCCAGCAACGGGCGCTCCGACTTGTGCGACGGCCGCGTTTTGCCGGCAAGCGCGGCGTTTTCGGCCGGGGCCCCTTTGTTCGCCGGGCCATGCCCGCGTTTTGGCAGCAGCAGCGACACAAGCACGACAGCAGTCATGCAGCCGAGCAGCAGCCGAAACGCCGGGCCGTAGTTCGAATCGCGGATAACGAAGTTGATCGCGACCGGACCGAGTCCGGTGCCGGACAACCAAGCCATATGGACGACGCTCATGATCGTCCCCTTCGCTTCGTCGCCGGCGACCTCGGTCGTACCGGTAATGACGCACGGCCACAGCGGCGCAGTTCCGATCCCGAGCGCGGCGCAAGCTACGATCGTCCATGTAAAGTGGGCCGTTACGGAGATCAGGACGATCGCCAGAACGTGACCAGCACGCCGCTCACCATGCTGGCGCGGTATCCGATTTTGTCGATAATCCAACCGACGGGGGTGCGCAGCGCGTTGTCGCCGATGTATTGGACCGCCAGCGTCCAGCCGATCACATAGGCGCTTGCCCCGAGCACAGCGGCCATGTACACCGGGAGAATCGTGAGCAAGAGCGCGCCTTTGACGAATTCCACCACGAACATAATGAACAGCAGCTTCAAAACGAACGGCGTGAATACGTTGCCCTTACCTTTGCCAGCGAGCAATGCCATTTTCTTTCTCCTCTCTCCGAAGCCGTATTGTTATTTTCCACGGGCGAGCCGCAAACTATGTTGAAGAACTTTCAGACTGCCCGAGAAAGGCGAAGCAGGGGAAGGGAATGTGAGTTGGAGAGTGCAGCGTGCGCCTTTGATCCGCGCTCCCGCTATGTTGAAATGTTCGAGGGAACACGAGTGTGGGCGATGCCGGAGAGCGCATTCCCCAATCCGCAGTGCAGCCATGCTTTCTCGGGCATTCTGAAAAGTTCACAGGAATACCACTTGCACCTGCGGCGGATTCTGCTATACTCTTTTTGTTTGCGGCACGCTGCCAAAGCTGCGGCCGCACGCTCGCAAGCTTTCGGAGCAGAAAGGATGGGATATTTGCCATGGATCAACAACGGACTCCCCTATTTACGGCTTTAAGGAAACACGCCGAACGGAATCCAATTCAGTTTCACATTCCCGGTCATAAGAAAGGTGTCGGCATGGATCCGGAGTTCCGGTCGTTCATCGGCGATAACGCCCTTTCCATCGACTTGATCAATATCGCCCCTCTTGACGACTTGCATCAGCCTACCCATGTGATCGAGGAAGCGCAAAAGCTGGCCGCCGAGGCGTTCGGCGCGGAGCACACGTTTTTCTCCGTGCAGGGGACAAGCGGCGCCATCCTGACCATGATCCTGACCGTCGTCGGCGAAGGGGATAAAATTATCGTTCCCCGCAACATTCATAAATCCATCATGGCGGCGATCATTTTCGCCGGGGCTCGTCCCGTGTTTCTATCCCCGGTTCGCGACGAGCGGCTCGGCATCGATCACGGCGTGACGACCCGGTCCGTGCGGCGCGCGCTCGAGAAACATCCCGACGCCAAAGCGGTGCTCGTCATCAACCCGACGTATTTCGGCGTGTGCGCGAACTTGAAAGAGATCGTCGAGCTTGTGCACAGCTACGACATTCCGGTGCTCGTCGACGAAGCGCACGGCGTCCTTATCCATTTTCATGACAAGCTGCCGCTGTCCGCCATGCAAGCCGGGGCCGACATGGCGGCTACCAGCGTGCATAAGCTCGGCGGCTCGATGACGCAAAGCTCGGTGCTGAACGTACAGGGGCCGCGCGTGAATACGAAACGGATCCAGACGATCATGTCAATGCTGACGACGACGTCGACGTCTTACGTCTTGCTCGCCTCGCTTGACACGGCGCGGCGCCACCTCGCCCTGCACGGCCACGACATCGCGGCGAAGGCGATCGAGCTTGCTCAGTACGCCCGCGCCGAAATTAACCGCATCCCCGGCTTGTACTGCTTCGGCGATGACATTCTCGGCACCGAAGCGACGTACGATTTCGATCCGACCAAGGTGTGCATCCACGTCCGCCACCTCGGTTTGACCGGCTACGATGTGGAAAACTGGCTGCGCGACCGCTACAACATCGAAGTCGAGCTGAGCGATATGTATAACATTTTGTGCCTGGTCACACCCGGTGATACGCGCGCCAACGTCGACACGCTGCTCGAGGCGCTGCGCTGTCTTGCGGACGAGCACCGCGGCAACAAAGCGAACGAGCTCGTTATCGACATTCCGGAAATTCCGCAGCTGTCGCTCTGGCCGCGCGATGCGTTCTACGGCGACACGGAGTCGGTTCCGTTCAAGGAATCGGCCGGCCGCATCATCGCCGAGTTTATCTACGTCTACCCGCCCGGCATCCCGATCCTGCTGCCGGGCGAAGTGATCACGCAATCGCTCATCGACTACATTGTCGACCACGTCGAGGTCGGTCTGCCGGTAAAAGGGCCGGAAGACCGCTCGATTCAGAACGTAAAGGTCATTGTGGAAGAGAAAGCCATTTTCTGATACGATAGTACACATGAAAGTGGTTTCATAGCATCCATACAGGGCAGGTGCACCGATCCATATGAGTCAGAGCGCATACATCAAATTCGTCCCCGGCTCCGCCGTCGCTACCCTCACGATCGACGAGCTGAAGCAGCAGTTGCTGGAATACAAAGACCAGCTGGCCAAAACCGGCTCTCAGCTCGGCTGGGAATACGACGAAGCGGGCTTTCCGTATACGATCGAATCGAAGCCGGAAGGCGAAGGCAAATGGTTTTACCTGAAAGGCAAAACCGCCCTTTACCGCTACTTGCTGCTCGGCGTCGGCAAAGAAGAGCAAGCCGGGGACGGCGAGCCTCTCTGCTACGTGCAGGTGACGCTGCCGGAAGACGCGACGCACGGCGACAAAGCGAAGGGCAACGAGCTGTGCAAACATTTAGCCCGGCTTTGGAAAGCCGAGCTGCATTTGTTCAACGGACGCGTCATGTACTTCAATCCCCGCAAATAAAAGCGGTCATGCAAGGACAAACCGCTTACGCGTCCATTGGACGTGCGCGTTTACCGGCGTTAAGCTGGCTGTGAGACGCCCGGCACATTGCTCGCCGCTATACCTCCAGCTTAACGCCTGGCAGCACAGTCAGCCGAGTATATGCGCAGCTCTATTATCTCGGATGCAGCCAAAAAACCTTCCGGCGCTTTCATTGCGCGGAAGGTTTTTTTGGCGATGCCCTGTAAGCCCCTGAATCGCTTAGTCCTCGTCTTCCTGGGCGACGATCTCGTTATAAATTTGCGCTACGCGGTTCCACTCTTCTTCGTCCTCGATACCGACCAGGAAGGCGTCGTCGTTCTCTTCTTCAATGCGGAAAATGACGCCGTCGGCTTCCGGCTCGTTGCGGTCCAACAGCACGGCATACGCTTTGTTCTGCGATTCGAACGTATAGACGATCACCATTTCATGCTCGACGCCGTCTTCGTCCGTAACGAGAAACACTTCTTCTTCATGTTCGTGGTCGCAATCCGGACCGTGAACGTGGTTATGGTCGCTCACCTTGGTACCTCATTTCCATCAATTTACTCATCGTGCTTGTTCATCGTACCACGCCGGGCATGGGCAGGTCAACGAAGGGCGGGGCGCCCCGAGGACGCCCCGCCCGCAATGCCGTTATTCGGATTTGATTTCTTTCTCGGAGACGACTTTGTACTCGCCGTCCAGCTTCATGGAAAACTGCACCGTATATTTGCCGTATTCGGAAAACTTCACGCCGCTAAATTGCCACGGCAGCCAAATGCTTTCGTCTCGATTGCGTGACGGGCTGTTCGATCGGATCTACGGCGTCGTTCCCGCTTGGCGTTTTGATGGAAATTTTGAAGGAGCTGACGTTTGTCTTCAAATTGTCGATCTGCGCAAACACGACGAAATCGAGCTTGTCGCCGCGGGTCACGCCTCCGAACGGATACTTCATCGTGTATCCGCCGTCCTGTTTGATCAAATCCTTGACGACGAACATATGTACATTCGGCTTATAAAGGGAAACCGTCATGTTTTTGTTGTCCCACCGTACAAGCGCCTGCAGCGAGTCGGCCAGCGTCCTGAGCGGCAGCACCGTCGTCCCGTGCGTGATGAATGCCGGCACGTCCCCGTCCGAGAACGACTGCTCCGCATCGTTCACGTACACTTTCGCTCTGGCGAAGCGTCGTAATCGCCCCAAAGCGAGGCGCCCGTCACAACCCCTGTGCTCAACAGGAATATGGCGATCATCAAGGTTAGTAAACGTTGAGCTTTCATGAAAAACAGAACCTCCATCGTGTGGATACTTATGCTAGTTTATACTCCGTACGATGGGGATAGTTGCGCGGGAACAAGCCGCTCTTTCACAAAAATTTTTCGGCGGAAAGCCGTTCGAGGAACGCCAGCACGCGCTCCGTATATGCTGCCGGATCGGCGCGGTAAGAGCCGACATGCGTGCCGTCGTCCGTCAGCCACAGCTCGAACCGGTCCGGATGGCGGGCTGCCAGCTCGGCGCTGTGCGACGCCGGAATCGCTCCGTCGCCGGAGCTGTGCACGAACAAAATCGGGCGCGGATAAATGCGCTCCACCGCTGACTCAGCGTCGACCTCATCCGTGCGCGTCCCCGTCAGCGGCGGCAAAATCGTCAAAATGAGCGGCGTAAACGGAAAGTTCGGCAGCTTCGTCCACACCGGCAAATTGCGGCGCAAATAGCGCGTCAAGTGCGAAAACGGGCTGTCGGCGATGACGGCGCACACGCCGCTGTCTCTGGCGGCGGCGAGCAGCGACGACGTCGCTCCCATCGAGAATCCGAGCAGCACGATCCGCTTCGCGCCTTGCGATCGCGCCCAATCGACGGCGCCGAGCACGTCCAGCTGCTCGAAGTACCCGACGGAGGTGAGCGTTCCGGTCGAATGGCCGCAATTGCGGAAGTCGTACATAACAACTTCGTAGCCCGCTTCGGCAAGCGACCGCGCCAACGCCAAAGCCGGCAGCCCTTCCTCGAGCCGGTTGCCGGCGTAACCGTGCGAAAACACGATCGTCGCACGCGGCTCCGTAAGGCCGACGGCCGGAATGTGCCAGCCGTCCAGCGTCTCGTCCTCTCCCCGGCTCTTAAAGCGAATGGGGCGGTACGCAAGCCCGTAATTGCGCGGGGTATTCGATACCGGCTTGCGCAGCGGATGCGTCAGCTTCCAGCCGACCATCACGGCAAATACGACAATTACCAGCAATGCGATAATGAGAATGGCGGCTAGCACCCATACAATCATGTTTTTTGGCACTCTCTCTTTAAGGGGAAGTAAGCGCAGGCTGCACGAGAAAGTATGGCTGCGCTGCGGATTGGAAATGCGGGTCTCCGGCTTCCTTGAAACCGTCTTCCCTGTGAATAAAACGTACAGTTGGAACACGAGTTCAAAGTCGCACGCTTCGCTCTCTGCCCCGCATTCTCATCCTCCGCTCCGCCTTTCCCGGGCAGACTGAAGCAAGCATGCTCCGCCGTGTTCACTCGATCGTCCGGATCAGCCTGCGGTACTGAATGTACATATAAACGCGCCAAGGCAACATGACAGCGAGCGAGAATGAAAAAGACCGCCCCCGTCTGGTAAATCGTAATGAATGCTTCAATATAACTGTGTGCGGCGATACGAATGACGAGCAGGGCGAGCAAAATAAAAATGAACGCCTTCGAACGGCGGGCGTATATGCGGCGGCCTTGCACCTGAAACTTGGTCGTCAGCATGAGCGGGTACGAAAACGCCACTGCGCCGATAGCGAAAGCAATAAGCGCCCACGTAAACGGAATGCGCATCGGCGGATACAGAAACATTAGAAAGCCGGTGCTCATTCCGATCGGAGGCATGACGATTTTCATGATGCTGGCCGGCTTCCGCGCCGCGCGCATTCGGATGAAAATTACGGCTAACGCCGCTGCAAGCGTCACCACGAACGAAAGGATATGCAGTCCGGAATTGATCGATAAAGGCATGACGTTCCCTCCACTTGCTTGGCCTGACTAAGCGGATGCCGCTTCATCCTCATCATTATATCACTCGCTCAAGCGAGTTTAAACTTACTGGCTTCACAGGACGGGCTGCAGGAGCTCATCACCCAGATGCACCGAGGGGACGAGGCGGATTTGCCGGTTCCGGTCGGCAAGATGACATTGTCCGGCGCACCGCATGTACGTACTGATGCATTGTGATCCGGAAACGGGGGCATACTACTTTCGGGCTTCGTGCCCGCATTCCGCAACATGAGGAGGAAGCATCATCATGGTCGAACAGCAGCGGAGCGAAGTAGTGGCGGTGCGCAAAAACGGAGATGGCGATATCGTAGAGCTGAAGCTGTCAAACGGTCAGGTCGTCGATTACAAAACAGCGCAGCAAATGGTTCGCGACCGGCAAATCGCCGGCCTGAACGTATTCACGGGCCGCGATGGCGAGCCGCATCTGCGCTCGAACGCAGACGGCGACCCTTCCAACAATCTCGATAACTTGCCGGTGTTCTAAGCAGCTGATCCGGCGAAGCGTCCCCGCGCGTTAGTCCTGACGTTCAGGCAGCGCCGGGGATTTTTATTACCGCCTCAAAATGTTTCAGTTCATTAAAGCGTTAATGTGAAATGAAAAGCATTCTGAACGCCGATAAAACTTCCGCGGAACGCGGCCGTTCATCTTCGAGAATTCATCGAAACGGTTTTTATCATTATTTTTACAACATTCGGCATATCCCTTCAATATTCTGGCAGGGATTTCGATATGAATAGAGAAAGTAAACAGTCGTGGAACTGAAGGGAGTCAATAGGTCGCTCAAGTCGGAGAGTGTACATTGATGGTCTACAAATGGATTATCGCCAGTTACGCCGCATTTATCGCCTTTACGAACATCATACAGTTCGGCCGGTCATCGCTCATGCCCATCCTCCTCTCATTCGCTCTTTTGGCGGCGCTTACGCTCATTGACACCAGCAGCCGCGCCATCGATGCCGCGCGCGCCGGTGCGCTCGTCGTTTTTCAATGGTTCGCCAGCGATTGTTTGTGCTTGCTGCTCTACATGCTGGTGCTCGGCAGAGATTATTACGCAAGCCGAACTCCTCGGCCGGCACGTATCCGGACGATCGGCTACACCGCAGCCTTTCTGCTGACCGACTTACCCGAGCTTTGGCACTTTCCGCCGTCCCACCGCTGGATCGCGGCACTTTTGATCGTGCTTTTTTTCGCGATTGGCGCGTGCGTGATCGAGTACCTCGTCAGCCGAATGAAGGAGGCGGCCCGCTTGCAGGCAGAGAGTTCGATGTTCGCCACTCGCGATGCGCTGACCGGTTTGCTGAATTACGAAGAAACGCACCGCAGTCTCGAGAAGCTGGTCAGCGAAGGCACGCCGCTGCTGCTCGTGCTTGTGGACTGCGCCGACCTGAAAGCGATGAACGTCGCCAAAGGGTATCAAACGGGCAACCTGATCCTAAAGCAAATTGCCGAGCTGCTCGGCATCTCGTTTCCCGATGCGCTGCTGGTCGCCCGTTACGGAGGCGACGAGTTCGCGCTCGCGCTGCCTTACGGCGACGTTCGGCGCACGGCCGAGCACGTCGAGCTGCTGCTCGGCTCCGAGCTGCCGAAGCTGACCGGGATCCGCATGACGTACGCGATGGCCCGGTTTCCCGACGATGCCGAAAGCAGGGAAATGCTCTTGCTGGAAGCGGAAAACCGGCTGTATATGAAAAAGCGAGAGCTGTGGCTGCAAAAGGAAGAGCATATGCTGCGCTCCGAGAAAATGCGCGTCGTCGGCGAGCTGGCGTCCGGCATGGCGCACGAAATTCGCAATCCGCTCACTGCGGTCAAAGGATTTTTGCAAATGTCCCGTTCAAGCGGTTACAACATCGAGCCATGGTACGGACTCATTATGGACGAAATCGGCCGCATGAGCGAGCTGACGGCAGAGTTTCTGCAATTTTCCCGCCCAAGCGGCACCGATTACCGCGAGCAGTCGCTGCAAAGCTGCATTCAGCGGGTCATCGCCCTGACCGATACGGAAGTGTCGCGGCTTGGCCAGCGGCTCATCTACGAGCATCCGGACGAGCCGGTCATGCTCTGGATGGATCCGGACAAAATCGTGCAGCTGCTGCTTAACTTGGTGAAGAACGCATACGAAGCGATGCCCGACGGCGGAACGCTGTATATCCGGCTGCGCCGTTCAGGGCGCACGGCGGTCGTCGAAGTGGAGGATACGGGCGTCGGCATTCCGCCGGACCGTCTGGGCGCCATTTTCCATCCGTTCTACACGACGAAGGACTACGGCACCGGCCTCGGCTTGTCGATCTCGCACAAAATCGTGCAGGATCATAACGGCACGCTCGAGGTCGAGAGCATCGTCGGCAAGGGTACCAAGTTCGTGCTTACGTTTCCGCTGTCAGATGCGAGGCACGCAAACGATTGAATAGTTGCGGACGACACCGGCCATGGACAAGCGTACGGCAAAAAAAGAAGCTGCAGCCCTGCGATCAAGGCTGCAGCTTCTTTTTCATGCGCACGTGGAGAATGCCGGCGTCGTAAAACGGCTTGTCGGAGATGACCTCGTATCCGAGCTTGCGGTAAAACGATTCCGCCTGGCACTGGCCGTCCAGTATCGTCGCTTCGTAACCGAGAGCTTTGGCGTCGTTTTCCATATGGAGAATCAGCTCGCGCCCAAGTCCCTGGCCGCGGTGCTGCCGGCGCACGGCCACACGCTGCAGCTTCGCCGTCTTGCCGTCGTACGGGCGCCAGCGCGCCGTCGCCAGCGCAGCGCCGTCCTGTAATAGCAGGAAATGGCGGCACGCATCGGGCGAAGCGTCGAATTCGTCGATTTCTTCCTCTACGGAAACGCCCTGCTCGGCGACAAACACTTCCTTGCGGATCGAAAAGCACTCGGCCAGCTCGTCTTCGGTGCGCACATGAATGATTGGCATTGCCGTCCCACCCCTTGCTTCAAATCGCTATCCTTCTGATCTTACCCGCATGCGGCCGCTTTGTCCACCGCGTCTTTTCCCGCTTCATTTGTAAGCGCTAACAAAATTGGGCTTGTTCGCCGCTTTAGCTGGCCGCCTCTTTTTGCTACAATAGCTAGCGGGGGGATTTTGCGTATTGAAGGAGCCGGTTCCATGAATGTTGCCTTTTTTTTATTGCCGAAGCAAGACGTGATCGCCGTTACGATTCATTCCACGTTGCGCCAAACGCTGGAGAAAATGGAATACCACCGTTATACGGCCGTGCCGATGCTGACTGACGACGGCCGCTATGTCGGAACCGTGACGGAAGGCGACCTGCTTTGGTATTTCAAAAATGCGGAAGGCGTGTCGTTCGATAACGCCCACCGCCATCTGCTCGAGGAAGTGCCGCTGCGCATGAAAAACAAGCCGGTGCACATCCATGCGCAGATGGACGACTTGATCGAGCTGGCCAAAGTGCAAAACTTCGTACCCGTCGTCGACGATTACGACCGGTTCATCGGCATTGTGCGGCGAAGCGACATTATCGAATATTGCGCGAATCACATGTTTGGACGGGAGGCGGCCGGGAAGCAATAGCCCGCCGCCGTGCCGTCCGCGCGGCGCGCGCCTACCTGCGCGCCAGCACACGCCGCCCCGCCTGCAGGCAGGCGGCCCATAAGAGCGATGCACCGCCCGTTATACAATGGGCGGTCGTCAGCATAAGCATCGGCAGCATGCCGTAGGCGTACCGGTCCACCGGAATAAACGCCATATGCACGGCGACGAACACGAGCAGCGTCAACCCCAGGAAGCGAACAGGACGGCTCCACGGCGCGAGCGCCAGCGCCGCCAGCCAGCCGACCCAGACAAAAAAGCGGTGCAGCTTGACGAGCAGCTCGTAATACCAGACCGGCACTGAGTGCGGATACAATCCGACCCACATCGTCTTAAAGAACGTGACGAACTTGCCGACGGTCAGCCAGCTGAGCCACAGCTTCGGGTCGTCGTGCAGCCCTTGCCGGATGCGGCGCACCCCTTCGGCGAATTGCCGCTTCTCGTCGATTTTGCTCCAATCGATCGTGCCGCGGAAATACGGATCCGTACCACCCAGAAACGGATTGCCGGCCTCGCCTTTGGCGACGAGAATAATTTCGTGGAACGTCAGCCAGTTGCGCACCCACCATGCAGCATCGCCAGGGCAAAGGCGGCGAAGCCCAGTGCAGCCCCGCGCCATTCGACGCGCCTGTTGTCCATCCACAGGAGCGCGTAGGGGACGATCGCCAGCGGCAGCGAATTCGGCCTGATGAGCGTGCACAAGGCGACCAGCAGCCCGGCCAGCGCATGGTCGCGCGGCCGATTGTCCTGCACGAGCCTCACCCCGGCGTACAGCCAGGCGGTGAAACAAGTGAGAAACGGCACCTCCGTCAAAATAAGCGACGCCGACCAGACGTAGGACGGATAGACGGCAGCGAATCCGGCGGCGAGCAAGCCGGTCGCCGGACCGAACAGGCGGCGGCCGGCTAAATACAGAAACACAAGCGAGCCCAATGCAATAAAGCATAGGCAGACGCGGACGATCATGAGCGCCGGCTCGAGCGGTTGGTAGCCGAACAGCCGCAAAAAGCCGGCGAGCAGCAGCGGCCAGCCGGGAGTAACGAGCGTATTCGGCGACGTGTCCCTGTACGCGTAGATGCCGCGCTCGAGCAATTGAACAGCCAGCTTCGTATATTCCAGTTGATCCCATTCCAGCGGGCCGTACTCCGTATGAAGCACGTAACGCAGCCGCAAATACAAGCCGACGGCCAGTATGGCCGTAAGCCCGATCGTGGGCCATCGGCGGGCAAGGAAAGTCATGCGCGGCCTCCTCTCCGCTCTCGCTCCTGCATAAGCGCCAGCTCCTGAATCAGTCTCGTCACCCTGCGGTGCAGCCTGGAGATGACGATCGTCAAATGCAAAATCAGCACAAGCGAACATAGCAGGCCGATAAGAAACAGCAGCGACGGCGCATAAACGATATGTACCGCGCGCGAAATGCGCTCCAGCAGCTGCGGAAACAAGCTGAAGCCGGCCATCACGAAGCCGAGCAGCAGCCACAGCAGCGCGTACTGCTCCTGCAGCTTGCGGCGCCGAATGAGCTCGACGGTCGCGAACAGAAACACCAGGCAAAACAACGCAGACAGCAAATAGATGTTCATAGCGCCCCTCCCTCGCCGCGCAGCCGGGTCATAAGCACCGCCAGCGACACTTTCGCCATATAATACATAGATTTCAACGGTGTAATCGACGATTCGCCGCTTTGCCGCTCATGCATCCGCACCGACGTTTCCGCCAGACGAAACCCGCGCTGCCTGAGCAGCACGATCGCCTCCACCTCCGGATAATCTTCCGGATAATCGGCCGCAAACAGCTCAATGACTTTACGGTTCACGGCACGGAAGCCGGATGTCGGATCCGTCGCCTTCGCTCCGGTCATCCAATGCACCATCCACGAGAAGAAACGGATTCCGAGCCGGCGCGACCAGCTGGAGCGATAGTCCGTCTTGTGCAAAAATCTCGATCCGATACAACAATCGGCTTCGCCGGCGAGCAAAGGGGCGAGCAGCTTGTCCAGCTCCTGCGCCTCGTGCTGACCGTCGCCGTCCAGCTGAACGGCAACGTCGTATCCGCCGCGCGCCGCATAGCGGTAGCCTGTCTGCATGGCCCCGCCGATGCCGACGTTGAGCGGCATATGGATGACCGCAGCTTTCCCTGTCGCTTCCGCGCGCTCGCCGGTACGGTCCGTCGAGCCGTCGTTGACGACGACGATATCGGCGTCCTCCCGCCAGACGTTCACGCTGCTTATGACGCGGACAATGCTGTCCTCTTCGTTATAAGCGGGAATGATGATGAGCAGTTTCACCTGAGCTACGCTCCCCTTGCAGCGGCATAGCCGAACCTGGGTATACCCGTGCCGCGCAGTCTTCGTCCGTATCAGCTTTCCCGCGATTTCCCGCGAATAAACACGGCACTATGGCAAAAACGGGCCGCAGCTGCGATGACGCAAGCTGCGGCCCGTTTTCAGGCAAGTGGGGAGCGTTATTGCTTCTGTCCGGACGAAGCGGCCTGGCTGGAAACGAAATCGCTCGCCCAATCGACCATCCCGTTGATGAGCACCAGAACGAGGTTGACAACGTCTTTGTCCGTCAGAGTGCCGCTCGATTGGCTCGATACGTACTGCGACGTCTTCTCCTCAAGCTTGGTAACCATGCCTTTGATTTGCAGCAGTTCGTTCGCCAGCTTCGCAGCTTGATTGCCACCACCCCCGGATTGGCTCTTAGCGCCGCCTTGGGCTTGCTGGGCTTGATTGCCCTGCGCTTGTCCCCCTGCGGCTGAAGCCCCTTGCTGGGTCTGATTCGAATCGCCGGACGATGGGCCGGACGCCCCCCCGGAGATGATCTGCTTCATCTGCTCAAGCTGCATCAGCATCATATCGTTCTGCTTCGTCAATTCCTCAATTTGCGTTTTCAATTCCTGCGTCTTGATCATAGGTTCCTCCATGCGCGAGTAGTGCCGCGGAGCGGATCCGCACTGTTACGTGTAGCTTTTGCATTTGTTGCCTGCGCTACTCGCGAGTAGGAACGATTTGTTTACACCGCCGGCGGCTCAAAAAACTCCAGCCACTCCCCGACGGGGCCGTAAAAGAAAAAATAGCGCGCGCCGCTGGGCAGCGTCGTAATTTCGGCATCGATGAACGGGACGTTCAGCCCTTTCAGCCGCTCCCATTCCCGCTCGATATCGCCCGTCGCAAAAGCGACGTGATGCACTTTGCCTTCGGCGGGAAGTCCGCTATTATACCCTTCGATCAGCTCGAGCTCGGTGTCCGGCGCCTCCGGGTGCGACAGGAACGCGAGCCGGATGACCCCGTTCGTATGCGGCTCGATAGCGCGCAGCTTAAAGCCTGCGATCTGTTCGTAAAAGGCGATCGACGTTTCCAAATTGTTGACCATTAGTCCGACGTGTTCGATTTTTTTAGCACCCATGCGCGGGTAACCTCCTCGAAATAACGTTCTTCCTCATCTTCCACAAACATACATATTTCCCTAAACAAAAGAAGACAGCCTTTGCGCTCCCGATGCTCTATCATCTAGTTACGAGTTTGCAAGACCGATAGAGAGCATTCTGCGCGAACGGAGGAATCGCATCGATGCAACTGTTGCTGCTTATTGCCATGCTGCTCGCCGGCGGCGAGCCGAATCACGCTGCCGCCGCTTCCACTCCCCTTCCCGCCGTCTACAGCCAAGCCGAGCAAGCGGAACTGTCTTCCGGCGAAAGCCTTATCCCTTACATCACGGAAGGGGATTCGATGAGCCCGACGATCGCCTCCGGCGACAAGCTCGCCGTCGACGGAGCCTATTACCGCAGCCATGCGCCGGAGCGCGGCGACATTATCGTGTTTCGCGCGCCGGACGAGCGCATTTTCGTCAAGCGCGTCATCGGGTTGCCCGGCGAAACGATCCGTTTCGAGCGTTCCGAGCTGTACGTGGACGGCAAACTGGCTGACAACTGGCCGCTCGCGGGCAACACGTCGTCCATTGAAGAGGTGAAGCTGTCAGCCAGGCAGCTATACGTGCTAGGCGACAACTACGCACACAGCTACGACAGCCGGTACATCGGTCCGATTGAAACGGACAGCGTCGTCGGTAAAGTGGTCAGCATCGAGTATAAGAAAAAAACGGCTTCAGCCGGCGCAGGCTCTTCCGTCCGGACTACGCTCGCACAAGCAACACATGTACAACCGAACGTCTTCCGCCTGCAGTCGTCCGCCTTATTGTCGCGCGGCGGCCGCAAACCGGTCTCCGCTTTCGTCGTGCCGCCGCAGCCGAAACCCAAATCAGGCGCGCGTTCGGAAACGCCGCAGAAAGCTGCCAAATGAACCGCAAAGTAGCTTACAGACTGCCCGAGAAAGGCGGGGCGGAGGTAGGGAATTTGGGCGCCCAGGAGCTACAAGTTTTGCGCAGCAAAACTCGCTTCGTAAGTATCAGCCTTTGAACTCGTGTTTCCACCATAATTTCAAATTTGGGAACACGGGTTCAATGAAGCCGGAGATCCGCATTCTTAGGTCCGCAGCGCAGCCATACTTTCTCGGCCTGTTTGAGCCTTTACCAGTTATATTCGACGAATTCCGATGCAGTCCTGCCGAGTGCTTGCCGGCATCAACGAGGCGTTCTCGCCGCGCAGCTCCGCTTGACTTGCTTGACGATGCGCCTTGCGCTATTGTAATAGGGAGACAACTTTTAGGCGATAGCCTGCGGATAACGGGGAGATCACGACGATGGCAAGATTGATACCGTATATTTACGGCGAGAACGTGCGGGAACAAGGGGAATTTTATGCGAAGGCGCTGAACGGCGAAATCGCGAACGTGCTGACGTTCGGCCAAGGGCCGGGTGCCGATCCGTCCATCGCCGATCGGGTTATGCATCTCGTGCTCAAGGCGGGCGACTTGACGCTGTTCATGGCGGACTCCGTCAAGGGGGCGCCGGTTCGCGGCAGCGGGCTCGATCTGACGCTGGAATACAAGACGGAAGCCGAAGCGCGGCGCGTCTTCGAAGCGCTCTCCGACGGCGGCAGCGTGCTGATGCCGTTCGAACGGATGTTTTGGGGGACGATGTTCGGCCGCCTGTCGGACCGGTTCGGCGTCCGCTGGCAAGTCGTCACCGAACCTGACGCAGCCGGTTGACTGCGATAGTGCGGAAAAACAAAGCACCCTGCCAGTCTGAAGTGCACCCCTTAGAATAGACATTGGAAAAACCCCTAGGTTAATCCGATGATTTCTAAGGGGTGCATTTTTATTGACAGTCAAGGGTCAGAAGTTTAAAAAGTATCCAGAGGAATTGAAGAAAGAAGCTATTCGCCTTCATATGGAGGAGAAGTGGACGTATCGGCAGATTACTG
>NZ_JXAK01000013.1 GCF_000829455.1 Gordoniibacillus kamchatkensis
GCCTGCTGCGGCATTCGCCGGCTGCATGCCGCCGTAAACCGCACCGGTTACAGCACCACCGTAAACCGCACCGGTTACAGCACCACCGCCGCTACCCGCAGTCCGCCGCTAGCAGCTACGCCACCGCCGCTACCTGCAGTCCCGCCGATAGCAGCTAGGCCACCGCCGTTACCCGCAGTCCCGCCGCTAGCTGCCACACCACCGCCGCTAACCACTTCCCGGCTGCCGACTGCCGCACCATCGCCGCCGTTCGCCGTGACCTTGCACGGCTCCGGCAGCTTAAACGCGCGGTCGAGCATCGTCACGAACTCGGCCCTGGTCATCGCCCGATCCGGCTGAAAGCTTGACCCGACGCCTTCCACGATGCCGCGTTCCTTGAGCCGGAGCACGGCATCGCGAGCCCAGTGCCCGGCGAGATCGGCGAAGCCCGGCGGCTTGTACGCTTCGATGCCGCGCTCGATGGCGACCGCCATTTTCTCGCGCACGCCGGGGTCGGCCAAAAGCGAAGCGTCGCTTGCGTTCGACAGAAACGCCGTCTCGACGAGAATGCTCGGAATCGAACCCATCCGAACGACGTAGACGGCGCTTTTCGTCAGCCCGAGATTGGCGGTGCCCACGCTGCCGACGAAAGAGTCGAGCACGTCCTGCGCAAGCGTGCGGCTCTCCGGTGTGAGCGCCTTCATGCTGTCGCTTGCGGGGTAATCGGCTTGCGGTGCCGAATCGTCGTAATACAGCACCATCGTGCCGTTCGCGGCCGGATTTTTGTACCAGTTCGCATGCACCGACACGAACAAATCGGCACCTTGCCGATTCGTAAAATCGACGCGGTCGGCCAAAGCCACGTATGTATCATCCGTACGCGTCATGACGGCTTCATAGCCTCTGCGCACGAGCTCGTCCCGAAGGCGGTCGGCAATATCCAGGGCTACGTCTTTTTCGTTCAGGCCGTTCACGCCGTGCGCACCCGGGTCTTTGCCCCCGTGGCCGGGATCGACGACAACCTTCGTCGCCAGCGCCTGCCCCGGCATGGATGCCAGCAGCGCTCCACCTAAAACTATTGTCCTCAAAAGTCGATTCATGCTGTCGAATCCTCTCCCATCCCTCATTCTACCTAACAAGTTCGTAGCGGGTCACCCGGAAAAGTCCGCCAGCTCCATTGCCAGTACAAGGAAGGCGAGCTTATAATAAGCTTGGTTGACACCCGGGAGAGGACGGCGCATTCTACTTATGAAAAAAAACAATTGGACTCTCGTTTTATTTCTCATCCTCGGCATCGCCATAGGCACTATTGTCGGAGAACTGCTTACGCAAGTGAAGGGGCTGTCCGCCCTTACGAAATCGGTCCCCTTTTCGTGGGAGCCGAAAGCCGATTGGCAAGTGATTCAATACGATATCAAGCTTCGGGTCAAGCTAAACATCGTCAGCATTCTCGGCCTGCTTGGCGGATTCTGGCTCTATAAGAAGCTGTAACGAAGGAGTGACCTGCACTTGACCCCAAATGAAAACTTAGCCGCAACGCCTGCCCCATCGCCGAGCCAAACCTCGGACAAACTCGTTCTGCTCGCCTCCTCGTCGCCGCGGCGGCAGGAGCTGATCCGGTCGCTCGGCATCCGGTACGACATTAGGCCGAGCAACGCCGACGAAACGACGGAGCCCGGACTTGCTCCTGAACAAATCGTCGAGACGCTGTCGCGCCGCAAGGCGTCGGCCGTATACGAATCGCTCGGCAGCGATGATCGGCGCGGAGACGCTGTCATTGTCGGCTCCGATACGATCGTCGTGCTGGACGGCAATGTGCTCGGCAAGCCGCGGGACGAAGGCGACGCGCTGCGAATGCTGTCTGCTTTGCAAGGGCGGCCGCACACCGTCTATACCGGCGTGGCCTGCCTCGACGCGGCGACAGGCCGCTGCTCCGTCGCCCACAAAGCGACAACCGTGTATATGAAGCCGCTTGGCGATTCGCGCATTCGCCGCTACATCGCCACCGGAGAACCTATGGACAAAGCCGGTGATTACGACAACAAAATGTACCTGTATTAGATGCTTACTTAATTTGCTTAGTATAATCAACTCAATCATACGAGCAGGACATTATTTTCAAATTTGGAAAGTGAAAGATGACTCGAATGACAGAAAGTGAAAGGGGGATTAATTCGCATCAATTCAATTCTTTAGAATTGAAGGTTTTTGCATTAATATCTGCTGAGTGTATAATTATGGAAACCATATTTAAAATAATCGAAGGTGCTAAGATGGTAGAAGAAAACGATTACTTTGACCTGAACTTTGATATGTCTAAATACCCATCCTTTTTCCGTTCAGAAAAAGGAATGAAAGAAAGACAAATACTCTCGAAATTTTTTGGGGTTTTCCACAAATTTTATAACGATTATGCCAGTACTCAAAGATATCATCCAGTGAATTTCATTTTAAATAGACCTCATCACATGATTTTCGGTACATACAATGACACTCTATATTTTGTGTTATCTTCCAGTTTCGCCATCAAAGGAAGAACGAGCGTATTTATGATAAACGAAGGAACTTATATTGATATAGAAAAAACAGGATTTTTCGCAGCCGCTTGTGGATTTGATCTTGATGGTGAAGCAATCTCATGTGACATTCCAAGAAATTTGATCGATAATCCTGAAGAAGACGAAAATATGCAAAAAATAAAAAAAGAAGCTAAAGGCTTAATTGAGTTTGAAATTGAAAATTTCGAGAGGAAAAATAAACTCATGAGAATAAAGCCATTTTTTGGTGAAATAGAGTATAAGATTAATCCTAGAAAAGTATTTATGTTGATGCCGTTTAGTGACACTTCGTTGAATGAATTTTATGAAGATCACATTAAAACTTGTATAGAAGCATTGGATATGCACTGCTTAAGAGCTGATGATATTTTTAATAATAAATCAATTATGCAGGACATTTGGAGAAATATTAACGAAGCCAGAATCATAGTGGCTGATCTTACTCATAGGAATCCAAATGTTTTTTACGAATTAGGAATAGCTCATACGTTGGGGAAAGAAGTGATACTGATATCACAAGACGAAGGAGACATACCTTTTGATATAAGACATATAAGGACCATTTTTTACGTGAATACAACTAGGGGAGCCCAACTATTTGAAGAAAAACTATCTGCAACGATAAAGGGAATTTTGGAAGAGGGACAGATAAGTATTTAGCAATAAACAGTTGTAAAAACTAACTAGGTTTAATACCTTCGTTGGAGATGAGAATATGAGTAGAATCACACATGATCAAATTATACTGGCATCATCTTCTCCTAGAAGAAAGGAATTGTTGAGTGGACTAAAGATTCCATTCATCACTCATCCTAGCGCTGAAGATGAAGATGTTACTGAAGGTACACCTCCTCAAAAAATTGTTGAAATATTGGCTTTGAGAAAAGCAAAGTCTGTTGCTTCACATTACGAAAACGGATTAATAATTGGCTCCGACACAATAGTGGTCTTAGAAAATGATGTATTAGGTAAACCAAAAGATCATAATGATGCTTTTAACATGCTTTCAAAGTTGCAGGGACAGTTGCACACCGTGTTCACAGGTTTAGCAATAGTAAACGCGAAAAGCGGACAATCGAAAGTAAGCTATAATAGTACCGAAGTAAAAATAAAATCATTAACAAATGACCAAATTAGGCGTTACATTGCAACAGGTGAGCCAGATGATAAAGCCGGTTCATATGCAATTCAAGGCATTGGTGCAACTTTAGTCGAAAAGATAAATGGTGATTATTTCACAGTTGTAGGATTGCCAGTGGGTTTACTTAGCGATATGCTTTCTGAATTTGGTGTGAATGTGTTTTGATTCATTCCAAATAATGTAAAAATGAACCTACGAACATAAGCCGGCGCTTATGCGATTCAAGGCATCGGAGCGACGCTGATCGACCGGATCGAAGGCGATTACTTCAACGTCGTCGGGCTCCCGGTGTCGCTGCTCGCCGACATGCTGGCCGAATTCGGCATCGATGTGCTGTAGCCGGGACGGTTTTCCCTTGACGGTGCAGATCTGTAATGGTTAGACTAACAGTAGTAGCGGAAAGGGGGACACATACCGATGAACAGCGAATTCACGATTGCCGTCCACAGCTTGGTGCTGCTGGCGTACAAGAGCGATCACATGGCGACCAGCGATTACATCGCGATGAATGTAGCGACGCATCCGGCCCGCATCCGCAAGGTGATGAGCCTGCTCCGCAAGCAGGGCTACGTTCGGACGAAAGAAGGGATCGGCGGCGGCTTCACGCTCAGCTGCGATCCGGCGAAAGTCACGCTGGCGGAAATTTACCGCCTCACCTCGCTAGGCACGCTGAAGCCCTCGTGGTGCTCGGGCGATCCCGGGAAGGAATGCCCGGTTTCCGCCAACATGAAGCCGGTGATGGACAGCATCTTTTTCGAGGCGGAGCTCAACATGGAGCGTTATTTGGAAGGGCAAACGATCGCCGGCGTTCTGGAGCAGCTCCAGGCCGCAGAAAGGTTGAAGCCGCAGGCGCAAAACCAATAACAGCCGAACCGCAAGCGGCGTCCCCGTTCCCCGGGGGCGCCGCTTTTTCTTTACGCTGAAAGCCGCATGCCCGAAATC
The DNA here is from genome assembly GCF_000829455.1 of Gordoniibacillus kamchatkensis. Classification (GTDB taxonomy): domain Bacteria; phylum Bacillota; class Bacilli; order Paenibacillales; family NBRC-103111; genus Gordoniibacillus; species Gordoniibacillus kamchatkensis. Next base: position 4,621 of record NZ_JXAK01000013.1, read on the forward strand.
CCGGGTACCCATCTCCGCCGAACTGTGATACACTGGAAAATACTAGGAGGCACCAAACGTCGAAACAGTCGAAAGAGGGGAACAGATGACAGAAGCGCTGAATTTGCGAATTCGCGAGGTGCCGCCGGAGGAGCGGCCGCGCGAGCGGATGCTGAACTCCGGGGCCGAGTCGCTCAGCAACGCGGAGCTGCTCGCTATTTTGCTGCGCACAGGCACGGTGGCTGAGTCAGCTGTTCGGCTCGGGGAGAAGCTGCTCGCCGAAGCGGGGGGCCTGCGCGGCCTTGTCGGCATGAATGCCGAGCGGATTATGCGCATTCGCGGCATCGGGGCGGCAAAGGCGCTGCAGGTGCAGGCCGGCATCGAGCTCGGCAGGCGGATTGCCCGGTCCGCTGCGGGGGACAAGCTGACGATCCGCTCGCCGCGAGACGCTGCGGAGCTGATGATGGACGAGATGCGTTTTTTGCGCAAGGAGCATTTCGTGTGCCTTTTTCTCAATACGAAAAATCATCTTATCGCCAAGGAGACGCTGTCCATCGGATCGCTGAACGCCTCAATCGTGCATCCGCGCGAAGTGTTTCGGGCGGCGATCGAGCGCGGCTCGGCTTCCATTATTTGCTTGCATAACCATCCCAGCGGCGACCCGACGCCGAGCAGGGAGGACATCGACCTGACCGCGCGCCTGGACGAGGCGGGCCGGCTGCTCGGGATCGAAGTGCTCGACCACATCGTCATTGGCGATTCACGCTGGATCAGTTTAAAGGAACAAGGCTTATTGTGAAAAATGTGGAAATTTGTCTGCAACACGGGGGGACCGAGCTGTTTCGGTCTCCTTTGTGCGTCTATGGTAACATTGTATCGATTGGTTATTTTAGTGTACAATAAACGATATTACCGCCACTCCCGCTGTTTGGAACGCGCGGTGCTCGCCTATGCTTCGACCGATTTCGCTACGGGAAACGCGTTCGTCCCCGGACGACGTAAGACGTTTCCTTTTGCTATGTCGCGCTAGGTTCGGCCGGCGTATGACCGGCCACGCAGCTTTTTATTTTGGAAGGAGTAACATCATGTTTGGTACGAAAGATTTGGGCATAGACCTTGGAACCGCCAATACGCTCGTTTATGCGAAGGGACGGGGCATCATTTTGCGCGAACCGTCCGTCGTCGCCATCCGCACCGATACGAAGACGATCGAAGCCGTAGGAGAAGCGGCCAAAAAAATGATCGGCCGCACGCCGGGCAACATTCGCGCCATCCGCCCGATGAAGGACGGGGTAATCGCCGATTTCGAGACGACTTCGACGATGATCCGCTACTTTATGCGCCAGGCGCATAAGCGCTCATTGCTCGGCCGCCATCCGAACGTTATGGTTTGCGTCCCGTCAGGCATAACGGCGGTGGAGAAACGGGCCGTCGAGGACGCTACGAAGCAGGCCGGCGCACGGGAAGCATATACGATCGAAGAGCCGTTCGCGGCAGCGATCGGCGCCGATTTGCCGGTGTGGGAGCCGACCGGATCGATGGTCGTCGACATCGGCGGCGGCACGACCGAAGTCGCCGTCATTTCGCTCGGAGGTATCGTGACGTGCCGTTCGATTCGCATCGCCGGCGACGAGATGGACGAAGCGATCATGCAGTACATTAAACGGACTTATAACTTGGCGATCGGCGAGCGGACGGCTGAGACGCTGAAGATGGAAATCGGCTCCGCAATGCCGACGGAAAACGTCGAGACGATGGAAATTCGCGGCCGCGATTTGCTGTCCGGCCTGCCGAAGACGATCAGCGTCTCGTCCAACGAAATTAACGAGGCGCTGACCGATACGGTGTTCGCCATCGTCGACGCGGTGAAAGTAACGCTGGAGCGCTGTCCGCCGGAGCTGGCCGCCGACATTATGGACCGCGGCATCGTGCTTACGGGCGGAGGCGGCCTGCTGCGCAACTTGGACAAGCTGCTGGCGCGCGAAACCGGGATGCCAGTGCTGGTGGCCGACAATCCGCTGGATTGCGTGGCCATCGGGACGGGTCGGGCGCTGGAGAATATTCACTTGTTTCGAACGAAATCCGGACCGACCAGCCGCGCCAAGCGCTGATCCCGGCCTAGAGGTGTTGATCGTTTGCTGAAAATCATGGGGAATAAGCGGTTGTTTTTTTTGCTCCTGGGGATGATTTTGTTTATTACGTTGATGGGCTTGACGTTAGGAGGACGGACAGGGCTGACCTGGCCGGAAAAATTCGTCAAGGATACAATCTCGACGGCGCAAGGATGGTTGTACAAGCCCGCTGGCTCGATAGCGGGCTTCTTTCGGGATTTGCGGGAGCTGCAAGTCATTTACCGCGAAAACAAAGAACTGAAAAAGACGCTGATCCACTACGCCGAAGATACGCAGCACCTCAACGACCTTGAAGCCGAGAACAAAAGGCTCAAAATTGCGCTGGCGTTTACCGAACAGCAGAAGCAGTCGAACAATTACAAGTATCATATCGCCGACGTTGTGGCCGTCAGTCCTGACGCTTACAATCATACGATTACGATCAATCTCGGCGAGAAGGACGGCATCAAGCCGAACATGGCGGTCGTTACCCCGCAAGGGCTGATCGGCCGCATCCAGACGGTCACCCCGTTCCATTCCGACGTGCAGCTGCTTACTAACCTGAACGATACCGACAACAATACGAAGGCGATTTCCGTAACGGTGCGCGGCAAAGAGACGTCGTCGTTCGGCGTAATTGAAAGCTACGAGCAGGACAAGCAAAGCGGCAAAGACTATCTTGTCATGACCAAGGTCGAGCAAGCCGACCCGACGCATGCGATTGCCGTTGGCGACACGGTCATCACGTCCGGTCTCGGCCAAGTGTTCCCGCCTGGACTTATGGTCGGCAAAGTGGCGTCGATCGGCGTCGGGGAATTTAACATTACCCCGCGCGTGCTCGTCGAGCCGTTCGCTTCGTTCACTCATATTCAGGAAGTATTCGTTGTGGAAGCGCCGGTGCAGCAATGACGATAAAAAATCATTACACATGGCTGCTGTTGTTCGGCCTGCTGCTGGTGCAAGGGACGGTCATGCCGTGGGTGCTTCCCCCCGCTTGGCAGAGCTCGACGTTCGTCGTGCCGCATTTTACGCTGACGGCGGTCCTTTTCATCGGTTTGTTCACGGGACGCCATGCGGCGCTCGTCTATGGTATTATTTTCGGTTTGCTGCAGGACTTTTTATTCTACGGCACGATGCTTGGCGTCTATTCGTTCGGCTCGGGCTCACCGGGTATATGGCGGGGCTGCTGCAGCGGCGGCTTGGGGGCGGCCTTCTGCACAGCATGATGATGATCGCCCTCGGCCAATTTCTGTTCGATGCGATCAATTACGGCCTCAACCGGTTGTTTAACATTACGCATTGGACGTTCGAGGAGGCGCTCATGCTGCAGATGCTGCCAAGCCTGCTGTTCAATCTCGCCTTTGCGCTTCTGATCTATGTTCCGATGCGCAAGCTGCTGGAGCGGTCGAGAGCTGCCGTGGGTACCGAGGCGGACGAGTAAATTGCGGCTGCAAGCAGGAGAATACCGACCCGGAGCCGAATCGTATAGGTTGGGAGGTCGGAACGAACCATGACGGCTGACAAGCATCATGTTACGATAAAAGGAATCAAGGACGGTCTCGTGTTTCGTCTCGACGATTCGTGCAGCTGGGAAGAGCTGCTCGAAGAGCTGCAGCACAAGCTGGAGAAGACGCATCAGCAAATTTTGACGGGACCGATCATCCACGTTCACGTCAAGCTGGGCAAGCGCGCCGTTTCCGAGGAGGAAAAGGGGCGCATCCGGGCCATTATCGGCACGCGGGGCAACCTGCTCATTCAATCGATCGAATCCGAGACAGGCAGCGAGACGGAGGACGATCGCACCCGGCAGCCGCTCAAGCTGGTGAAAGGCATCGTTCGTTCCGGACAAGTGCTCCGCCACAACGGCCACTTGCTGTTTCTCGGCGACGTCAATCCGGGCGGAACGATCGAATGCACCGGCAGCATTTATGTGCTCGGAGCGCTGCGCGGCATGGCTCACGCCGGCTCGGAAGGCGACGAAGAGGCGGTCATCGCGGCTTCGTATTTGCGGCCGACGCAGCTGCGCATCGCGGGCATCATCAGCCGTCCCCCGGACGAATGGGGGATCGATGAAGCGTATATGGAGTTCGCTTATATTCAAGAAGGCCGAATGGAGATCGACAAGCTGCAGCATTTGGCTCGTATCAGGCCGGACAGCGCGATTGCGAAGCCTTTGACGAGCTGAAAGCTGCTTTTCACAATCGGGTAACGACATCGTGGTGAAGGAGGAGAAACGCATGGGAGAGGCAATCGTCGTAACTTCGGGCAAAGGCGGCGTCGGCAAAACGACCACGTCGGCCAATCTCGGGACCGCGCTGGCGCTGAACGGCAAAAAGGTGTGCATGGTCGATACGGACATCGGTTTGCGCAATCTGGACGTTGTGATGGGGCTGGAAAATCGCATTATTTACAATCTGGTCGATGTGGCCAAAGGCCGATGCAGCCTGCAAAAGGCGCTGATCAAGGACAAGCGCTTCGACCATCTGTTCTTGCTGCCGGCAGCGCAGACGGAAGATAAAGACTCGATTTCGCCGGAGAACGTGCAATCAATCGTGCTGGAGCTGAAGAAAGAGTTCGATTTCGTGATCATCGACTGTCCGGCCGGCATCGAGCAAGGATTCCGCAACGCTGTCGCCGGCGCTGACCGGGCTATCGTCGTCACGACGCCGGAGCAGGCCGCCGTGCGCGATGCGACCGCATTATCGGGCTGCTGGAGAAAGCCGGCCTCGGCTCGCCGAAGCTGATCATTAACCGGATTCGTCCGGACATGATGAAAAAAGGCGACATGCTGGACATCGACGAAATTTGCCAGGTGCTGGCGATCGACCTGCTCGGCATCGTGCCGGACGACGAGTACGTGATCAAGGCCGCCAACTCCGGCGAACCGACGGTGATGAACGCGGGCTCGCGGGCGTCGCTCGCCTTCCGCAATATCGCCAGACGCATACTGGGCGATACGGTTCCGCTCATGCCGCTTGAAGAAAAGGCCGGCGTGCTGCACAAAATGAAAAAATTTCTGGGGATTGGCTAATGGCAATCTGGTCCAAACTGAAACGGATGGATCCTGCAATACTCGTCATCCTTTTCATCTTTATGGTGCTCAGCACGGCCCTCGTGCACAGCGCTACGGTCGATGACCCGAAAATCAAGATCAGCATTATGAAAAGCATCATCCTCTACGGAGTCGGCATTGTCGCCTTCGTCGTCACTAGCTTGTTCGATTTTAAATGGCTGCTGAAAATATCGCCCTATTTGTACGGCGCGGGGCTGGCGATGCTGGCCGGACTATTTTTCGTCCCCCCGAAAAACGGAGCCCGCGGCTGGTATCAGCTGCCCGCAGGCCTCGATTTCCAGCCGGCGGAGCTGATGAAGCTGATCCTCATTCTCGTCGTAGCCGCGATGATCGCACGCCGCGCCGGCGAGCAGCTGGAGCTGAAGCGCGACGTCTTGCCAACCGGAGTAATCGTGTTCGTGCCGTTTGCGATGGTGCTCGTTCAGCCGGACCTCGGCAACGCCATCATTTTCCTCGTCATCTTGCTCGGCATGTTCTGGATCGGCAACATTAAATATACGCACGTGCTTGTCGGTTCGACAGCCGTTGTCGGGGGCGCCGCGCTGTTTCTTTACGTCTATTCCCATTTCCACGACCCGATCTATCATTATTTGTACGTGCACCACGTCGAGCATTGGGCAGACCGCATCGATACGTTCCTCGATCCGAGCTCTGTCGACAAGGACAAGAAATATCAGCTGGAAAACGCCATTACCGCCATCGGCTCGGGCGGTTTGCTCGGCGAAGGGTTCATGAAGGGCAATTCGATTCACAGCTCGCGCATCCCTTACGCTTATTCGGATTCGATCTTCGTCGTCGTCGGCGAGGAATTCGGCTTCGTCGGGGCGGCGATTTTGCTGCTTCTGTATTTTTGGCTCATTTACCGGATGATCCTGATCGCGATCCAGTCCACCACGGTGAACGGCTCGTTCATCATCGTCGGCGTCATCTCCATGTTCGTGTTTCAAATTTTCGAGAACGTCGGCATGCTGATCGGCCTCATGCCGCTGACCGGCATTACGTTGCCGTTCATTAGCTACGGCGGCACGTCGCTGCTCATCAACATGCTGTCGATCGGTCTCGTCATGAGCGTTAAATTGCATCAGGAGAAAGAGCTGACGTTCTGACTTTGGTGCAGTACATAGGTTCGGCGTATGGCCGAAACCTCCGGCTTCCACTGTGACAGTGGCTGGCTGGAGGTTTTTCTTCGTTTAGCGCTCTATGGGGGGTGCCCTTCGGAGGGGGGGATCGCTCCAATTGCTCCAAAAGCAACTGCAGCGGGCATTTTCCGCAAAATGGTTGCTGCAAGTGCTGCAAAAGCAATTAGGGGAAGGTGCGGAGGCACTCTTCTGCATAATTGCGCCTGTATTTGCTTTACGAGCAACTGTGGAGTTCTTTTCAGCAGAACGTTTTCCGTAATTGCTCAATATGCAATTACGGAAGCGCCGGAACCTCCGGGTCGTTGGATTGCCGCTCTAATTGCTCCTTCGCAATTGCATCGGCCCCATTCGAGAGGCGGTTTGCCAATAGCATTACAAGGGGGATTGGCGAGCGAGTGGGTCTACTGCTCCGTCTGTCGTCTACCAAGCGCCGATCTGCTGTTAACCCGATGCAGCGCCCACACAGGAATTTTGAGTCATGGTCGACTGTCGTTTCCAAATGTCCTCCTGATATCCCGCCAAGCCTCCCGATAGCGGATGCCTCTGCCGCCTCTAGCTGTACTATCCGCCGGCGCCACTTCATAAGATGAAAGAAGACAAGCTACCATTAGTTGAGGTGTGCGCGGATGGAGACGAAGCACAATGTTAAGCAGCGCCGGGCCGAGCGGCTGAAGCGGCTGCAGGCCGAGCGGGGCGTTGAATATGAAGCGGAGCGGGTGCGGGGCGAGAACGGTCCGTATCCAAGCGCGCCCGAACAACCGCGGCAAGCACTGCCGTCGGCCGAGCTGCCTTCGCAGAGCGGCAACTGGAGCGATCCCGAATATGCTTGGAAGCACCGGTTTGAACGATCGCCCGGATATGCTGCCGCGCCTTCGGACGAGCAGCTGCACGGCCAAAAGCCGCCGACTGCGCGCCGGCTAGTCTTGCGCCTGATTGTCAGTGCGGCGCTGTTCGGCGCAGTGTGGACGATGTTTCGGCTGCCGCAATCTTGGGCGCAAACGGGGCGGCAGCTCGTGACCGCAGCGCTTACCGAGCCGATGAACATGGAGCGGCTTGCCGTATGGTACGAATCGAAGTTCCGGGGGGCCCCGTCCGTATTGCCGAGCTTTCACCGCAGCGGCGACGACAGCGTGAAAGCAAGCTCGGGCGGGAAGCGGACGTATTTCGCGCCGGCCAAAGGCGTCGTCGCGTCGCCGTTTGCCGGAGGCAAGCAAGGGGTGCTGCTGCAGACGAAGGCTGATGCGCCGGTATATGCGATGGATACGGGACTCGTCACGTACGCGGGCAAGAGGGAGGGGACCGGCTTTACGGTCGTCATCCGCCATCCGAACGGCGTGCAGACGGTGTACGGTGAAGTGGAGGATTGCAAGCTGGAGGTGAACGATTGGATCAAGGGAGGGGAGGCGATCGGCAAGGCGGGCCGTGACGGCGACGGCGGCAAGCTCTATTTTGCGGTCCAGAAAGACGGCCGATACGTCAATCCTGCGGATGTGGTCGCCATTGTACCGTAAACTGCAAGCCATATCCCCGTCTGCGCTGGCGCAGCGGCTGATCGGCGCGCCGATCCGGCTGCATCCGCTGTTCGTCGTGCTGCTCGTGCTCTCGGTCGTCACGGGTTATTTTCTGGAAACGGCCACCTTGTTCGTCATCGTGTTTATCCACGAGCTCGGCCATGCGGCCGCGGCGCGCGGGTTGGGCTGGCGCATCCGCCATATCCGGTTGCTGCCGTTCGGAGGCGTCGCCGAAGTGGAAGAGCACGGCAACGTGCCCGCCCGCGAGGAGCTGCTCGTTGCGCTGGCCGGACCGCTTCAGCACGTCTGGATGATCGCGTTTGCCTGGCTCATGAAACAGCTCGGCGTGGCGGATCCGGTATGGTGGGAATATTTTATAAAGGCCAATATGGCGATCGGCCTGTTTAATCTGCTGCCGATTATGCCGCTCGACGGCGGGCGCGTGCTGCAGTGTCTCGTTTGCTACGGGACGCCGTATCGGCGCGCCATGTCGATATGCACCTACGCGGGCCTTGCGTTGAGCGCGCTACTTGTTGCACTGGCCGCGCTGCGCATCGCGGCGGGCGATTTGCAGCTCAATTTGCTGCTGGTCGGGCTGTTTTTGCTAAGCTCGAACTGGATGCTGCTGCGCAACGCACCGTATCAGTTTTTGCGCTTCCTGATGAGCCGCGATGCGGCGGCGGCGCGGTTTATCGGCCGCGGCACGCTGGCACAGCCGATCGTTGTCAGCCGCCAGCGGCGGCTGGCGGACATCGTCAAGCTGCTTATGCGCGATAAATACCATCTCATTTATGTTCTCGGAGAGGGGGGCACGATTCAGGCGGTCATGCCGGAGCAGCGCATCGTAGAGCGGTATTTGCGCGAACGGCCGCCAGGCAGTGCCGTCTCGGAGCTTTTCGTGCTAAAATAACTCCGAGGTGGTTTAGGATGAAGCGAATCGTGCTGCAGAGCGGCGCGGATATGACGCGAGTGGCGCTCCTGGAGGACGAGCTCGTCATGGAATTCGACATGGATCGGCCGCTGGAGCGGCAGCAGGCGGGCAGCGTCTATTTGGGACGCGTCGTCAACGTGCTTCCGGGCATGCAGGCGGCCTTTGTAGATATCGGTCTCGAAAAGAACGCCTTTCTTTATATTGACGATTTGCTGCCGGCTCATTTGGAGAAGCAGCCTGCCGTCAAGCCGAGCATTACCGAGCTGGTGAAGCCCGGGCAGACGCTTATCGTTCAGGTGGATAAAGAACCGTCCGGGACAAAAGGGGCGCGCGTTACGACGCACTACTCGCTTCCCGGCCGCTGGCTCGTTTATATGCCGCAAGCAAGCTATGTTGCGGTGTCGCGAAAAATCGAGCCGGATAACGAGAAGCGCAGGCTGAAAACGCTGGGCGAGCAAATGCGCCAAGGCGACGAAGGCATTATACTCCGCACCGTCTCGGCGGGGCAGTCCGTCGAAGCGCTGCTGGGCGATCTCTCGCTGCTGCGCGAGAAGTGGCAGGCGGTGCTGGCGGCGGCGCAAACCGCCAAGGCGCCGAGCCTGCTGTACCGCGACGCCGACCTATTGCAGCGCACGTTTCGCGACCTGATTCGGCAAGACGTCGACGACATCGTCGTCGATTCCGCCGCCGCGGCGGACAAACTGCGCGAGCTGCTGCTGCCGCATGCCGCCGAATCGGTGCCGCTCATCCGCGTCCACGACGGCGCGGCGCCGATTTTCGAAGCGTACGGCGTGAACGAGCAGCTGGAAAAAGCGTTTCGCCGCAAAGTATGGCTGCCGAGCGGCGGCTATCTGATCGTCGACCAGACGGAGGCGCTCACTGTCGTTGACGTCAATACGGGAAAATATACGGGTACGGTAGCGCTCGAAGAAACGGTGCTTCACATCAATCTGGAAGCCGCCGATGCGATCGCCCGGCTGCTGCGGCTGCGCAATATCGGGGGCATCGTGATCGTCGATTTTATCGATATGGCGGAAGATGCGAACCGCAGCGCGGTGCTGGCGCGCATGACCGAAGCCGTCAACCGCGACCGGATCAAGACGAACGTCGTCGGCTGGACGAAGCTCGGCCTGCTCGAGCTGACCCGCCGCAAATCGCGCGACAATTGGAGCGAGCTGTTCATACAGACGTGTTCGCACTGCCAAGGCAAAGGCCGGATGATGCCGGAGCTCGACGAAACGGAACCCCGTCCCGCCGCTGCCCAAGCCGTTAAGCTGGAGAAGTGACGGCGAGCAACGTGCAGGGCGCTGCATAGCCAGCTTAATGCCCAAAAATGAGAATTGCTTTGGACAATCGGATGTGTTACAATCTTGTAGGCATGAAAGCAAGCTGCTTCGTCATGCTGCAACCGCACGAAGCGGGTTCGCAAGCACGGCAAGCGTCCGGTTTCCCCGGCCCGCGCCGTCACCTGGCAGATAGGCGAGTCTGAGACATGAGGAGGTGCGACACACTATGTACGCAATTATTGAAACTGGCGGCAAGCAATATAAAGTTGCTGAAGGCGACGTTATTTACGTCGAGAAGCTCAATGCTTCCGAAGGCGAGCAAGTAACGTTCGACAAGGTTTTGGCTGTTTCCAAGGAAAGCGGTCTGGTTGTAGGTTCTCCGCTCGTATCCGGCGCTTCGGTTACCGGTACGGTCGAGAAGCACGGCAAAGAGGCGAAGATCATCGTCTTCAAATACAAGCCGAAGAAAAACTACCGCCGCAAGCAAGGCCATCGTCAACCTTACACGAAAGTCGTCATCGGCAAAATCCAAGGTTAAGAGGCTCTCTATGATCCGCGTCACGATAGGGCGTAGACCCTCTGATGGCACCATCAGCTTTTTTCGCATCGAAGGGCACGCGTTTTACGACGAACCGGGCAAAGATCTTGTTTGCGCCGCGGTGTCGGCGATTTCCGTCGGAACCGTGAACGCCGTCGAACAAGTGGCCGGGGCCATGCTCCCTTGCGAAATGGAAGATGGGCTGATCGATGCCAGCGTACCGCTGGAGTTAGACGGGCGGCAGGCCGAGCGCGTGCAGCTCCTCCTCGAAGCGATGGTCGTCATGCTAAATACGATCGAAACGTCGTACGGCGAATATATTCAAATTGATACAGAAGGAGGTTAACCGACCATGTTGCAATTGAACCTTCAGCTGTTCGCGTCCAAGAAGGGCGTAGGCTCGACGAAAAACGGCCGCGACAGCATCTCGAAGCGTCTCGGCGTGAAGCGCGCCGACGGCCAGCAAGTTACGGCCGGCAGCATCCTCGTCCGCCAGCGCGGCACGAAGATTCACCCGGGGACGAACGTAGGCATCGGTTCCGACGACACGCTGTTTGCGAAAGTCGAGGGCGTTGTCAAGTTTGAGCGTTGGGGCCGCGATCGCAAAAAAGTAAGCGTGTATCCGGCGGAAGCTGCTCCGGTTGCCGCTACAGCAGAAGTGTAAACGAACTCCAGTCCCTGGCGATGAATTTTCGTCGCCGGGGACTTTTTGCGTTACAGAATCGGAACGAGGAATCTTCCTGTCATTATCGCGGAGAATGCTCCGAACAGGAGCTTTGGTTAGTGGGAACGGAGCGTGGTTATGGAAAGCATCGTATGGTCCATTGTGGGGGCGACCGTTATGGCGGCGATCGGCTATGCCGCGGGAAGGCGCGCGCGGCCCGGCGGCGGGGCGGAAGCTGCCGTGCCGCCGGCGGCTCAGCCGCGCCCGAATCGCCGCAGCTCGACGCGCGCCTCGCCCAGCAGCGGGACGCCTATTTGCAAGAATTGCTGCAAACGGTCAGCCATATGCGTCATGACTGGATGAACGACGTGCAAGTGCTGTCCGGCTATATCCAGCTGAAAAAATACGACTATTTACCGCCCTACATGGAAAAAATACGGCTTAAACTGCAAAACGAAAGCAGCTTGGCGAAGCTCGGGGTGCCAACGCTTGTGGCGTTTTTGCTCACGTTCCGCACCGAATGCCGCTCCTTCGAGCTGGAACTCGAGTTCCCGCAGGAAGTCAACCTGGCGCAGCTTCCCGTCGATACGGAGGCTGTGGAGCTGGCGGTGCGTCTAACGCTCGGAGCGTTTCGCCGCCATGCGCTGGAGCATACGGGCGAGCCGAACGCGTTGTCGCTCGAATTCGCCGGCGAGGACGACGGGCTGCTGCTGGATTTCGCTTACAATGGCGAATACGACAAAGCGCCGCTGCAAAGCGAGCTGGAACATCAGCTGCCTGCAGCCGCGCCCGGAATCGAGATCGAGCTTGCGAGTTGGGGGAAGGCCTCGTCTCGCTCGCTGTCCGCTTGCCGTATCGGGAGCCGGTTTCGAACAATGAATGAGGTGCCGACATGTTTGTAGATAAAGCCAAAATATTCGTTAAAGGCGGCGACGGCGGCGACGGCCTCGTCTCGTACCGCCGTGAGGCGCACGTGCCGCTCGGCGGGCCTGCCGGCGGCGACGGGGGCAAAGGCGGCGACGTCATTTTCCGCGTTGACGAAGGACTTCGGACGCTGATGGATTTCCGTTACCAGAAGCATTTCAAAGCGCCGCGCGGGGAGAAGGGTAAAACCAAAAACATGCACGGCGCGAACGCCGAAGATATGGTCGTGCGGGTACCCCCGGGCACCGTCGTCATTGACGACGACACGCAGGAAGTGCTCGCCGATTTGACCGTGAACGGTCAGGAAGTCGTCATCGCCAAAGGCGGGCGCGGCGGGCGCGGCAATTCGCGCTTTGCCTCTCCCGCCAATCCTGCCCCGGAAATCGCCGAGAAGGGCGAGGAAGGCGAGGAGCGCTGGGTCGTGCTGGAGCTGAAAGTGATGGCCGACGTCGGCTTGGTCGGCTTCCCTAGCGTCGGCAAATCGACGCTGCTGTCGGTCGTATCTGCGGCCCGGCCGAAAATTGCCTCCTACCACTTCACGACGCTGACGCCGAATCTCGGCGTCGTCGACGTAGAGGAAGGCCGCAGCTTCGTGATGGCCGATTTACCGGGATTGATCGAGGGAGCGCACCTCGCCGTCGGGCTCGGCCACGAGTTTTGCGGCATATCGAGCGCACCCGAATTATCGTGCACGTCGTCGACATGTCGGGCTCGGAAGGCCGGGACCCGTACGAAGACTACATAAAAATCAACGACGAGCTGAGGCAATACAATTACCGGCTGGAAGAACGGCCGCAAATTATTGCCGCTAACAAAATGGACGTGCCGGAGGCGCAGGAGCATTTGCGCTCGTTCCGTGAGCGGCTTGCCGCTGACGGCGGCGAAGACCGCCCCATTTTCCGATATCGGCGGCTACGCGGCAAGGGGTAAGGGAGCTGCTGCTGGCGGTGGCCGATGCATTGGATGCGATTCCGGCGGCGCCGCCTGTGGAAGAGCTGCCGCAGCTGGCCGAGCGGAAAATTTACCGGCTGGAGAAAGAAGACGACGAGTTCACGGTGCGCCGCGAGAACGATGCGTTCGTCGTCGAGGGCGCAGCCGTCGAGCGGCTGGCGAAGCGCACCGATTTCACGCGGTACGACAGCGCCGTCCGGTTCGCCAACATTTTGCGCAAAATGGGCGTCGACGAAGAGCTGCGCAGGCGCGGCGCGGTCGACGGGTCGACGATCCGCATCGGCGAGCTGGAGTTCGAGTTTACGGAGAAAGCATAGCAGACGTGGCGCGGGCTACTACTTTAGGCAAAAAGGCCGCGATTTCCGAACGAGCGGGGAATCGCAGCCTTTTTCGCATAGACGGGGGAAATTTGTCCAATCGCGGGCGGCCGGCGGGTCATAACGGAACAGCGTTCCGCTATTCGCCGAAATCGTTGTGATTCCGGCAACTTAGCGGAATACTGTTCCGCTATCGAGGTCCGGAACTCGCCGCAACCTCTTTTTGCACGACTATCGGGGGCAAATAGCGGAAGGCTGTTCCGTTAACTTTGGGAAATAGCGGGAAATACCGCGCATAGCGGAACGGTGTTCCGCTATGCGGGTGTGCGGCGGGGGAGACTCACCCTCAAGCCTTCCCTGGCGGCAGCGGATCGAGCAGCGGCGTAAACCGTACGACCGGCCCGCCGTCGTCGCGGCCGGCTACAGCCATCCATGGATGGCTGGCGTCGCCGTACGTCAAATAGTGCTCGAGCAGGCGCCTGAAAATGAACGGCAGCGGCCGGTCCAGCACCGCATCGCGGCTAATCCAGTGCAGCTCCCCCTCGTCGGTATGGATCGAAGGCTCCGCGTCCGTCCGCCCGACATAGATGAATTGCTGCCGGATCTCCTCGCCGTTCAGCCTGATCAGGATGTACTGCAAGCGAAGCCCGTGCAGCTGTTCGTCAGAGATGCCTGTCTCCTCCCGAATTTCCCGAACGACAGTCGCATAAGGCTCGCTCAGCTCGTACGGTTCCATATGTCCGCCGACGGCGCCCCACAGACCCGGCGACAACGTCCGCTGCGGCGAACGCTTCATCATCAGCAGCTCGTCCCGCGCGTTGAACAGCAGTGCAGCGGCGATCATGCGTGTGCGAATCATAGCTTACGTCCTCTCCGGATTCATATTCCCAGTATCCCATAAAACCGCCGGCGATGCGAACCGTTGCTGCCGGCGCAGACGGAAGTATTTTGCCTATTGCCGTGGCTCCGGTTTCCTGTTAGAATGTCCCCTATGGGAGTACAACAGTCTCCCCAAGGAGGACGATGCACTCGTTATGGCCGCTCAGGACAAATTTTATTTGGTTCGCGAGGACATTCTTCCGGAGGGCGTGCTAAAGGCGGCGCAAGCGAAAGAGCTGCTGGCGCGGGGAGAAGCGAGGACGATCCACGACGCTGTCGAGCATGTGGGGCTTAGCCGCAGCGCTTATTACAAGTACAAGGACGGCATTTTTCCGTACAGCAAGCTGGAGCGGGAGCGGCTCGTCACGATCTCGATGGATTTGGAGCATCGCTCGGGCATTTTGTCGAAAGTGCTGGCGCTTATCGCCGGGCAAGAGGGCAACGTGCTGACGATTCACCAGACGATTCCGCTGCAAGGAATGGCCAACGTCGTCATTTCCGTCGATACGTCGCACATGAGCGAGAGCGTTGCCGAGCTGCTGGCGATGCTGCTCCGGCAAGACGGCGTCAAGCGCGCCGTTATGATTGGACAAGGCGGATAAATGTTACAGCGGCAGCCGCTGCGCAGTGGAAAACGAGAATAGGGGCCGGAGAGTTTACGCGCTAAAAGTTTTGGGCAGCAAAACTCGCTTCGGAGGCCTTGCCTTTGAAATCGCGTTTCTGCCGCAAGCGGGGGAACAGGTAACGAAATTTCAAGAGCGGCCGGAGCGCCCCTGGACCGTCCGCAGCGAAGCCCGCGGTTGCCTGACACGCTAGATTACAGGAGGGAGACACCATATGATCAAAGTAGGATTGTTAGGTCTCGGCACGGTCGGGACAGGCGTAGTGCGGATTGTGGAGGGCCACCAGGAAGATTTGCTGAGGCAGACCGGCTCCCCGATCTCGATAGAGCGAATCCTTGTGCAGGACCGCGCCAAAATGCGCACCGTCAGCGTCGATCCGACCAAGCTGACCGAGCACGCGTACGATATTATCGACGACCCCGGCATCAACGTCGTGATCGAAGTGATGGGCGGCATCGAGCCGGCCAAAACGTACATTCTCGCCGCGCTCGAGAAAGGCAAGCATATCGTCACGGCGAATAAAGATTTGATGGCGATGCACGGCGCGGAAATTCTCGCCAAGGCGGCGGAAAAAGGCTGCGACGTGTTTTACGAGGCGAGCGTTGCCGGCGGCATTCCGATCATCCGCACGCTGGTGGAAGGGTTCTCGTCCGACCGCATCACGAAAATTATGGGCATCGTCAACGGCACGACGAATTACATTTTGACGAAAATGAGCCAGGAGGGCGCGGCGTACGGAGAAGTGCTCAAAGAAGCGCAAGCGCTCGGCTACGCCGAAGCGGACCCGACGTCCGACGTGGAAGGGCTCGACGCCGCCCGCAAAATGACGATCCTCGCCACGCTCGGCTTCCACGCCCAAGTGTCGCTGCAGGACGTCGAAGTAAAAGGCATAAGCCAAATCACGAAAGAAGACATCCTGTACGGCAGCCGCCTCGGCTACACCGTCAAGCTGCTCGGCATCGCCGAGCGCCAGGACGACCATATCAGCGTCAGCGTACAGCCGACGATGGTGAAGCACTCGCATCCGCTCGCCTCGGTGAACGGCGTGTTCAACGCCGTCTACGTGTACGGCGAAGCGGTCGGCGAGACGATGTTTTACGGGCCGGGAGCCGGCGAGCTGCCGACGGCGACGTCGGTCGTGGCCGATCTGGTGGCCGTCGTGCGCAACTTGAAGCTCGGCGTCAACGGCCGCGAGACGTTCGTGCCTTACAAGGAAAAGAAGCTGAAAAGCGACGAGCAGATCGCTTCGAAAAACTTTATTCTTCTGCATGTGGAGGACAAGGCGGGTGTTCTGGCGCAAATTACGCAAATTTTCGCCCAGTACGAAGTGAGCCTCGAATCGGTGCTGCAGCATCCGAATCCGAACAATCCGAAGGCGGAAATCATCATCATTACGCACGACGCCAACCGGGCGAGCATGAAAAAGGTGCTGAAGCAGTTCGAGTCGATGGACGTCATTCATGCGATCAAAAGCGTTTACCGCGTCGAAGGCTGAGACTAACGGCCGGAGGCCGGAAGCCGGGCCCGATGGCCAGAGGATGACCACAATATAGAGGAGAGACACGAACCATGCGTTATATGGGCTTGCTGCAAACGTACAAAGATTATTTGCCGGTGACGGAGCGCACGCCGCTCCTTACGCTTCAGGAAGGCAATACGCCGCTCGTGCGGGCCGAGAAGCTGTCCGACGACCTGCAGCTTGACATTTACTTCAAGTACGAGGGCCTCAATCCGACAGGTTCGTTCAAGGACCGCGGCATGGTGATGGCCGTCGCCAAAGCGATGGAGGAAGGCTCCCGAACCATTATGTGCGCTTCGACGGGCAACACGTCGGCGGCTGCGGCTGCCTATGCGGCGCGCGGCAACCTGAACTGCATCGTGCTGATCCCGAACAACAACATCGCGCTCGGCAAGCTGGCGCAGGCGATCATTTACGGCGCCAAAGTCATTGCTATCGAGGGCAATTTCGACCGGGCGCTGGAAATCGTGCGCGAAATTACCGCCAAGCATCCGATCACGCTCGTCAACTCCGTAAACCCATACCGCATCGAGGGGCAGAAGACGGCGGCGTTCGAAGTGTGCGAACAGCTCGGGAACGCTCCGGATTTCCTCGCGATTCCGGTCGGCAACGCGGGCAACATTACGGCGTACTGGAAAGGCTTCAAAGAATTCAAGGAGCGGGGCAAATCGTCCAAGCTGCCGAAAATGATCGGCTTCGAGGCCGAAGGCGCGATGGCAATCGTGAAGGGCGAGCCGATCCGCGAGCCGGAAACGGTGGCGACGGCGATCCGAATCGGCAACCCGGCAAGCTGGGACGGCGCGGTAAACGCGGCGCGCGAATCCGGCGGGCAAATCAATTTTGTGACCGACGACGAGATTTTGCATGCGTACCGGACGATCGCGGCCAAGGAAGGCATTTTCGCCGAGCCTGCGTCGGCGGCGTCGATCGCCGGAGTCATGAAGCTGCATAAGGAAGGCTATTTCAGCAAAGGGCAAACCGTCGTCTGCGTGCTGACGGGACACGGCCTGAAAGATCCGAATATCGCCATCAAGAGCGTGGCAGGCGGCGAACCGCTCGTCGTGAAGGACAACGAAGCCGCCGTCATGGAAGCGATCGCCAAGCTGGAAGGTGAAGCGCGATGAACCCCGCCAGGGTGCGGGTGCAAGTGCCTGCCTCCACCGCCAATCTCGGTCCCGGCTTCGACTCGCTCGGCATGGCGCTCGAGCTGTACTTATGGATTGACATGGGCTTCGCTTCGGCGACGCACGTTCGCGGTTACGGCGAGCAGACGAACGGCCTGCCTGCCGACAAAAGCAACCTCGTCTATCAAGTAGCCCAGCTCGTGTTCGAAGCGGCAGGAGAGCCGGAGCGCGAGCTCGACATTGCGATGTACAGCGACATCCCGTTGACGCGCGGCCTCGGCTCGTCGGCGTCGGCTATCGTCGGCGCGCTGGCGGGAGCGAATGCGCTGATCGGCGGCAAGCTGTCGCAGCAAGAGCTGTTTCAGATCGCCTCGCGGCTGGAGAAGCACCCCGACAACGTCGGGGCTTCGCTGTTCGGCGGCATCGTCGTCGCTTTCTGGGACGGCGAGCGGGCGGAGGCGATCCGGCTCGAGCCCGACCCGCGGCTCGAAACGCTCGTCGCCATTCCGTCGTTCCAGCTGTCGACGGAGAAGGCGCGCCACGCTTTGCCGCAGCAAGTAACGACCGGCGACGCCGTGTTCAACCTGAGCCATTCGTCGCTTCTCGTCGCCGCGCTGGCCACAGGCAATCTCGGCATGATCCGGCATGCGATGAAGGACAAGCTCCATCAGCCGTACCGGGCCGCAATGGTGCCGGGAATGGAAACGATATTGCGCGAGGCGACGGAGCACGGCGCGCTCGGCGTCGCTCTCAGCGGCGCGGGCCCGACGATGCTGGCCCTGGTCGACGGGGACGCGCCGCAGCCGGACAAGGACGGGCTCGAACGGTTTTTGCGCGAGACGTTCCGCGCCGCCGGCGTCGAGGCGGAGACCATGTGGCTGAAGCCGGCTGCGCAAGGCGTTCGCGTATTGACACTTGGCCCGGATTCCGGTACATTGGATCAAATCGCCATTCGCAAAGGAGAAGTTCGGGCATGAAACGGATCGCCACGCTGGGCCCCGCCACATTTTCGGAGGAGTCGGTCCAGCATTATTTCGGAACGGAACAGTTCGCTTATTTGCCTTGCAGGGCGATCGACGACGTGTTTCGCATGACGGTTGACGGGGAGGCCGATTACGGCGTCATACCGATCGAGAACACGCTCGAAGGCACGGTTCGCCACCATCTTGATACGATTGTGCACGAAGTGGATTTGCCGATTCAGGCGGAGTGGCTTTATCCGATCAGGATGAATTTGCTTGGCTTCGCCCCGCCGGCCGGCTCCGCTGCGACTAGTCCCGGCCGGCCTTACGCGCACATCCGCAAAGTGCTGACGCACCACGCCGCGCCGGCTCAGTGCAGCCTGTTTTTGAAAAAAGAGCTCGCGCACGCGGACATCGAAATCGTCGATTCCACGGCGGAAGGGGCGCGGCTCGTCAAGCAGTCGGGGGACCCGACGATCGCCGCGATTTCCCCGCTCGCGCCGGCCAAGCTGTACGGGCTTAACGTGCTGGCGCCGGACGTTCAAGATCATGACGACAACGTGACGCGGTTTATTTTGATCGGACGCGAGAAGATAGAGCTTAATCGGCCGTCGCTGCCGAAAACGACGATGCTCGTCACGCTGGCGGAAAACTTTCCGGGCGCGCTGAATCAAGTTTGGCGGCTTTCGCTTGGCGCCGCATCAACTTGACGCGGATCGAGTCGCGGCCGACGAAGAAAAAGCTCGGCAGCTACTATTTTTACATTGAAGTGGAAGGCGCGCTCGATTCCGTGCTCATCCCGGCGGCGCTCGAGGAAATACGCGCCATGGGCTGCCAGGTGCGGCTGCTCGGCAGCTACCCGAGCTATACGTACGAAACGGCCAACCAACAATCGGAGGTGTAAAGGCGGTTATGGCACAGCAGTGGATTTATTTAAACGGCGAATACGTAACCAAGGAGAACGCCAAGGTGTCGGTGTACGACCATGGGTTCTTGTACGGGGATGGCATTTTTGAAGGAATTCGGGTGTATAACGGCAACATTTTCAAATGCAAGGAGCACCTGGACCGGCTGTACGATTCGGCGAAATCGATCATGCTGGACGTGCCGCTTGCCCCTGCCGAAATGGAGCGGGCGCTCGTCGAGACGATCCGCAAAAACGAGCTCAGGGACGGGTACATTCGCCTCGTCGTATCGCGCGGTCCCGGCGACCTCGGGCTCGACCCGCGCCGCTCGCCGAAAGCGTGGGTCATCATCATCGTCGAGCAGCTCGCCATTTACCCTGAGGAAGCGTACCGCGACGGCCTGCGCTCGGTATCCGTATCGCAGCGGCGCAACATTCCGGACGCGCTCAATCCGAAAATCAAGTCGCTCAACTACTTGAACAACATTCTTGTGAAAATCCAGGCGAACCTCGCCGGAGTCGGCGAAGCGATCATGCTCAATTCGCAGGGCTACGTCGCCGAAGGTTCGTCCGACAACATTTTTATCGTGAAGCGGGGCGTCGTCTTTACTCCGCCTTGTTATTGCGGCGCGCTCGAAGGCATTACCCGCGGCGCGATCATGGAGCTGTGCGCGAAGCTGGGCTATACGCTGAAGGAAGAGCCGTTCACGCTGCATGACGTGTACGTGGCGGACGAAGTGTTTTTCACGGGAACCGCCGCCGAGGTTATCGCCGTGCGCGAAGTCGACGGCCGGATTATCGGTTCCGGCAAAGCCGGCCCGGTGACGACGCATTTGCTGCAGGAGTTCCGCAAAATCGTTGAAATTGACGGCGTGAAGGTGTACGCATAATCGCCGCGTCGCAGTCGGTCATGGAACAAAACCTCCGAATCCGCCAGCTTGCGGGTGCGGAGGTTTTTCTGTTTTTCGTTGTGGCAAAAGCGTCCCGGATGACGACGAAAGTAAGGCTAAGCTGCGGATTGGGGATGCGTGTCTCCGGCTTCGCCCACACTTGTATTCCTTTGAATTTAAAACATGGTGGGAACACAAGTTCAAAGGCTGATGGTTACGATGCGAGTTTTGCTGCGCAAAACTTTCAGCTCTCCGCACCACATCCCCATTCTCCGCTCCACCTTTCGCGCTTGATTCGGCAGGCCGGCCAGTTCTGCTCCGTTTAAAGAACCGATTCGCTATGCAGCGTCTTGCGGGTCGTTGTTAAAGACCGATTTGACGAAAGGACGGTGCATAGACCAATTGTTCGCAACATAGCGACGAAAATTCGCACGGAGCGACCTTCGAGGCGCTAAGGGCCAGTTTTTCCACTTTGGCTCAAAATCAACGACCGTAAAGACGCTGTTTAGCGAACATGGGCTCTGTTGCATTATCAGGTCGGGTTGTTTGGGACAGGGCATCGGGTCAGAGGCTGATTTTTCGGACTTCCATCGAACCTTTTGCCTTATCGGCCATGGAGGTATAGCCAATCGAGGCAAAGCCAACAAAGCCAACAATGCATAGCCAACAAAGGCCTGGCCGACTGTGGCCTCGACAACAAAGCATGGGCCAACCAAGACATAGCCAACCAAGGCAAAGCCAACCAAGACACAGCCAACCAAGACAAAGCCAACCAAGGTATAGCCAATCGAGGCAAAGCCAACCAAGGCACAGCCAACCAAAGCATAGCCAACCAAGGCACACTGTCTACAACACGCAGGTGCCGAGATTCTGACTGCAAGGGATAATGAAGCTGCTGCGTCCTATAAAAGGAGCGCCCCTCTTAGCCCGCGACAATGCGAATCGGCCAACCGTCAACGGCGCGTTCCATGCGGAATATGATCTTCGATCAGCAGCATGGCAATATGCAAAAAATGATCGGCCCCCCGCTCGCCTTTATACAAATACGAAGTCATAATCGTGCCCCGGTACGCGATCTCCAGCTGCGCGGAAAGCGCTTCGGGATCTCTCGCGCCCGCTTCCCGAGCGATTTCGGTGACGTGGCTCCATAGCGTCCTGCAGCATTCGGTCGATTTGACATAGCCCGGATGGCTCGTGTCGGGAAATTCGACAGCCGCATTCATGAATGGACAGCCGCGAAAATCGGGCTCGGCGATTCTCGGCGCCAGCTGCCCGAACAAATGGCGCAGCTGCCCGAGCGGATCGTCCGGATGCCGGCTCCGCGCCGCTTCAATCCGCTGCAAGCTGCGCTGAAACTTTTGCTCCAAATAAGCGACGACCAAATCGTCCTTCGTCGCAAAGCTGCGGTAAAAGCTCGCTTTGGCGACGCCGGATTCGGCGATGATGCGGTCGATGCCGACGGCGCGAATGCCTTCCCGATAAAACAAATCCGATGCTGCATGCAAAATGCGTTCTTTGACCGGCTCCCTTTTTTCCATAGCAAAGGCTCACCTCGAAAAAATGTCATAATCCAGGTTGACATGAGACAGATCGGTCTGTATCATACATAAGCAACGAGACAGAACTGTCTCATCCATTGTAGCCAAAGCTGCTGCGCCGTGTCAATCGGTGCGGCCGCTGCCCGCCGGCAATGGATCATTCGGGAAAAGGAGAATGCAAGAATATGTCCGCGTCCAGCAAAACTTTAACCTCCTCACTGCAAGCCGCAACCGAGGTTCGGATCCGCTCCAGACCGCGCATCATGCTTGCCGTTATGCTGCTTACGGTGTTTATGTCGGTGGCTAACATTTTCATCGTCAACGTGGCCACTCCATCGATCCAGCGCAGCCTTCACGCCAGCTTTTCCGGCGTTCAGTTCGTCATTACCAGCTATACGCTCGCGTACGCCGTCGCCCTCATCATCGGCGGCCGGCTGGGCGACCGGTTCGGGCGCAAGCGGATGCTGCTGCTCGGCGTGGCGGGCTTCACGTTGGCGTCGCTGCTTTGCGGTTTGGCCGGCGGCGTGGCGATGCTCGTTGCGGTCCGGATCGTGCAAGGACTTTCCGCAGCTATGATGGCACCGCAAGTGCTTTCCTTGATTCAGGTCAATTATCCCCCGGAGCGGCGCGGCGCCGTATTCGGCATGTACGGGGCGGCGCAGGGGCTGGCGGCATCGACTGGGCAGCTCATCGGAGGCCTTTTGCTGCGGTGGAATCCGTTCGAACTCGATTGGCGGACGGTATTTTTCTTCAGCGTGCCTGTCGGCTTGCTGATCCTGTCGCTGATTCCTTTCGTGCGGGAATCGAAGGATGCGTCGCACGCCAAGCTGGACTGGATCGGGGCGATCGGCGCACTCAGCGGGCTGCTGATGCTCATTTATCCGCTCGTACAGGGCCAGAAAGAAGGCTGGCCGCCCGCGCTCATCGCCTGTTTGCTGCTTTCGTTCCCGGTGCTGGCCGGCTTCGTCTGGCATGAAAAAAGAGTGGCCCGTTCGGGCGCCGTTCCTTTCATGAACGTGGACTTATTCCGGCAGCGGGTGTTTACGGTAGGCATGCTGATCGTCTTTTTGCTGCTCTGCTCGCAGGCCGCCTACTTCCTCGTATCCGCCTATTTTCTGCAAATCGGGCTCGGCTTTAGCGCGCTCAAAGCGGGGCTCGTCATTTTGCCGATGGGCATGGGCTATTTTGCGGCGTCGCTGTATTCCGCCAAAGCCGTCGCCAAATTCGGGCCGCACGTGCTCACGTTCGGCGCGGTTTTGACGGCAGCCGGATATTTTGCCCTCGCTTGGTCCGTTCATGTTACCGGTGTTACCGCCGCAGGATACGAATGGATACCCGCGCTGTTCGCGCTCGGTTTCGGTCAAGGCACGGTCGCCGCTCCGCTCACGAACACGATTTTGGCCAAAATCCGCAGCGGCGATGTCGGTTCCGCGTCGGGGATTTTGGCAACCGGGATGCAGGTGGCGTTCGCGATCGGCATCGCCTTGATTGGAGTTGTGTTCCTCAGTGCGCTCGGCCGTCATGCGGATACGGTCAGCGGCGAAATCGCCCCGCAGCTGCGGCAAAGCTTGACGGCGGCGCAATTGCCCGCCAGCGAGCGCGAAATTGTCGTGCAGCAGTTCCGCAGCTGTTACGGCGATTATGCGCGCGCAACCGACCCGGCGGCTCTGCCGGCCAGCTGCAGCGGCGGCGGCGCCAGCGCACAAGTCAAAAGCTTGTTTTCAGCAAGTATGAAGCGCGCCAATTCGCTGAATTACGCCGCTTCCTTCGAACTGTGCCTGTATGCGCTGGGAGCTTTTACCGCCTTTTTAACTCCGCTTGTGCTCGTTTTGCTTCGAGGCAGGAGAGCGCCAGGGCAGACGTCAGGCAGCGCTCGTTAATTTTTCGGAAAAAAGAGGTCAAACGCCTAATCTCCGCATAGGATGTATTGTGATGCTGCTCGCGTGGGACGGAAGCGGTTCTCGCGTTCTTCGCCATGGTCAGGCTTAACGCATATATCAAAGGAGGTTTGGCCTTGAAAATCCATATTGTGAAATCAGGGGATACCTTATACGAGCTGGCGAAAAAATACAACGTCGAACTCGATAAACTGATCGCTGCCAACCCGCACATCGTCAATCCCGACCAGCTCGATATCGGCATGAAGGTAAAAATTCCGACGGCGCCGAAGCCGCTTGCACCCGCGGAAGGAACGTACAAATTCAAACACGTCGTGAAGCAGGGCGATACGCTGTGGAAGCTGGGCAAGGCGTGGGACGTGCCGCTGGCGGACTTGATCGCCGCCAATCCGCAGCTGAAAAATCCGAACGTGCTGCTCACCGGCGAGATCGTCTATATCCCGAAAACGGCCGCCGACGGACATGCGGCACCGGCCGGCACCGCCAGCGGGACGTCGCCGATGCCGGACGCCGTTCTGGGCGAGTACGAGCTTCCGGCTCCGACATGGGCGATTGAAGCGCCGGGTCCGCAAATCGGAAGCGGTGTACCGGAATGGCCCGGGGCGCATGCCGGAAGCGGCGTGCCGGAATGGCCGGGGATGCATGCCGGCTGGCCGATAGAAGCGCCTGAAACGCCAGCAGGCTATACGCCGCTGCCGCAACAAGCTCCGGTCGGCGCCGAAGCGCCGGGGGAGCAAGCCGGAGCGCAGCCCGGCCCGTGGGCTTACGAGCCGTTCATGCCGGCTATGCCGCAAGCGCCGTCGCTCACAGAGCCGTTCGCCGGCGTCCACGACGGAGGACAGGAGGCGGTGCACCCGTTCGCGCAGGCGTACGTGCCCGCGACGGAAGCGTTCGCCCAGCAGCAGCCGGAACTGCCTGCCATACCGGAGCAGCCGTTCGCCGATTATATGCACGGCTACGGATCGTATCCATACATGGCCGGCTCCGAGACGGCGGCTCCGGCTCACGATATGCCGCCGGTTCCGTACCCGTACAGCCATTTGCCGGACTGCTGCTCCGGACCCAAGCTCGATATGCCGGGCGGCTACGGCGCTTACGGACCGGGCACGCTGCCGTACGCAGCTCCGTCGATGCCGCTGTTTGTCCCGGGATACGTTTATCCGGCTTACGCCATGCCGGGCGCCCCCAGTTACGGACAGGGAGCGCCCGAAGGAGCCGATCCTTCAATGGCTTATACGTCCGGTTGGCCGGGGGCGGCAGAGGCTCCCTTCATGCCGATGATGCCGTATATGCCGATGCATGAGCCTTATGCGGCGTACCCGGACATTCCAAAGTACCCGGAAGGGACCGGAGCGGTGGCGCTGGAACAGAAGCAAGAGGAAGTGGATATTTCCGTAGACGAAGAAAAAGCTGCCGTGCGGGCAAAAACGGTTTCGTCCGGCAAGCGCGCGAAGCAGCCGAGCCAGCGCGAGCGGATCGCCGCCTTTTTGCGGTCGGAACGGCAGCGGACGGGCGCAAGGTTCGAGCACCGGCCGAACACGCCGTGGATCAACGTATGACGCTTTGACATAGCGCGTATAACCCCTCCCCATTTGGTAAAACTATTGAAAAAATACCAACGGTGGAGGGGATTCGCTTGCTGATGATGACCCTATGGAAACAGCTGAAGAAACGGCTGCGTACGAGAAGGCGCTGGCTGGCGCTCGGCGTTTTCGTGCTGGCGGCAGCCGGAATCGCCGCCGCGTCCGCAGTCCGCGGCCCGCGCGATGCGGGCGAAGACTGGAACGGAGCCGCTGCGCGGAGCACGTTCGCGCCGGCTGCGCAAAGCGGCGACGCGATACGGCAGGCGGATGTGATGGAGACGATTGAGCGCAACGGGAAGGAGCGCGAAACCGTTTTGCTGAAATCGTATGTATGCGGCGAAGAGAAGCAGAAGCTCGGCCTGATGAAGCCGGATGGCGTGCGGAAGCTGCATCAGGAGCATCCCGAATGGGCGCTGCGGCTCGGCGGCGACGGGACTGTCGTGTTCACGCAGAGCATCGACGATTTGTCCCCGGCGTGCAAGCAGACGGCGTTTTTCGGCATCGACGAGAAAGGCAATCTGACGCTGTTCGACGGGTGCCGGGCAAGGACAATGTGATTCGCACCTTTTTCCAGCTCAACATTCGCCACCTGGAAAGCAGCTTGCCGCGAGATGCCGTGGGCCAGCTGTACAGCGGCATTCGCGTGAGAGATTTGGCGGAATACAACAGCGTGCTTTCCACGTTCAGCGATTATGCGGTCGAAGAGACGCAGAAAGCGATGAAGGCGCAGCCTAGCGAGAGGTAGCCGGGAATTCCCGAAGCTATCTCTTTTTTTGTGCCGCCAAGACAGCGTAGCCGACGCTCCGCACATCTGCTATAATGGGACGTGTACATATGTTCGCTTATCGGCCGTGCGAGGCCGGTTGGCGCTGGGAGTTGGACTTATTTTGCGCATTATGGGGATCGATCCGGGCATTGCGATCGTCGGCTTCGGCTTTATCGACAAGCTCGGCAGCAAGCTGACGCCGGTGCAGTACGGCTGCATCACGACGGAGGCGCACACCGATCCCGGCCTGCGGCTGAAGCAGGTGTACGACTCGGCCGTGCAGCTGCTGGAGACGTACAAGCCGGATGCGGTGGCGATCGAGCAGCTGTTTTTCAACCGCAACGTGACGACGGCGTTCACCGTCGGTCAGGCGCGCGGAGTGCTCATTCTCGCCGCCGTGCAGCGGGGCATACCGGTTGCGGAATATACGCCGATGCAAGTGAAGCAGGCGATCGTCGGCTACGGCAAAGCGGAGAAAAAGCAAGTGCAGGAAATGGTCCGGATGTTTCTGAAGCTGGCCGCCATACCGAAGCCGGACGACGTCGCCGACGCGCTGGCGGTAGCGGTGTGCCACGCGCATTCGGCGGTCCTGCTGAGCAAATTGAATGGAGAAGCGTTGCGATGATCGATTATTTGCGCGGGCGTCTCGTCGCCCGGGAATTGGATTATATCGTGCTGGACGTGCACGGCATCGGCTACCGGGTTTTTTGCCCGAACCCTTTTGCGGCGCCGCTTAAAGACGGGGAAGAGACGACGTTTTACATTCATTATCACGTCCGCGAGGACGCGCACTTGCTGTTCGGCTTCCCGTCGCGCGAGGAGCAGTCGCTGTTCCGCAAGCTGCTGGAAGTAACGGGCATCGGTCCGAAGGTGGCGCTCGGCGTGTTGGCCGGAGGCCGGCCGGAGACGATCGTGGCGGCCATCCAGCAGGAAAACGTCGCGTTTCTCACGAAGCTGCCGGGCATCGGCCGCAAGACGGCGCAGCGCATCATTCTCGACTTGAAGGACAAGCTGGCCGGCGCTTCGGCCGGCGGGCTGGAAGCGGCGGCGGCGCTCGGCGCGGCCGGTTTGGCTGCGGCGGACGGCAGCGGCTTGGCCGGCGGAGGTACAGGAGCTTGGGGCGAAGCGAAGGAAGCGCTGCTGGCCCTCGGCTATACGGAGGCTGAGACGGACCGCGCTTGGGCGCGCGTTCAGGCGAAGGCGGACGGCGCTTCCGCCGACACGCTGGTGAAGCTGGCGCTGCAGGCGCTCTATCAAGGATAGACGGGTAGGTGACAAGGGTGGAAGACCGGCTCATTTCGGCACAGTTCATGATGGAGGATCAGGCGGTCGAGTTTTCCCTCCGTCCCCGTTATTTGGCGGAATATATCGGCCAGTCGCAGGCCAAGGAAAACCTCAAAGTATACATAGAAGCGGCCAAGCTGCGCAAAGAAGCGCTCGACCACGTGCTGCTGTACGGACCGCCGGGGCTCGGCAAAACGACGCTGTCCAACATTATCGCCAACGAGCTCGGCGTCGGCATCCGCACGACGAGCGGCCCGGCGATCGAACGCCCCGGCGATTTGGCGGCGATCTTGACCAATTTGCAGGAAGGCGACGTGCTGTTCATCGACGAGATTCACCGCCTGCACCGCACGGTGGAGGAAGTGCTGTATCCGGCGATGGAGGATTACGCGCTCGACATCATTATCGGCAAAGGCCCGAGCGCCCGCTCGGTGCGGCTCGACCTGCCGAAGTTCACGCTCGTCGGCGCCACGACGCGCGCCGGGCTGCTCTCCGCGCCGCTGCGCGACCGGTTCGGCGTCGTCAGCCGCCTGGAGTACTACACGATCGACGAGCTGACGTATATCGTAACGCGGGCGGCCGACATTCTTCAGGTGCACATCGTCGGCGAAGCGGCGCGGGAAATCGGCATGCGCTCGCGGGGTACCCCGCGGATCGCCAACCGGCTGCTGAAACGGGTGCGCGACTATGCGCAAGTGCGCGGCGACGGCATCATTACGCTCGACATCGCACGAGCGGCGCTGAAGCTCATTCAGGTGGACGACCTCGGTCTCGACGAAATCGACCACAAAATGCTGCGCGCTATCATCGCCAATTTTCAAGGCGGCCCTGTCGGCCTCGATACGATCGCCGCTACGATCGGCGAAGAAAGCCAGACGATTGAAGACGTGTATGAGCCCTATTTGCTGCAAATCGGCTTCCTTCAGCGCAGTCCGCGCGGACGCATCGTCACGCCTCAGGCGTATCAACACTTGAATCTCCCGATGCCGGACCGCCGCTAAGCCTCACGCTTGGCTCGGCTCCGGCCCGGTTACGAAAGGAATGGCAGCATGGTACGCAGCTTGTTCTCTCGCACTCATTGGAAAAAGACCGCCGCAGCGCTGGCTGCGGCTGCCTTGCTTATCTCCGCATCTCCGTATAGCACCGCCGGTTATGCCGCCGCCGTTCCGAAGCTCGACCAAATTCGGGTCGCGCTGTTTCTGGACGGCAAAGCCGGCGGAGGCATCCCGTACGTGACGCTGTCGGCGCCGCAAGGGCTCGACATCGGCCTCCGCACACCATCAGCTGTTCAAGCATTGTTCAGCACGGCAGCCGGAGCGAATACGCGTTTCTCTCTGGATCAATTCGCCGTGCTCGTGCTGGAGACGTCCGACTTTGCGCAGGCGCGCCTTGCGGCGGACAAGCTGCCTGCGGACGGGCAACAGCAGGCCGTCGTATGGACTCGCTCCAAACAGGGCAAAACTGTATACCAGGTCACGTTCGGCACGTTCCCCGACGTCGGCACGGCGACGGCGATGCAGGCCAAGCTATCCGCTAACCCGCAGCTGGCGGGTTTGATCAAGCCCGGTTCGCTGCCGCTCGTCGGTCCGTATCGGCTGAGCGCCGGCACTTTCGCCGCCGAGGCGGACGCGGTGAAGCAGCAGGCCGCGGCGGCGCAAGCCGGGCTTACCGCCGACGTCGTGCTGCAGGCTGACGCGGCCGGCAAAGTCAGCTACGCCGTCTGGATCGGCAGCGAGCCGACGCAGCAGGCGCTTACGGCGCTGCAACAGCAGGCCGCTGCGGTGCTGCCGGGCGTGCAGCTGCAGCCGGCAGCGGCGGCGGCGCCGTACGTGGTGCGTCGCACCGAGGCGGCTTCGGCGGCGTCCGCCACTGCCCACTACGTGCTCGGCGGCGCCGGCGCCAAGCTGTGGGCGCAGCCGAAGGACGCCGCAGGCGTCACCGTCAAGGAACGGTTCGAACGCAGCTACCGCGGCGCGATCGAGCTCAGCCAGCAAGGCGACTCGCTGGCCGTTATCAACGAAGTGCCGTTCGAGTCGTACGTCGCTTCCGTCACAGGCGCGGAGATGGGCGCCGGCTGGCCGACGGAGGCGCTCAAGGCGCAAGCCGTCGCCGCCCGCACTTACGCGCTCAAGCAAGGGATGAAATACCAGGTGGCGAACGTCACCGATTCGACGCTCGATCAGGCGTACAAAGGCATTTCCTCCGAATCGGCGGATGCCATCGCTGCGGCGGCGGCGACGCAGGGCGAATTGCTGGCGGACGCATCCGGCTCATTACGCCGTACTATTCGTCCAACGCCGGCGGAATGACAGCGGACGCGACGGAAGCATGGGGCAAACCGGTTTCTTATTTGAAAAGCGTGCCGAGCCCCGACGATGGCGCGGCCGCATCCAAGCTGATGTGGTGCCGCGTGGCGCTGGCGGACGGCACGTTCGGCTACGTCCGTTCCGATTATTTGCGGGATACGGGAACGAAGAACGCCGCCGGCCTCCCCGTCTATGCGGGTACGGAGGACGGCGTCAACATCCGGCCGGCGCCGTCTACCGACGCGTCGAGCGTTCCGCTCGGCAAGCTGAATGCCGGCGACCTCGTCACCGTCATCGGACAGGTGAAGGAATCGAATGCGTATTCGTGGCAGCGCGGACCGCTGGACGCGGCTGCGCTGCAAAGCAAGCTCAGCGCTTACGGCCTGAGCGGGCCGCTGGCGACGCTTGAAGTTTCGCAGCGCGGCCCGTCCGGCAGGGTCACGGAGCTGAAGGCGAACGGCCAGCCGCTGTCCTTGCCGAATCCGGATACGATCCGCACGGCGCTTGGCGGCTTACCCAGCACGCGGTTTGAAATTGAACAAACGGGACGGTATACTATTGTCGGGGCAGACGGGGCGACCCGCGAGCTGCCTGATGCCGGCGGACCGCTGTACGCGCTTGGCGCCGGATCGTCCGGCCCCGCGCCGCTTGGCGACAATATGGTCGCGATGTCCGCAGACGGTCAGGTCCGCGTACTGACGAAAAAGCCGCAGTACGTTATGACCGGCACCGGCTACGGCCACGGCGTCGGCATGTCGCAATGGGGCGCGCGCGGCTATGCCGAGCTCGGCTACGACTATCGGAAAATTTTGCAAACGTACTACAGCGGCGTTTCGATCGTGAAGGACGGTTCTTGATACGATGCAGGTGGACTTGTTTGATTTCGATTTGCCGGAGGAGCTCATCGCGCAGACGCCACTGGCGAATCGGACTTCGTCGCGGCTGCTTGTGCTGAACAAGGAGACAGGCGAGACGGAGCATCGGCAATTCGAAGATTTGGCGGCATACATACAAGCCGGCGATTTACTCGTGCTGAACGATACGCGAGTCATTCCCGCCCGGCTTTTTGGCGTGAAACGGGATACCGGGGCGAAGGCGGAGCTGCTGCTGCTCAAGGCGCTCGGAGGCGACCGCTGGGAGACGCTGGCGAAGCCTGCAAAAAAGCTGCGCGCAGGCACTGTCATCGATTTCGGCGGCGAGCCCGGCAAGCCGGTGCTGACGGCGGTTGTCGAAGAAGAGGGGGACATGGGCGGCCGCGTCGTCCGTTTCGAGTACGCGGGAATATTCAACGAGATATTGGACAGGCTCGGGTCGATGCCGCTCCCGCCGTACATCAAGGAGACGCTGCCGGACCGCGAACGGTATCAGACCGTATACGCGAAGCATGAAGGTTCGGCGGCGGCGCCGACGGCGGGGCTGCATTTTACCGAGGCGTTTCTGGACAAGCTGAAGGACAAGGGCGTACGGATCGCGTTCGTGACGCTCCACGTCGGTCTTGGCACGTTCCGGCCTGTGTCGGCGGATACGGTCGAGGAGCATGAGATGCATGCCGAATTTTATACGATGCCGGAGGAGACGGCGGCGCTCATTCGCGAGACGAAGCAAAACGGGCGGCGGGTCATTGCCGTCGGCACGACGTCGGCAAGGACGCTGGAAACGGTCGCGCAGCGCTGCGAGGAGGAAGGCTCGGAAGTGCACGAAATGCGAGGGTGGACGAGCATTTTCATCTATCCCGGCTATACGTTCCGGCTCGTCGATGCGATGCTGACGAATTTCCATCTGCCGAAATCGACACTGATCATGATGATCAGCGCGCTCGCCGGGCGGGAGCGGGTGCTCGCGGCATACCGCGAAGCGGTGGAGCGGCGCTACCGTTTTTTCAGCTTCGGCGACGCGATGTTCATTCATTAAAAAGAGATTTGGATCGGACGTGATGACCACAGTGGCAGCAGTAACGTATGAACATATCAAAACGTGCCAGCAGTCGGGGGCGCGGCTAGGCCGCGTCCATACGCCGCACGGGTCGTTCGACACGCCGGCGTTCATGCCGGTCGGCACGCAAGCGACCGTCAAAACGATGAGCCCCGAGGAACTGAAAGAGATGAACGCGGGCATCATTTTGAGCAATACGTACCACCTGTTTTTGCGGCCGGGTCACGAGCTGATTCGGCGGGCGGGCGGTCTTCACAAGTTTATGAACTGGGACCGGGCGATCCTGACCGACAGCGGCGGCTTTCAGGTGTTCAGTTTGTCCGAAAACCGCAAAATCAGCGAGGAAGGCGTCGAGTTCCGGTCGCATCTGAACGGGGATAAGCTGTTTCTGTCGCCGGAGAAAGCGATGGAAATCCAGAACGCGCTCGGCTCGGATATCATGATGGCGTTCGACGAGTGCCCGCCGTATCCGGCGTCGTATGACTACGTGAAGCAGTCGACGGAACGGACGAGCCGCTGGGCCGAACGGTGCCTGGCCGCCCACGCGCGCGGCCGTGACCAGGCGCTGTTCGCGATCGTGCAGGGCGGCATGCATGAAGACTTGCGCAAGCAAAGCGCCGCCGATTTGACTTCCATGGATTTCCCGGGTTATGCTATTGGTGGACTGAGCGTCGGCGAGCCGAAGCATATGATGTACGAAGTGCTCGAATACACGACGCCGCTGCTGCCGACGAACAAGCCCCGTTATTTGATGGGGGTCGGTTCGCCCGACGCGCTGATTGAAGGCGCTATCCGCGGCATCGACATGTTCGACTGCGTCTTGCCGACGCGCATCGCCCGCAACGGGACATGCATGACGTCGCAAGGGCGGCTCGTCATCCGCAATTTGAAGCATGCGGACGATTTCGGTCCGCTCGATCCGGAATGCTCCTGCTACACTTGCCGCAACTACAGCCGCGCCTACATTCGTCACTTGATCAAAGCGGAGGAAACGTTCGGCATCCGGCTCACTACATATCATAACCTGCATTTTTTGCTGGAGCTGATGAAGCAGGTGCGGCAGGCGATTATGGACGACCGCCTGCTCGATTTCCGGGACGAGTTTTTCGCCCGCTACGGGCTATTCGACAACGACAAAGGATTTTAAGGGGAAAGGGTTGGGTTCATGAACACGTTTAACACGCTGCTTTTGGCTGCCGACGGTACGGCCGCTAACGCAAACTCCGGAGCAGGCATGCTCTACACTTGGGGACCGCTCGTTCTGATGTTCGTCGTGCTGTACTTTTTACTTATTCGTCCGCAGCAAAAGCGCCAAAAAACGCGCAACCTGATGCTCTCCAATTTGAAAAAAGGCGACAAAGTCGTCACGATCGGCGGCTTGCACGGCACGATTCAGCAAATTACCGACGACACCGTCGTGCTGCTCGTGAACGATGTCACCCGCATGACGTTCGACCGCTCGGCGATCAATTCCGTCACCGCCCAGGCGCCGGCGTCCGCAAAAGCGGAAAAGGCGGAGAAGAGCGACAAAGCCGATAAAGCTGCCGAGAAGGCGGAAGGCGAAGTTAAGAGCTAATAAGTCCCAAATAGAGAAGCAGGCAGCCCGTCATGGGCGCCTGCTTTTTTTGTCTATTGAAAGGCCGGAGGAGCATCGTGCAAGTTGAAATTGGCCGTGTGCGGGTGATGCGTCTTCATGGCCAGATGTGCATCAACGGAATCTCTGTTCGCTAAAAGATAATTCCGGTAAAATTGCCTCTGGCCAGCGTCAAGAAATTCGCTATGTCGCGGGGCGTTCGTCTTATCGGCCAATAACCGCTAAAAAGGCGGAACGGGGGCTGACTTAAAGGAACGTAGTTCCGTTAAAGTACGGATAGACGGGCATCGGCTGCATCTTAACGGAACACGGTTCCGTTATCGGACTGAAATACGTGCGACTGTCATTCAAAATGCGGGAATAACGAACTCCCGTTCCGCTATTTTTGGGAAATAACCGGGAAATTAGCCGATAACGGAACAGATTTCCGCTAATCGCCGGGTAAGGGGGCTGCGGGCTGATACCGAAGCTCACTTCAGCATCATACGCTGCTTGCGCCACGGCACTGTATATTCGCCAATGGGAAACTTGCCCTCGCTAAGCCGCAAAGCCATCGCAGCAGAACCGTAACCGAGCAGCAGGCCGCCGCACATATCGAGCAGCCAATGGATGCCCAGGTAAAAAATCGCGAAAACGATACAAACCGTTACGGCCGCAGCAAGCCCGCTCCAGCGGCTGTTGTTCGACTTGAACGCGATAAGCGCCATCGAGACGGAAATCGACGTGTGCAGACTCGGAAAGCAGTTGTTCAAACCGGAAAGCGGGCGATATTCGGCTTCGAAGCGCGGGAATGCGTCCAGCATCAAAAACTTCACATGCGGATGGTACGCCCACACTTCGCTCACCGGGAAAAACAGATAGAACGGAATCGCCAGCGTGTAGTTGAAAATGAGCGCGTAACAAATAGCGCAAACAAGCTTCGGTTGCTTTGAATGCGTATAGATGGCAACCGCGGCAATGATAAAGGCCGGAAACATGACGACATAAGCGTAGACGGCTGCGTACGTCAGGAGCGGGTGGTAGAACGCATGCTGGACAAAGGCTATGAACTCGCCGTCCAGACGGGCGATGAACGGGGTGAAATCGGGTTTGGCGGCCATTCGCTCCTCGAGCCGCAGCTCGATTTTGTTCATGTACAGGACGGCCATCATGACGATAAAATGCAGCAAATATTTGCGCGTCGCCGCCAACTCGCGGACGAAGCTTCCCGCCGCCGCAAGCGGATTTGCGCGCAGTGCGTACCACAGCAGCAAAAAAACGGTAACAGCCATATATGCGATGGCATGAGTCATCGATTGAAAAGGATTCATCGGTGTGCCCCCTGCGAGTTTGGCAAACTAAACGTTCGCCTCATTGGTAAGCTGCAGGCCTTATTGCTTAATTTGGTTCGCAGGGGGGAGTTTCATACGAGCTGCCGGTTCGGTTATTTGCGCGAGTTGACGCCGAGCATGCCGCCGAGAGCGCCGGACGCAAACGCTCCGCCGAGCAGCGCCAACGAAGCGAGGCTTAGCCCGTTGTCATAGGCGAGAAAGCCGACGATGCCGAGAACGATGGCATACAGCGCCCCGAGTATGCCGCCGTGGTACCAGCCGCGGCTGCCGGCCCGCTTGCCGGACACCCAGCCGCCGACGAACACGGAGAGGCCGTGGATCATTTTGCCGTAAGTCGGCAGCGAGCTTTCCTGCACGCCCGTCCAGACGAGCAAGAGCGATACGATGACGGTGCCTAGCGCCATCATGAGCAGGGAGTAGAGCAGTCCGGACAGCAGCGGGGAGGAGATGCGAACTTGGCTTACCTTATTTATCGGGTTCATAAGAGCAACCACCGTTCCTTTCGACCGGGACTCGTTTTGTCATCATCTTATGGCTTGGCACATAAAAATAGTACAAGTTTTATAGACGACTTTTCCGTTCGTCTTGTATAATTTCACCAAGACAAGAGAGGGGTTGGCACCATGTTCGGCACATATACACAGGCGGCCGTCTGGCAGACGGCAGCGGCGTCGTTTGTTTTTGCGGCGGTCGCATTCGGCTTCGTATGGGAACGGTGGAACCGCGCTTATGCGGCTCTTGCGGGGGCGCTGCTCGTTGCGCTGCTCGGGGCGGTCAAGCTGTCCCGGCTCGGCGTGTGGATCCACTGGCCGACGCTCGCGCTGGTGATCGGAATGACGGCGATCGCGGGGTAACGCAAAAATCCGGCTTGCCCGCCTATGCGGCAGTCCGGCTCATGCGGTTCGCCCGCGGCGGTCCGGGCCGCACGGCAGGGGTGCTGCTGCTCGCGACCGGCGCCGCCGGCGCGCTGCTCGATCCGCTCGCGGCGGCAATAACGCTCGTGCCTGTCGGGCTGCAGCTAGGGTCATTGCTAGGTCTGCAACGGGGACCTTTGCTATTCGGGCAAATGCTCGCCGCCTCGTTTGGAGGGGCGATGACGCTGACCGGATCGCCTGTCAACATGCTGGTCGCTGCCGCCGGCTCTTTCACATACGTGCAAATATTGCTGCATATCGGCATCCCGGCGCTCGCGCTGCTGCTTTTGCTTGCCGGGCTGATGGCGCTCTTTTATCGCGGCCGCCCTAATCCGAAGCTCGTGGAGGTAGCGCCGGAGTGGCGAGCGCGCGCCTGGCTTCGCGACCCGGTGCTGATGCGAAACAGCGCTGTCGCGCTCGGCGCGGTTACGCTCGCTTTTGCGCTGCATCACTGGATTCGCGTGCATCCCGGCTGGATTGCGCTTATTGCCGCGGTGCTGCTCGTCGCCGTTAGCCGCAAGCGTTACGACCCGCGCGAGCTCGTCGACGACGTCGACTGGCGTACGCTAGGAGCGCTGCTCGGGCTGTTCGTCGTCGCCGGCGCGCTGACCGACACAGGCGCCGCCGCCGGGCTCGCGCAGCGCGCGGCCGAGCTGGCAGGCGGCTCGCTGCCGCTGCTGGCCGCACTGCTGCTATGGCTGAGCGCCGTATTGTCGGCGGCGATCGGCCCGCTGCCGGTCGCGGCACTGTTAACGCAGCTCGTGCCGGCGATCGGCGCCGCTACGGGGGCGGGCGGGCTGCAGCTGCATCCGCTCTGGTGGTCGCTCGCCCTCGGCAGCGCCATAGGCGCCGCCGCCTCGCCGCTCGGCAGCCCCGGCCATGTCGTCGCCCTCACTTTGGCGGCACGCGCCAAAGAGTCGGCGGGAGTCGCCGACTTTCTCCGCTGGGGAGTGCCGGCAGCCTTTGTCGGCCTTGTGCTGGCTACCTGGTATGCGCTCCTCGTTTAGGGAACGCTGCCAGCATTTCAATAGCAAAGCGCCGCATGGCGCGGGAAAAGCGCGGTCAGAATACCAGTGAACTCGAAACCTTTCCGGGAGGCGGGTCCAATTGGAACATCTGACCGTTATTTTGCGTACCGTGCTCATTTACGTTACCGTGTTTGCGGTGCTGCGCATAATGGGGAAACGGGAAATCGGCAAGCTGTCCTTGTTCGACCTCGTCATCTCGATCATGATCGCGGAGATCGCCGTCTTCGTGCTGGAGGACGTCCACCGGCCGATGCTGGACGGGCTGCTGCCGATGTTCACGCTCGTTGCGATCCAGGTAACGCTCGCCTTTGCGGGCCTCAAAAGCCAAAAGCTGCGCGGCTGGATCGACGGCAAGCCGAGCGTCCTCATTCATAAAGGCGAGCTGAACCGGGAAGAGATGGCGCGCCAGCGTTACAATCTGAACGATCTTTTGCTGCAGCTGCGGGAAAACAACATCGTCAACGTCGCCGACGTCGAGTTTGCCATCCTCGAGCCGTCGGGCAAGCTGACCACAGTGACGAAAGAGCAGGCCGGGACGGCGGAAGAGGCTCCCGATGCGGCGCGGACGAAACAGACGGAAGCTCCGCCGCAGTTTCGATACGAAGGCTTGCCGCTGCCGCTCATAATGGACGGGAAGGTGCAGGACGACAATTTGAAGAAGCTTGGCAAGACGAGATTTTGGCTAAAAAACGAAATTCAGGCCAAAGGCGTCCGGGAGTTCAAGGACGTGTTTTTTTGCTCGATCGACCACCGGGGGAGAGTGTTTCTGGACAAAAAGCGGTGAGCGGGAGGAAATGCCGTGGCTCCGATGCGGTGAAATCCTTGCGGAGCGGAGGATGAAATACGGGAGCGGAGAGTTTACGCGTCGCCTTTGAAATCGGGTTGTTACCGCCAAGGTACAATTGGACAACCCGATTTCAAGAGCGACCGGAGCCCCGTATTTCACCGCAGCGGAGCCTGGGCATTTCTCAACCTGTCCCAGTAAGTTACGTCCGCCGCCATATTTTCCGCGACCAGCGATGAAGCCGCTGCATATCGTCGAGATCGATGAGCCGCAGCAGAAAGACGAACAACAAATACACGAGCAAGGCGATGGCGGATGCGGAGAAGAACCGGAGCAAATTGCTGTCGTGCCACGGAACGGCCATGACGACGTAGCAGCACAAGCCGCTGACAGCCATAGAGCCGCCGATTTTAACGAAATCAGCCATGTTCATCGAGAACTTGAGCGCCCGCACGACGCTGCTCCAATGGAGCAAGGTGACGAGCACGATATTGATGTTGATGGCGAATACGGCGCCGCGGATGCCGAGCTCCGGCTTGCTGGCGAGAAACGCAATGAGCGCGAGCTTGGCGACGGAGCCGATGAGCGTGTTGACGAGCGCCGAGCCGGGGCGGTCGAGCGCTTGCAGCGCGGCTTGCAGCGGCGCCTGAAAATAAATGAAGATCGCGACGGGCGCCATCATTTTGAGCAGCACTCCGACTTCCGGCTGGTTATACATATACAGGCAGATCGGATCGGCCAGCACAAACATAAGCACGGCGAACGGGGCTCCGGCGACAAGGGCGAGGCGGAGCGACTGGTGCAGCCGCTTGTGGATCGTCAGCATGTCTTTGCGCGCCGCCGCTTCGGACAGCGACGGAATGAGCGATACGGAAAGAGACGAAGTGAGGGCGCTCGGCAGCAGCAAAATGGGCATTACCATGCCTTGCAGCGCACCGTACTGCGCAGTCGCCATAGCCGTTGAAATGCCGGCGGCAGCAAGAGCCTGGGCGATGAAAATCGATTCGAGCAAGTACGACGTCGCGCCGACGAGCTTGCTGCCCGTAATCGGCACGGAGATGCGGAGCATTCGGCGCAGGCCCGACAAGCGGCGGGGGGCCTGCGACGAGCCGATGCTTGCGTGAACGGAGGCAGGGCGATGCTTGCGATTTTGCCGGTAATGGAACAGCAGCAAGAGCATGCCCGCCAGTTCTCCCGCGAGGACGCCGAGCATCGCTCCGGCGGCGGCCAGCTCGATTCCGTAACGAAGCAGCGCGGAAGAGCAGACCAGCACCATGACGATGCGGACGATCGTTTCGGCTGTCTGTGATGTAGCTGTCGGGATCATATTTTGCCGGCCTTGGAAATAGCCGCGGAACACGGACGAAACGCCGATCATCAGAATGATCGGAGTCATGACGATGAACGTCGAGTAGACGCGCTTGTCCGTCAGCAGGCGGCCGATGATCCACTCGGCTCCGAACAGGCAAAGCGCCGAGAAAACGACGCTGAGCGAGCAGGTGAGCGCCATCGCCAGCTTCAGCACGCTGTGGATGCGGCGCTCGTTCCGTTCCGCTTCCGCCTCCGCGACGAGCTTGGCGACGGCGACCGGGATGCCGCCGGTAATGATCGTCAACACGACGATGAGAAACGGCCATACCATCTGATACAGGCCGACCCCCTCGGCCCCGATGACGCGCGGCAGCGTAATTCTCGGTATGAAGCCGAGAAGGCGGTTGATGAGACCTGCGGCGAGCAGTATCATCGTCCCTTTAATAAACGATTGCTTGCTCAAACGTCATCCCTCTTCCGTCGAAAACAGTCTTGTACCACCATATGCGAAAGATGTACGAGCTCATGCACATATTTTGCGGACAAGGCGGCGCTGCGGCAGGAGAAAGGGCGGACCATGGCGAATGTAGCTGATACGTACGGACAGGAACGGAGGAGAAAGGCGCATGAGCGAACATGAGGACGGCGTTCCGGCCGCAGACGAAGCGGAATCCGCGGCGCAGCAAGAAGCCGGGGACGGCGAAACGGCGCTTGACGAAAACGAGCTGAACGAAATGATCGAAGGCTTGTGCCACAGCAAGGCGGAAGAGTTCCGCATGCTCGGCTACGAGCACGTGACAGGCCGCGAAGTGTGGGAGTGCGTCAGCGACAAATACGGGAAGAAAGGTTATCCGCCGCTGCACCAATCGTGAACGATATTTTGTCGCTCAAAGTGACGCAGCTGATGAACTATATGACGATGAGCATTTACAAGAAAGCCCAGCCGTAACGGCGCGGGCTTCGTTTTTGACTGCGGCGGAACGCAGGATGGAATATGGGATGGAGAAGCGACTTTTGAACTCGTGTTCCTGCCTTTTGTTCAATTCACGGGAACACGAGTTCAATGGAGCCGGAATCCCATATTCCAATCCGCAGTACCGCCGCCTATCTCGAAACGGCGGTTTTCGCAGTTTTCGCCTTAAATTGACTCGATTTTCACGGGTAGGTATAATACTACTATTGAGTATCGAGAGGAGACTTGCTCGCAGATGAACGGCAAACGCTTTACCGCTTTTTTGCTAGTGGTAGTCATTACGTTCGGCATCATCGGGGCCACAACCCCATGGTTATTGAAAAACGTCCGCTTGGGACTCGATTTGCGAGGCGGCTTTGAAATATTGTACGTGGCCGAACCGCTTGAAGCGGGACAAGCCGTTACGCCGGATGTGCTGAAACGAACGGCCGAAAGTGTCGCGCAGCGCGCGAACGCGAGCGGCGTGGCCGAGCCCGACGTCACGACGGAGGGCAAAAACCGCATTCGCGTCCGGCTCGCCGGCGTAGCCAACCAGGAAGAGTTACGCAAAATTCTTCAGGAGCCTGCCCAGCTCACGTTCCGCAGCGGCCCCCCGGATTTCAAAACGATCGAAATGCGCGGCAGCGACTTCGTCGAGCACGGCGCGACCGTCGGCTT
Source organism: Gordoniibacillus kamchatkensis (assembly GCF_000829455.1). GTDB lineage: Bacteria > Bacillota > Bacilli > Paenibacillales > NBRC-103111 > Gordoniibacillus > Gordoniibacillus kamchatkensis. The sequence goes on from NZ_JXAK01000013.1 coordinate 44,845, forward strand.
CGAGCAAGGCACGAACCGGCCGATGGTGCAAATCAAAGTGAAGGATCCGGCCAAGTTTCAAGCCATTACGAAGCGTCTGACGAATCAGCCGCTGGCGATTTATTTGAACGACGAGCTGCTGTCGGCGCCGAACGTCAGCGGTGAAATATCCGGCGGCACAGCCGTCATTACGGGCAACTATACGCTCGCCGAAGCGAACAAAATCAGGGATACGATCAACCTCGGCGCGCTGCCGCTGAAGCTGACGGAGAAGTACACGCAATCGGTCGGCGCATCGCTCGGCCAGCAGTCGCTGAAGGAAACGGGCATCGCCTCGGCGATCGCTTCCGTGCTCATTTTGCTGTTCATGCTCATCTGGTACCGGGTGCCGGGCATCGTCGCTTCTATCGCCCTGATCTCGTTCACGTGGCTGCTGCTGGCCGTCTCCGTCCTGATGCATGCGACGCTGACGCTTCCGGGTATCGCCGCGTTCGTGCTCAGCGTCGGCATCGCCGTCGACTCCAACATCATTATGGCGGAACGGATCAAGGACGAAATGCGCAGCGGCAAAAGCATCCTGTCTTCGCTCAAGTCGGGCTCGAAACACTCGTTCCGGACGATTATCGACGCGCACGTGACGACCGCGCTTGCCGGCATCGTGCTTTACATTATCGGTACGGGCTCGATCAAAGGTTTCGCGCTCACGCTTCTGCTCAGTATCGTCCTGAACATTTTGACGAACGTCTTTTTCTCCAGATGGCTGCTGCACATGATCGTTCGCAGCAATTTGGCGCAGAAGCCGGGATACTACGGGGTAAAGGAGTCCGAAATTCATGCGCTATAATTTCAAGTTCGATATCGTCAGGCACCGGCGCAAGTTTTTCGCAGTCTCCATTGCGATAACTTTGATCGGCATCGTGATGCTCGCCATTTTTAATTTGAATTACGGCGTCGACTTCCGTGCCGGCACCAACTTCGATATTACCGTCGGCCAGGCGACCGACCAGGCGAAAGCGGCCGATATCTTCAAAAATGCCGGCTACGATCCGTCTACGCTTACGGTCGGCGGAACGAACAACGACCGCGTCACCGCCCGTTTCGACAAAGTGCTTGGACAGGCGGACGAGACCAAGGTGCAGGCGGCATTCAAAGCCGTTTACGGCGACAAAGTTTCGATGGAAGTGAACACCGTCGATACGGAAATCGCCCGAGACCTTGCGGTCAAAGCGATTTACGCCGTGCTGGCCTCGACGATCGGAATCGTCATCTACGTCAGCATCCGCTTCGAATGGCGTTTCGCCATCGCCGCGATTATCTCGCTGCTGCACGACGCGTTCATCGTCGTAAGCCTGTTCTCGATTTTCCGGCTCGAGGTCGACTTGCCGTTCATCGCTGCCATACTGACGATTATCGGCTATTCGATTAACGATACGATCGTTATTTTCGACCGGGTCCGCGAAAACTTGCGCTTCGCCAAGCTGAAGACGTTCGACGATTTGGCCGAGCTCGTGAACCGCAGCATTTGGCAGACGATGACGCGCTCGATCAACACGGTCATCACCGTCCTTATCGCCGCGCTCTGCTTGTTCATCTTCGGTTCCCCGGCCATTCGCCTGTTCTCGTTGGCGATGATCTTCGGGCTCGTGAGCGGCACTTACTCGTCCGTCTTTATCGCCAGCCCGATCTGGCTGCTGCTGAAGAACCGAACGCTAGGTTCTAAAGCCGCCAAACCTGCCGTAGAAAAATAATAAGTGAGCCGCGCGACTCGTTTGCCGCGGCTTTCCAGCTTTTATTCACTTCACAGAGGAGTGGCCTTCATTGACAGACGATCGTTTTCGCAAAGCGGAATTCGCGGCTTGGGTCGGCATCGTCGGCAATATCGCGCTAGCCTTGCTGAAAGGGGCGATCGGCTGGTTCGCGAACAGTAAAGCGCTGCTCGCCGACGCCGTGCATTCCGCCTCCGATGTAGCCGGCTCGCTTGCCGTGCTGGTCGGCATCCGAGCCGCCAAGCTTCCGCCCGACGACGACCACCCGTACGGCCACGGCAAGGCCGAACCGATTGCTGCTATTATCGTTTCCGTTTTACTCATGGTGGTCGGCGTGGAAATCGGCATTTCGTCCATTAAGGCTATTGCCCATGGCGTCGCCGAACCGCCCCGCTGGCCGGCGCTCGTTGCGCTGCTCATCTCGATCGTCGCCAAGGAGGCGATGTTCCAGTACAAATACCGCCTAGGGAACAAACTGAACAGCCAAGCGCTTATTTCCAACGCCTGGGAGCACCGCTCGGATGTGTATTCGTCGCTTGCCGCTGTCGTCGGCGTAGGCGGAGCGATGCTCGGGCAAGCGCTTGATCTGCCCTGGTTTTATTATCTGGATCCGGTTGCCGGCCTCGTCGTGTCGGCGCTCGTGCTGAAAATGGGTTACGGCCTGATCATGGAATCGATTCATAATACGATGGACCACGTTCTTCACCGGGAAGACGCGCAAGAGCTCGTTCAGGCGGTGCAGCGCGTGAAGGGGGTCATCACAGTCGACGATCTGCGCGCGCGGGAACACGGCCATTATGTCATCGTCGACGTGAAAATCAGCGTCAACCCGCGCATTACCGTCATGGAAGGACACGATATCGCCAAGACGGTAAAGCAGCATCTGATGGACCGGTTTGTGCACGTTTCCGACGTCTTCATTCATGTCAATCCTTATGACCCGGGCTATCCTTACAAAAACAACGTCGATTCGGATCAGGACGACGCGCCTACGCTTCTCCATTGATCCGAAGCAGGGGGGCGGCGGTACTACGGATTGGAAAAGGGGATTCCGGCACCGCCCGACTCGTGTTCCCGAGAATTGATGAAGTGGAAGGAACACGAGTTCAAAAGTCGCTTCTCCATCCCCTTTTCCATCCTACGTACCGCCGCAGCACAACTAGAGTAACAAACTGACTGTAAGGTGAGGGAATCCTATTGCTCGAATCTAAAGCACGCTGGCTCGTCGGCGAAGCGGACGAAGCTGCCGCCGAGGCGATTTGCGCCGCGCTCGGCGTAGGGCCGCTCATCGCCCGGCTGCTTGTGCAGCGCGGCATCGGTTCGCCGGAAGCGGCCACCCTGTTTTTGCAAGGCGGGAAGGACGATTTTCACGATCCGTATTTGCTGGACGGGATGCAGCCGGCGGTGGAACGAATTCGAAAAGCGCTGGACAGCGGCGAGAAAATACGCATCTACGGCGATTATGACGCTGACGGCGTCAGCTCAACATCGCTTATGGTCCATTTGATGAAACAGCTGGGCGCTAATTTCGATACATATATACCGCACCGTGTGCGCGAAGGCTACGGCTTGAACGACGCGGCTGCCGACCATGCCAAAAGCAGCGGCGTTTCGCTGATCGTAACCGTCGACACCGGCATCAGCGCCGTGGAGCAAGTGGCCTATATCCGCACGCTCGGCATGGACGTTATCGTAACCGATCACCACGAGCCGCCGGAAATATTGCCGGACGCGCTCGCCGTCATTAACCCGAAAAAGCCCGGCTGCCCGTACCCTTTCAAGCATTTGGCAGGCGTCGGCGTCGCCCTGAAGCTGGCCCACGCGTTGCTTGGGCGGCTCCCCGAGGAGCTGCTGGAAATCGCCGCCATCGGCACGGTTGCGGATCTCATGCCGCTTACCGGCGAGAACCGGCTCATAGTGAAGCTGGGCCTCGAACGGATGCGTGCCACCGCCTACCCGGGCATCGCCGCGCTGCTCGATGTGGCGGACATCGACCGCAAGGAAGTGAGCGCAGGGCACATCGGCTTCGCCATCGGCCCGCGCATCAACGCCAGCGGCCGGCTGGAGGCAGCGGATGCGGCCGTCAAGCTGCTCACTGCAGGCGACGCTGCGGAGGCGCAGCAGCTCGCCGGCGAGCTGGATGCGCTGAACAAAGAGCGGCAGCGCATCGTCGAAGAGATGACGAAGGAAGCGATGCAAATGGCGTCCGAACAGCACGAGCAAGGACGGCTGGCGATCGTGCTGGCGAAGGAAGGCTGGAACGTCGGCGTCATCGGCATCGTCGCCTCGCGGGTGACGGAGACGTTTTACCGTCCGACCGTCATTCTCGGCATCGACGCGGAGACGGGGATGGCCAAAGGGTCGGCGCGCTCGATCTCCGGCTTCGACTTGTACGAAGCGCTCACGCATTGCAGCGAGTGGCTTGACCATTACGGCGGGCATCAAGGGGCGGCCGGCATGTCGCTTCACCAAGGCCGGATCGCGGCGTTCGCCGCAAAGCTTGACGAGCTGGCGCGATGCTGGCTGCAGCCGGACGATTTCGTACCTGTGGCCAAGGCCGAATTGGCATGCTCGCTCAGCGACGTGACGGTGCCTCTCATCGAACAATTGAACAAGCTCGCCCCGTTCGGCATGGGCAATCCGATGCCGCGGTTTCTGTTCAAGGAGCTGCGGATGGAGGAGCAGCGGTTGATCGGCAAAGACAAGCAGCATTTGAAGCTGACGGTCACGCAAGACGGGATGGAGGGGGGAGCGGCGGTCGACGCGGTCGGCTTCGGCAAAGGCGCGCTGCTTGCGGCCATGTCGGCTACGGCCCGGCTCGATGCGATCGGCGAAGTGTCGATCAACGAATGGAACGGGCGGCGCAAGCCGCAGCTTATCCTGCACGACTTGCGCATTCCGCACGTGCAAGTGTTCGACTGGCGCGGTGCGGGGCAGCGGCTGGAGAGCAAGCTGCAGGAGACGGCGGCAGCCGGACTGAAGCCGGCGATTGTGCTGCTGCAGGCGCGCGATGTTTTCGGCGGCATGCCTGCAGGCGTACCGGTATGGCGATACGAGGCGGCGATCGGCCGGCTTGCGCCATGGAATGAGCCCGCCTCCGCAGGCGAACCGGATCCGTCTTCGCTGAGCGACGTCGTCCTGTACGACATGCCGCACCGGCTTGACACGCTCAGTGCCGTCCTTTCCCAACTGCGCGGCGTTAAGCGATGTTACGTCGTCTGGCACGATGACCCGTCAGAAGCGCTCGGTGCCATGCCGGGGCGGGACATGTTCAAGGCCGTGTACGCCACGCTGCTGCAGCAAACGGCGGGGGGCGCCGCGCCGCCGCGCGAAGTGCGCGAGCTGAGCCGCCGCACCGGATTGTCGCCGCACATGGTACAGTTCATTTTGCGTGTGTTCGAGGAGCTCGGCTTCGTTCGCGCCGCCGGATCGGACGCGTACGCGGCCGTGCCGTCGCCGGCCAAGCGCGACCTGGCTTCTTCGCGCCTGTACCAGGAGCGGCAGCTGCAGGAAGAAGCCGAGCGCTTCTGCACGTACGCTTCGACGAAGGAGCTGGAAGCCTGGATCGTCGCCAGACTCGGAGCGGGAAGCGCTGCGTCCGGCGCGGCTGAACCTTTGCTAGACGCCAAAACCAAATCTACCGATTCCGCATGGGAGGAAGTTATATGAATTTCAAAGATTATATTCGCGTCATCCCCGACTTTCCGCAGCCGGGTATCCGCTTTAAAGATATTACAACGCTGCTTAAGGACGGCGCCGCCTACCGCGCGGCGATCGACGAGATGAAAAGGCTCGTCGCGCATCACGAGATCGAATTGATTGCAGGCCCGGAAGCGCGCGGCTTCGTCGTCGGCGCTCCGCTGTCGTATGCGCTCGGCGTAGGCTTCGTGCCGATCCGCAAAAGCGGCAAGCTGCCCGGCGAAACGATCGAAGCGGACTACGCGCTGGAATACGGCAAAGATAAGCTTTCGATGCATAAGGACGCCATCCGCCCGGGACAAAAGGTGCTGATCGCCGACGATTTGCTCGCCACCGGCGGCACGATTGAGACGTCGATCAACCTCGTTCGCCAGCTCGGCGGACAAATCGTCGGGGCGGCGTTCCTGATCGAGCTGACGTACTTGGAAGGCCGCCGCAAGCTGGACGGGATCGACGTCGTTTCGCTCATTCAGTATTCGTAATACGGCGCATCACGCATAAAGCCAAAGGCCCCTGCTCAACGCGGGGACTTTGGCTTTTTTGCTCCGCCAGGGAGTTCTAGCTGCGTTTATAGTCTGCTGAACCTGCTGCCAGGGGTTTAACTGGAGGAGTAAAAGCGAGCAGAGTGCCTGGCTCCCCGCAGCCGGCTTAACGCCAGGGCGTTAAGCTGGAGGCGTAACGGCGAGCAGCGTGCCGGGCGTCTCGCAGCCGGCTTACGCGGGCAAACGCAATCGTCCATAAGAGCGGCGCAAACCGCTTATCCTCGCTGCGATGTTGCCGGACTTCGTTCGACATAATTCGAGGTCAAGATACGCCGCACGACCCGCCAAACCTTGACGCAAAGCACGATTCAGGCGCATAATGAATAAAAATCGACTAACGGAAAGGAAACATCCATGGGAATTGAGCAGCTGCTGGAGAAGGCGGGCACGTATTTGAAAGAAGCCGAGCTCGCGCGCATCCGCGAAGCGTACGAGTTCGCCGATCGGGCGCACTCCGGCCAAGTCCGCAAATCGGGCGAACCGTATATTTTGCATCCGCTGGCCGTGGCTGATATTATTGCCAGCATGCAGATGGACGCCACCTCGATTATCGCCGCGCTGCTGCACGACGTTGTGGAAGATACGGTCGTATCGCTGGAGGCGGTGGAGGAGCATTTTGGCCGCACCTGCGCGATGCTGGTCGACGGACTGACGAAGCTCGAACGGATCCAATTCCAGTCGAAAGAAGAACAGCAGAACGAAAATTACCGCAAAATGTTCGTGGCGATGGCCCGCGACATTCGCGTCATTCTCATTAAACTGGCGGACCGGCTGCACAACATGCGCACGCTCAAATACCAGTCGGAGGAGAGCCAGCGCCGCATCGCCGAAGAGACGCTGGAAATTTTTTGCCCGATTGCGCACCGGCTCGGGATGTCGGCGATCAAGTGGGAGATGGAGGACATCTGCCTCCGCTATCTGAACCCGCAGCAGTATTACCGCATCGCCAATATGATGCAGAAAAAACGGGCCGAGCGCGAGCAGTACATCGAGGACTGCATCCGCACCATTCGCGAGAAGCTGGAAGAGATGGGCATTCACGGCGACATTTCCGGCCGGCCGAAGCATTTGTACTCGATTTACAAAAAGATGACGTCGAAAGGGAAGCAATTCAACGAAATTTACGACTTGCTGGCGATACGCGTCATCGTGGAAAACATGAAGGATTGCTACGCCTCGCTCGGCATCATCCATACGCTGTGGAAGCCGATGCCGGGCCGGTTCAAAGACTATATCGCGATGCCGAAGCCGAACATGTACCAATCGCTCCATACGACGGTGATCGGCCCGAGCGGGGAGCCGCTCGAAGTGCAGATCCGGACATGGGAAATGCACCGCACGAGCGAGTACGGGATCGCCGCCCACTGGGCATATAAGGAAGGCGCGATGGTGCCGTCCGGCTCGTTCGAGGACAAGATGAACTGGTTCCGCGAAATACTCGAGCTGCAAAAGGAAACGACGGATGCAGCCGAGTTCATGGAATCGCTCAAGATGGATTTCTTCACCGACCTCGTTTACGTGTTTACGCCGAAGGGGGAAGTGATCGAGCTGCCGGCCGGGTCGGTGCCGCTCGACTTCGCGTACCGCATTCACACCGAAGTCGGCAACCGCACGATCGGCGCCAAGGTGAACGGCCGCATCGTGCCGCTTGACCATCGGTTAAAGACCGGCGACATTGTGGAAATTCTCACTTCCAAACATTCGTACGGCCCTAGCACGGACTGGATCAAAATCGCCCAGTCTTCGCACGCCCGCTCCAAAATACGGCAATGGTTCAAGAAAGAGAAGCGCGAAGAAAACGTGCAAAAAGGCCGCGAGGCGATCGAGCGCGAGCTGAAGCGGCTCGGCTACGACGCCGCGGAGCTGATGGCGGACGAAAAAATGCTGGAAGCCGCCAAAAAGTTCAATTTTAACGACATCGAAGATATGCTGTCTGCCGTCGGCTTTGGCGGCATAACGGCAGCGCAAATATGCACGAGGCTGACGGAGAAGCTGCGGCGCGAGGCGGAGGAAGCGCTGACGCTGCAGCAGCTTACGGCGGAGAAGAAGGAAGCCAAGGCCCCTTCTGCGGAGAAAAAGTCGCGCCAGGCGAGCGGCGTTACCGTCAAAGGCGTCGACAATTTGCTTGTCCGCTTTGCTCGCTGCTGCAATCCGGTGCCGGGCGACGACATTATCGGATATATTACGCGCGGCCGCGGCGTTTCCGTGCACCGCTCCGACTGCACCAACATTCCACCTGCTGACGGCGAGGAGGGCAACCGGGTCATCGAAGTCGAGTGGGCGGATTCGGTCGAAGCCAGCTTCAATGTCGAAATCGAGATTACCGGCCACGACCGGCGCGGGCTGCTCAACGAGGTGCTGCAGGCCGTATCCGAGTCGAAGACGGTCATGTCGGCGGTGTCCGGACGCTCTGACAAAAACAAGATGGCGCAAATTCATATGACGATTCTCATCAGAAATATCGATCATCTGCATATGGTTGTGGAGAAAATCAAGCGCGTCAAAGACGTTTATTCCGTCCAGCGCATTATGCAGACATAGAAGGCGGGAGCGGAAAGCGATGCGGGTAGTGGTGCAGCGAAGCAAGGAAGCGCAAGTGACGGTGGACGGCCGCGTTGTCGGCCGCATCGGGCACGGTCTTATGCTGCTTGTCGGCATTACGCACGACGATACGGAGCAGGATGCGAAGTACGTCGCCGACAAGGTGGCGGGGCTGCGCATTTTCGAGGACGAAGAAGGAAAAATGAATTTGTCGGTTGTTGATGTGGGGGGCGCGGTGCTGTCGGTGTCGCAGTTTACTCTTTACGGCGATACGCGAAAAGGCAAGCGCCCGAATTTTATGGCCGCAGCGAAGCCCGATCATGCCCTCCCTTTGTATGAGCGATTTAACGAGCTGCTGCGCGGGCATGGGCTTGTCGTCGAGACCGGGGCGTTCGGCGAAATGATGGGCGTTTCGTTTACGAACTGGGGTCCGGTTACGCTCATCGTGGACAGCCGGGCATAAACGGCATATATTGCGCGGATTTTGGCCATGCTGGAAGTAGGCAGTCTAGAGTCAGACAGTCTATTACAGAAGGAGATTTGTCCCTCATGCGCCGGTCCGCGAAACAACATGTGCTGACTAACCTTGATACGCAGCTGCTGCAGCCTTCGTATACGGAGGCTATAGCATTGGCTTCGCCCGTTTTGGGCGATGCCGAGCTGGGCGCGGCATACACGTCCGTAAGCGAGCAATTGAAGCAGACGCCGAACAAGTCGTTTCGGCCTTAATCATGCAGCGAACAGAAGCCCTTTGCCGTCTTGTCCGAACGGCAAAGGGCTTTTTCCTGCGGGTGCGGTTGTGTTACACTTAGGTAGGCTTGCCGCGGAACGGCCAGGCCGGTAAGGAGTGAAACGATTTGAACATATTATTGTCGCGCGTCGGATTCGAGACTATTTCCCCGGAAATGTTTCATTTGCATAAGCTCTTTTTTGAAGACGTCACGCTGGTGGAAGACGATTCGGCGGAGGCGCCGGTCGATTATAGATGGGATATTCGGGTTCGGGACGAAGAGGACTTAATTGAAGCCGCAGCCAAGCTCGAGCGCGTTGGCGGGCCCGCCGGCGCATGGGAGCGTACGTCCAAGCTGACGGTCGGTACGGAGGCCGACGGCCGCAAACGGGCGTTCCGCAAAGCGGTGTGCTCGGCGATGCTGCAAACGCTGCAGGACGCTACCGGAATCGAGCAGCCGTGGGGCATTTTGACGGGCGTCCGGCCGACCAAGCTGATGCACAATTTGCTGCTAAAGCACGGGCGCGCCGAAGCGAAGCGGATGCTGATGGAAGAGTACCTCGTCACCGAGCGCAAGGCAGAGCTGCTCACAGACATTGCCGAACGCCAGCTCAAAGTGATTCCCGACCTGTTCGCGCTTGACCGCGAGGTCAGCATTTATATCGGCATCCCCTTCTGTCCGACAAAATGTGCGTACTGCACGTTCCCGGCCTACGACATTCGCGGCCAGAACGGCTCGGTGGCGGCGTTTCTGGAAGGGCTCCATTATGAGATTCGCGAAACGGGCCGCTGGCTGAAGCAAGCCGGTCTGGCCGTCACGACGATTTATTGGGGCGGAGGCACGCCGACGAGCATCGAAGCGCACGAAATGGATGCGCTGTTCGCTACGATTCGCGATTCGTTCCCGGACCTTTCGCTCGTCCGCGAGCTGACCGTGGAAGCGGGGCGCCCGGACACGATTACGCCGGAGAAGCTGGACGTTATGCGCAAATGGGGCGTCGGCCGCATTTCCATCAACCCGCAAAGCTTCACGCAGCAGACGCTCGATGCGATCGGCCGCCACCACACGGTGAAGGAGACGGTCGAAAAGTTCAAGCTGGCGCGCGAGATGGGCATGAACAACATTAACATGGACCTGATCATCGGTTTGCCGAACGAAGGCTTGGCGGAGCTGGAGCTGTCGCTTGCCGAGACGGAGAAACTGATGCCGGAGTCGCTCACCGTCCACACGCTATCGTTCAAGCGCGCCTCGAAAATGACGAAAAACCGCGACGCCTACGAGGTGGCGGAACGCGACGAAATCGCCGAGATGATGGCGCGAGCTACGGCGTGGACGGAGCGGCACGGCTATGTGCCGTACTATTTGTACCGGCAAAAAAACATTCTCGGCAACCTCGAAAATATCGGCTACGCGTTGGAGGGACGGGAAAGCCTGTACAACATTTTGATGATGGAGGAGCGCCAGACCGTCATCGGTCTCGGCTGCGGCGCCGTCTCCAAAGTGGTGTTTCCCGTCCGCGGCGGGGAGGAGGGGCCGCAGCGCATCGAGCGGTTCCCGAATCCGAAGGAGCCGAGCGTCTACAACGAGGCGTACAAACAGTACGTGGACAAAAAACTGCGGCTGCTGGACGAAGCTTACGGCGCGGCGCTTAGCGGAGTGTAGGACTGGCGCAGCGGCGGCCCGGAGCGGGGGCGGCCGGTGCGGTGATTGCATGGCTGGCAGTAGAAGGAATCGGGCGCTGCATCTCGGACGGTTAGGCGGGCCGTGCCGCCGCGTGCAATTGCGCTGAGGGCAACTGCAGAGCGGCTCTCCCGGCAACGGCCCGCTGCAGTTGCAATTGGCGCACTTACAGCAGCATTTTTATGACACAAGCGCCATAACGCATGTGCAATTGCAAAGTGCTTCTGCAACTTCGGGTGGGCAATCGGCGTCTGTAATTGCGGCTGTGGAAAATGCCTCCCGGGATTTTCGCGGAGATGCGCTGTACAGCTGCGCCAAACGGCATTTTCCATGCGCATTGGGACCTCATATCATTTATCGGCAGGTGGATCATGGGCTCGGAGTCGACTAGCAGCAATACATCGAAACAGCGGACAGTTATTCTCATCGCCATCTTACTTGCAGCGCTTGCAGCCTGTGCGGCCTTGTATTACTGGTACAGCCACAGGCATGCGGTGAGCAAGCCGGGCGTGCCGCAAAAGCTTGAGCAAGTGCAATCGGTAAAAAACGTCAAAGACAGCTACGACCTGATCGTTGTCGGCACCGACCCGGAAGGAATCGCGGCGGCGGTATCCGGGGCGCGCAACGGACTCAAAACGCTGCTCGTCGACGGCCGCGACCGGCCGATTCTCGGCGGGCTCATGACGCTCGGCTGGCTGAACAGCATCGATATGGTAACGGAAAAAAACAGTCTCGGCCAGCATGAGCCGCTGAACAAAGGGCTGTTCTCGGAATGGTTCAAGCATATCGAGGGCGACTCGTTCGACGTCACCACGGCGGCTAACGCGTTCTACGACATGGTCAAAAAAGAACCGAACATCGATTTGCTGCTGAAGGCGAAAAGCATCGAGCCGGTGGTGGCCCCGGCCTCCGGCGGCAATGCGGCTTCGGTCGTGCAAGGTGTGAAGCTGACGAAAGCAGACGGCTCGCAGCAAACAGTCAAAGCCAAAGCCGTCATCGACGCGACGCAGGACGGAGACATCGCCGCTGCCGCCGGCGCGCCGTTTACATACGGCCGGGCCGACATGGGCGATCCGAACGCCAAAATGCCGGTGACGCTCGTGTTCAAATTGAACAACGTGACGCCGGAAGTGTGGGAGCAAATCCGCAAACGGCTGAACGGGGACAACAATCCGGACACGAACGCGACCGAAATGAGCGCGGCCGGCTACGGCGATATGAAAGATTATCCGTCGACGAACAAGGATCGGGTGGCGATGCGCGGGCTCAACATCGGGCGCCAGAACGACAATTCGGTGCTTATCAATGCGCTGCAAATTTTTCACGTGGACGGACTTGACCCGAAGCAGCTGCAAGAAGCGATGGAGATCGGCAAGGCGGAAATCCCGCACGTTGTCGATTATATGAAGAGCAAGTATCCCGAATTCAAAAACGTCGAGCTGGGCGGCTTCGCTCCCGAGCTCTACGTGCGGGAAACGAGACATTTGGAGGCGGAATACAGGCTCAATATTTTGGACGTGGCCGAAAACCGCGACCAATGGGACCGCATCGCGTTCGGCTCTTATCCGGTCGACATTCAGCGTCTTTCGTACGCCGATTACGGAACGGTCGTGCTCAATCCGGTCAAATTCGCGGTTCCGTTCCGAAGCCTCGTTCCGCTTAAAGTGGACGGGCTCCTCGTCGTCGGCCGCGCAGCCGGCTACGATTCGCTGCCGCACGGGTCGGCCCGCGTCATTCCGGTCGGCATGGCCGAAGGCGAAGCAGCCGGGGCGGCTGTGAAAACGGCGCTGGACGCCGGCGTCACTTTGCGGCAGCTGTCTGCGTCGAAGGAGCTCATCGGCAAGCTGCAGGACGGCCTGAACAAGCAGGGCATGGAGCTGAAGCCGTTCACGATCAAGCCTCAGCCTTATATGGAGCACAAGGAGTATGCCGGGTTGAAGGCAGTGCTGGAGCTCGGCCTCGTCGGGGGCGGCTATAGCAACGATTTCAAGCTCGACGAAGCGTCCAATCCGAAACGAATGGTGAATCTCGTCGGCGGCGCGAGGAAAATGAAGCCGTCGGCGTTCCCCGGGGACGCCGGCGCCGCGATCGCGAACATGGCCGATGCCGACAAAAAGCCGCTGACGCTCGATCAGGCCGCTTATACCGTCGTGCGGGCGCTCGGCTTGAACGGGACGCCGGAGCAAGCTGTACAGCTGCTGCAGCAGCGCGGCTTGATCAAGCCGGAAACGATCGCTCTGATCGCAAACAAGCAAAGCTTGACTAACGCCGACACATGGATGCTGATCAAAGACGCGCGGGACGTTATTGCGCGCCAAGCCGCATCTTAGCAGGGGATAACGGAACAGAGTTCCGTTATATGCGGAATTTCCCGCAATTTCCCAAAATTAGCGGAACGGCAATCCGTTATTTGCCCGCTAATGGCTGCAAGAAACGTAGACGATCATGTACTTGCGGCAAATAGCGGAACGGCAATCCGTTAATTGGTCGCCAGCATCCTGATTTTCACAAATAGCGGAACTGCGTTCCTTTATGAATTCGCGCGACGGCGCTTTAGCGCAGCTTGTGCATCGGACACACCTGAACAGGGGCTGCCGGACTTGCATACCGCGTCCATAGCATGCCAACGATAAACGGCTTGCGCCGTCCTTCAGGCGAGCGCGTTTACCGTAAAGGAGTCAGCCGGGCATAGGCGCAGCTAATACTTTCTGACGTAGTAAAAAAGCCATCCGAACTGCGCTAAAGCGCATTCGGATGGCTTTTATGCAGGTACTGGGGTTTGGAGGGCGGAGGCGCTAGTCGGCCGACTCGGCACCGTCGCTTGCGTTGTCTGCCGCCTCCGCGCCGTCATCTGCGTTGTCTGCCGCCTCCGCGCCGTCATCTGCGTCATCTGCCGCGTCCGCATCGTCTGCGCCTTCATCTGTTTCCGCATCCGGCTCCGCTTCGTCTCCGCCATCCCCATCCCCGTCGGCGTCCGCTTCCCTGTCGGCATCGCCTTCTCCGCTGTCGCCGTCCGCCGCCGCGCTATCTTCCCCGGCTTCGTCCGCTTCGCTGCCTCCCTCTTCGCCGCCGCCCTCTTCGCCGGCCTCGCCGCCTGCGCTGTCGTCTGCCTCGTCCGCTTCTTCTTCCAGCCAAACGACGAGATCTTCCTGTTCTTGTCCTACCGCTGCTTCGTTCATGCAACTTCCTCCTTATCGAATGTGCGAAGGTCATCTTCGCGTTACCATATATATGATGAAAGGGTTTACATATGCTTCGTGATGAAACTGTAAAAGACCTTCCAATTATGTAACGTAATTGTAACCTTGTTTTCATGTGGCGTTAATGTTACTCGGCTATAATAACAATCGACCCCCTTTTCAATATAGAATCACGCTGGAAGGCCTGCAGCTCGGAGCTGCGGGCCGATTTTTTTTGCACTCGGGCATAGGGGATAGGCAGGCGTGAAATGCTAATCCGGGCGAGGCGCAAAACACTTACTTTTCCCAAGTTCCTATGGTAGAATGAAGCTACGTACGAAGCATTACGCCCGAGGGAGTGGACTGACATGGGAGACCATCAAGATTTGCAGCTGTGCCCGAAATTCGAATCCGCGTTCGAGCTGCTCGGCAAAAGATGGACGGGACTCATCATCAGAGTGCTGCTGAGCGGGCCGAAGCGCTTCAAAGACATTTCCGATCTGATTCCGAGCATGAGCGATCGGATGCTGTCGGAACGGTTCAAAGAGATGGAAGCCGCCGGCATCCTTGTTCGCCACGTATATCCGGAAACGCCGGTGCGGATCGAATACGAGCTGACGGAAAAGGGCAAGGGCCTGGCGCCGGCGATGGAAGAGCTTCAGAAGTGGGCGGACCGCTACGCCTGACCCGATAAGCCTGACTTGACACGGACTGACAAGTTCATTAGAATAGCTAGTAATGTAAAAGCATTCATTCACTGATCCGTTGAAGGGATGAAGTAGTTCGCCTTCGCTTATGCAGAGAGGGAAGCCGCAGGCTGCAAGCTTCCTTAAGCCGAACCGAACGAAGGACCTCCCGGAGGACGTGCGGGGAAACGCTAGCGCCATCATGACACAAGGGCGCCGGTGCAGTAGCCGTATCGCGTATGGCGGGCGTTAACCGCGGCAAGAGCGGAGCGGCAAATCGGCAATGGCAAGATGCTCCGAATGCGGGTGGTACCGCGGGTGATGAACGGTTGTTCCATCTCTCGTCCCTAGCAATTACGCTTGGGGCGGGAGATTTTTTCATTTATCGGAGGTGGTAGAAAATGAGCATGCAAAAGCCGACAGGAACACAGGATTTGCTGCCGGGCGAAGTGGAGAAATGGCAGTTGATCGAGGAGAAAGCGCGCGACGTGTGCCGCCGTTTTCATTATAAAGAGATCCGCACCCCGATTTTCGAGCATACGGAGCTGTTCGTCCGCGGCGTCGGCGAGACGACGGACATCGTCGAGAAAGAAATGTACACGTTCCAGGACAAGGGCAACCGCAGTCTTTCGCTGCGCCCCGAAGGCACGGCCGGCGTCGTGCGCGCCTATGCCGAGAACAAACTGTACGGCGATCCGGACATCAGCAAGCTGTATTACGTCGGACCGATGTTCCGCTACGAGCGGCCGCAAGCCGGGAGGTACCGGCAGTTCCACCAGTTCGGGGCGGAAGTGTTCGGTTCCACCGATCCGGGGCTTGACGCGGAAGTCATCGCGCTCGGCTACGCGATTTACAAAGAAATCGGGCTGCGGGACGTGACGGTGGAGATCAATTCCGTCGGCACGCCGGAAATTCGCGCGGTGTACCGTACGAAGCTGCAGGAATATTTGAAGCCGATGCTCGGCGAGCTGTGCCGCGACTGCCAGTCGCGCTACGAGCGCAACCCGATGCGGGTGCTCGACTGCAAAGTCGACCAGCACCGGTTCGCGGATGCGCCGTCGGTGATCGACTATTTGGACGATGAAGCTGCGGCGCACTTTACCAAAGTTCAATCCTATTTGACGGCGATGGACATTCCGTTCCGCCTCAATCCCCGCCTCGTGCGCGGCCTCGATTACTATACGCACACCGCGTTCGAGTTTAAAGCGGCGGGCATCGGAGCGATCGATACGATCGGCGGCGGCGGCCGCTACAACGGGCTCGTCGGCGAAGTCGGGGGACCGGACCAGCCTGGCGTCGGGTTCGGCCTCGGCCTTGAGCGCATTTTGCTCGTGCTGGCGGCGCAAGGCGTCGAGCTGCCGGCAGAGCCGCAGCTGGACGTATACCTTATCGCGCTCGGCGACGCCGCGGAAGCGGAAGCGGTGCGGCTAGCGTATGAGCTGCGCGGCGCCGGGCTCAAAGTCGACAAAGATTATACGGGACGCAAGATGAAAGCCCAGATGAAATCGGCGGACCGTTTTGCCGCGCGGTATGCGGCGATTCTTGGCGACGACGAGCTGGCGCAAGGCGTCATTACCGTCAAAACGCTCGCTACCGGCGAACAGACGGCGGTGCCGCTCGGCGAACTGGCGAATTATGTGAAAGCTAACCAATAGATGCGAAGGGGATGCTCAAACTATGATGCTTAAAACTCACAATTGCGGCACGCTGACGAAAGCGAACGTCGGCGAAACGGTTACTCTGAACGGCTGGGTGCAGCGCCGCCGCGACCTCGGCGGGGTGCTGTTCATCGATTTGCGCGACCGCTCCGGCATCGTCCAGATCGTGTTCAACCCGGACTTTTCCGGCGAAGCGCTGGCAATCGCCGACCGCGCCCGCAGCGAATACGTGCTGGCGGTCAAAGGCGGGGTCGTCCTGCGCGACCCGGATACGGTCAACCCGAATCTGGACACCGGCGAGATCGAAGTGCGCGTTACCGAGATCGAAATCATGAACGCCGCCAAAACGCCGCCGTTCTTCATCGAAGACGGCGTCGAAGTTGACGAGTCGGTGCGCCTCAAATACCGCTACCTCGACTTGCGCCGCCCAGAAATGCAGCGCACGCTCATGCTCCGTTCCAAAGCGGCGAAGCTGTTCCGCAACTTCCTTGACGAGAACGGCTTTATCGAGGTTGAAACGCCGATCTTGACAAAGAGCTCCCCGGAAGGAGCGCGCGACTACCTCGTCCCGAGCCGGGTGCATCCGGGCGAATTTTTCGCGCTGCCGCAGTCGCCGCAAATTTATAAGCAGCTGCTCATGGTGTCGGGCCTGGAGCGGTACTACCAGATCGCCCGCTGCTTCCGCGACGAGGATTTGCGCGCCGACCGCCAGCCGGAGTTCACTCAGGTGGACATCGAGACATCGTTCTTTTCGCGCGATCAGCTGCTCGATCTGATGGAAGAGCTCGTCGTCAAGCTGATGAAGGAGACGGCCGGCGTCGACATCGAGCGCCCGTTCCAGCGGCTCACTTATGCCGATGCGATGGGCAAATACGGTTCGGATAAGCCGGACCTGCGCTTCGGCCTCGAGCTGGTCGACGTCAGCGACCTCGTAGCGAACAGCGGCGTGAAGGTGTTCGCGCAAATCGTCGCCGGCGGCGGCGAAGTGAAGGCGATCAACGCCAAAGGCTGCGCCCATTGGAGCCGCAAGGAGCTTGACGATTTGACTCCGTTTGCGGCGCGCTACGGCGGCAAAGGGCTCGCTTATATCGTCGTGAAGGACGGCGAGTGGAAAGGGCCGATCGTGAAGTTTTTCAGCGAGGAAGAGATCGCGGCGCTGCGCGACCGCCTCGGCGCCGAGGAAGGCGACGTACTGCTGTTCTCCGCCGACAAGAAGAAAGTTGTCGCCGACGTTCTCGGCAACTTGCGCCTGAAAATCGGCAAAGAGCTCGGCCTGATCGACGAGTCCGTGTTCAAGTTCGCTTGGGTCGTCGACTTCCCGCTGCTCGGCTGGGAGGAAGACGACAAGCGCTGGGTGGCGGAGCACCATCCGTTCACCCGTCCGGTGGAAGAGGACATTCCTTACTTCGACACCGACCCGGGACGCATCCGCGCTCAGGCGTACGACCTCGTGCTGAACGGCTATGAAGTGGGCGGCGGCTCGATGCGGATTTACAAGCGCGACGTGCAGGAGAAAATGTTCGCGGCGCTCGGCTTCAGCCAGGAAGAAGCGCACGATAAGTTCGGCTTCCTGCTCGACGCGTTCGAATACGGCACCCCGCCGCACGGCGGCATCGCCTTCGGCTTCGACCGGCTCGTCATGCTGATCGCCGGCCGCACGAACTTGCGCGAGACGATCGCCTTCCCGAAAACGGCCAGCGCAACCGACCTGCTCATGGACGCTCCGGGCACGGTCGACGACAAGCAGCTGGAGCAGCTGGCGATCCGCGTCGCGCTCAAGCAGCCGGCGGGCAAGTAGGAGGCTTACGCATATGACGCTTCATCAGTTTTCCAGAACGGAGCTGGCTATCGGTCCGGAGGGGCTCGACGTCATGAAGCGGAGCACGGTCGCCGTGCTCGGCATCGGCGGCGTCGGCTCGATCGCAGCCGAGGCGCTGGCGCGAAACGGCGTCGGACGCATCGTGATGATCGACAAGGATGTCGTCGACATCACCAACATCAACCGGCAAATTCATGCGCTCACGACGACTGTCGGGCAGCCTAAGGCTGACCTGATGCGCGACCGGATCAAGCTGATCAACCCGGATTGCGACGCCGTCTCGCTGCGCATGTTCTACACGGAAGAAACGTACGAGAAGCTGTTCGAATACCCGCTCGACTACGTGCTGGACGCATCGGACACGATCTCGTACAAAATTCACCTGATCAAACAGTGTCTGGCGCGCCGGATTCCGCTCATCTCCAGCATGGGCGCCGCCAACAAAATGGATCCGACCCGCTTCAAGGTCGCGGACATTTCCAAGACGTCGATGGATCCGATGGCCCGCGTCATCCGCCAGAAGCTGCGCAAAGAAGGGATTGCGAAAGGCGTCAAGGTTGTATTCTCGACCGAGGAGCCGGTAAAGCCGCGCGAAGACGTGACGCAGCGCATCGTGCCCGAGAACGCGCCGGAATTCCGCAAGGCGCAGCAGCCGCCGGCGAGCAACTCGTTCGTGCCGCCGGTTGTCGGGCTCATTATGGTCAGCGTTGCCGTCCGCGACCTGCTCGCCAAGGCGGGGCTGTAAAGGAATCTGCAATGTAAAAAAGGTACCTTAAACGCGGTGAGGGTTTAAGGTACCTTTTTTTAGAAAATAGTATTATTGCCGTTCCGTCAACCGTTACTTAAGGTCGAAACGGTCTGCATTCATGACCTTGACCCAAGCAGCTATAAAGTCACGCACAAATTTTTCTTTGTTATCGTCTTGGGCATAAACTTCTGCGAGGGCACGCAGAACAGAGTTTGAACCGAACACAAGATCAACTGTAGTCGCTGTACGCACGACTTCACCTGTCTTGCGGTCGCGTCCTTCGTATACGCCTCCGTCTACAGGCTTCCACTGCACTCCCATGTCAAGCAAGTTAACAAAGAAGTCGTTCGTGAGTGTGCCTACACGATCAGTGAATACCCCGTGCTTTGTGCCGCCGAAGTTTGTACCTAGAACGCGCATGCCGCCTACAAGTACTGTCATTTCCGGTGCAGTAAGGCCTAACAGCTGTGCCTTGTCTACTAGGAGCTCTGCTGAACTTACACTATACTGCTTCTTCTGATAGTTGCGGAAGCCATCGGCGATCGGCTCTAGCACTGCAAAGCTTTCTACATCGGTTTGCTCTTGAGTTGCATCGCCGCGTCCGGGAGCAAAAGGAACGGTTACGTTAAAGCCTGCGTCCCGTGCAGCTTTTTCTACTGCGGCACTACCGCCCAGTACAATCAAATCGGCGATGCTGACTTTCTTATCCAGCTGATTTTGAATGCCTTCCAGCACAGTAAGCACTTTTGCAAGTTGTTCCGGCTGATTTACCTCCCAATCCTTCTGCGGAGCAAGCCGGATGCGGGCACCGTTCGCACCGCCGCGATAATCAGAGCCACGGAAAGTACTAGCCGAAGCCCAAGCCGTTGTTACCAGTTCGCTGACTGTAAGTCCAGAGTCCAGGATCTTTGTTTTAAAATCTTCAATTTCTGCATCAGTTAATTCATAATCGACAGCCGGTACGGGATCTTGCCAGATCAGAACTTCTTCAGGAACTTCCGGGCCTAAATATCTTGCGCGAGGACCCATGTCGCGATGCGTGAGTTTGAACCACGCACGAGCAAATGCATCCGCAAACTGTTCCGGATTCTGATGGAAACGGCGAGCAATTTTTTCGTATACCGGATCCGCACGCAATGCCATATCCGCCGTGGTCATCATCGTCGGAACACGAATGGACGAATCTTCCGCGTCCGGTGCAAGATGCTCGTCGGCAGGATTTACCGGAGCCCACTGGTATGCGCCCGCCGGACTCTTCGTAAGTTCCCATTCATATCCAAACAGCATATCAAAGTAACCATTATCCCACTGTGTCGGGTTCGCGGTCCAAGCACCTTCTATGCCGCTGGTGATGGCGTCACGACCTTTGCCGGTGCCATGCGTGCTTAGCCAACCTAAGCCCTGCGCTTCAATTGGAGCACCTTCCGGTTCTGGACCGACATGGGAAGGATCTCCTGCGCCGTGCGCCTTGCCAAAAGTATGGCCGCCGGCCGTCAGTGCAACGGTTTCTTCATCGTTCATTCCCATGCGTGCAAAGGTTTCGCGTATGTCGCGGGCACTTGCAAGCGGATCCGGCTTGCCGTTTGGACCTTCCGGGTTCACATAGATCAAACCCATCTGAACGGCAGCGAGCGGGTTCTCAAGCTCGCGATCGCCTGTGTAGCGCTTATCGCCCAGCCATTCCGTTTCAGTACCCCAGTAGATGTCCTCTTCCGGATGCCAAATATCCGCGCGTCCACCTCCAAAACCAAACGTCTTGCCGCCCATTGATTCAATAGCAACATTACCTGTTAGAACGAGCAGGTCGGCCCATGAGATCTTGTTGCCGTACTTTGCTTAATCGGCCATAGCAGACGTCGGGCTTTATCAAGGTTTCCGTTGTCAGGCCAGCTGTTAAGCGGAGCAAAACGCTGTGCGCCAGTTCCGGCGCCGCCACGACCGTCACCTGTACGATAAGTTCCTGCTGCGTGCCAAGCCATACGGATAAAGAGCGGACCATAATGTCCATAGTCAGCAGGCCACCAGTCTTGACTGTTTGTCATTAGGTCGTAAAGATCCTGCTTAAGAGCATGGTAGTCTAACTTTTTAAATTCTTCCGCATAATTAAAGTCTTCTCCCATAGGGTTAGATTTTCTGTCATGCTGGTGAAGAATATTCAAGTTCAACTGGTTGGGCCACCAGTCTTTGTTTGTCGTACCGCTGGATTTGTGACTAGTAGCGCCGCCGTGATGTACCGGGCACTTTCCAGTGTTGTTAGCGTCCATACGTTTTCCTCCTCAATGCGAAAATTAAGGTAAGCAGCGAATCATTATGCCTATAGTAAAAAGCTTGCAAACTGGTTGATTTGGAACGAACATTTTTGAAAATAGCTTCATGAACAAGTTTATGGGGTATACTTACTCATCCCCCTTTCATTTTCTACTGATTAGATTAACAAGGCGATAATCAATAGTCAATATTAAATTATAATTATTATTATTATTAAATATTCATGTTAATAATGGAGTATTCAAATCGGGCTCCGGCAAGGTATAATAAAACGATGTCCTATAAACAGTGTATGAAGGTGCTGACGAATTATGGATTTATTTTCTTATATGGACGAGTCCCGGCCGAACGGCCAGTTGCTGGCGGACCGGATGCGGCCGCAAACGCTGGACGAATATATCGGCCAGGAGCATATCGTCGGCCCCGGCAAGCTGCTGCGTCGCGCCATCGAGGCCGACCAGGTGACGTCGATCCTGCTGTACGGCCCGCCGGGCACAGGCAAAACGACGCTGGCTAACATTATATCGAAGCGGACGCGCGGCGCGTTCGTGAAGCTGAACGCCGTCGACGCCTCGGTGAAAGACGTGCGCGACGTGATTGAGCAGGCGAAAGCGAACAAGCAGCTGTACGGAACGAAGACGATTTTGTTTTTGGACGAGGTGCACCGGTTCAATACGTCACGCCAGGATGCGCTGCTGCCGGCGGTAGAGCAGGGCATCATCATTTTCATTGGGGCGACGACGGAAAACCCGTTCCACCATGTGAACGGGGCGCTCTTGTCGCGCTCGACGCTGTTCCAGCTGCAGCCGCTGACGCACGAGCATGCGCTGCTGGCGATGCGGCGCGCCTTGGCTGACCGCGAGCGCGGACTCGGCGAGCTCTCTCTTGCGGCAGAAGAGGACGCCTTGCAGCACATCGCGCATATGGCGAACGGCGACATCCGTCGCGCTTTGAACGCGCTGGAGCTGGCGGCGCTCACGACGCACCCGGATGCGGACGGAACGATCCGCATTACGCTGCCTGTCGCCGAGGAGTCGATTCGCCGGCCGACGGTGAAGGCGGACGAATCGACGCAATACGATGTGCTGTCCGCTTTCCACAAAAGCGTGCGCGGCTCTTCCGACGCGGCTTTGTTCTGGTTTCTGTATGCCGTCGAGAAGCTGGGCATGGACCCGATGACGTTCCTGCGGCGTCTTATTGTGGCCTGCAGCGAGGACATCGGGCTCGCCAATCCGCAAGCGATGGTGCAGGCGGTCACGGCGATGGACGCGTATCATAAAATCGGCTGGCCGGAGTCGCGTTATATTATCGCGCAAGCGATCTTGTTCGCGGTCGAGAGCCCGAAGTCGAACTCGATTCCGCTCGCGGTGGACCGCGCGCTGGAGGCGATGGAGCGCATGAAATCGGCCGAGGTGCCGCTTCATTTGCGGGACGGGCATTACAAAGGCGCCGCACAGCTCGGCCATGTCGGCTACAAGTACCCGCACAATTATCCGGGGCACTATGTCAGGCAAGATTACTTCCCGATCGGGCATGAGAACCTCGTCCTGTTCGAGGCGAGCGAGCAGGGAATGGAGGAGAAAATGCGGCTCAACCAGCAGCGGCGGCGGGGGAAAGGGCACATTGCGGCACATGCCGAAAGCTCCAGGGGAGACGCCGAATGAGCTTGAACGGCACCATCGGCGCTGTCACCGACGCGCTGAATCGGGCGGGTGTCGCCTGGGCGGCCGGCGGCTCTGTGCTGCTGCGCGAATACGGATTGGCTGCGGAGCCGAACGATCTCGACATTTTGGTCGCTCTCCCGGACGCCGCCGCTTCGCACGAAGCGCTGCGGAGATTAGGCCAGTGGGAGCGCGGTGCGGCAAAGGCGCCGTTTCGCACCGCGCATTTTACCGGTATCGGATCGGCGGGAACGATGTGGAGGTTATGGCCGGCCTCCGCATCGAGCACGAAGCGGGTTTGTTCGACTTTCCGTTCGACCGCAGCGCCATTGCAGCAGAGCGGGGTGGAGGCCGGCTACCTCTCTCGCTGCTGGAGGACTGGTGGCTGCTGTACTCTTTAATGCCTGCCACTTCAAAGCAAGCCAAAGCGGCGGCGCTCCAGCGGCATCTCCTGGACAAGGGACTTGCGCGTGCGGACAGGCTGGCGGCATTGTCACGCCTGCCGCTTCCTGTCGAGATCGCCCGGCAAATCCGGCTTCTGCTTGGCGATAGCTGATGGCTGATCGTTCCGCTGGAAATCATCCAATGTTTTTGGCGGTTGGGGCAAGCTGCACAGAAGGTGATTGGAATTCATCCAGCAGAATCTTCCCTATCCGGGTTGTACACGGTTGCAAGTTCGATTTTCATTGCACGTTTTCCAACGGAGACGGTTAAGCGAGAGTGAGAGACCGAATCCATTGGATCATTTCCAACGCGGCACCCCTTCCCCGGTCCAAAGCATAAAAAAAGGCTCTATTCCCGAGCATTCGCGGGAATAGAGCCTTTTTGTCGCATTTATGGACAGGCGGTTACCGCAAAACCGCACCATCAACGGCCTTATCCCGCCGTTCCGGCGCCTGCCAACCCGTATTCGGGGGCGAGCGGAGCCGTCGCCTCGATAGTGCCGCCGCCGAGACAAACTTCGCCGTCGTAAAAGACGACCGCTTGCCCTGGCGTGACGGCTTTTTGCGGCACGTCGAAGGCGACGTCCCACAATCCGTCCTCGCGAACCGTTACCGTCACGCCTTGGTCGGGTTGGCGGTAGCGGAATTTGGCCGTGCAGCGAAACTCGGTTCCGGCGGCCGGCGCATCGGGCGCGATCCAATTGACGCCGCTTGCCGTCAGCGCTGTGGAGTACAGCGCGGGATGCTTTTCGCCCTGCACGACGATCAGCACGTTGCGCTCCAAGTCTTTGCCGGCGACGAACCACGGCTCGCCGCTGCCGGAGCCGCCGATGCCGAGCCCTTGGCGCTGGCCCAGCGTGTAATACATAAGCCCGTCGTGGCGCCCTTTGAGCTCGCCATCCGGCGTCCGGATCTCGCCTCCACGAGCCGGCAAGTAGCCGCTCAGAAACTCCCGGAAGTTCCGCTCGCCGATGAAGCAGACGCCGGTGCTGTCTTTCTTTTTCGCCGTTGCGAGGCCGGCGGCTTCGGCGATGCGGCGCACTTCGGGCTTCGGCAAATGGCCGATCGGGAACATCGCTTTGGCCAGCTGGCGCTGGTTCAGCGCATTGAGGAAGTAAGTTTGATCCTTATTGGGATCGACTCCGCGCAGCAGCCGGTAGGCGCCGTCCTTTTCCTCGACGCGGGCGTAATGTCCCGTCGCCAAATAATCGGCGCCGAGCGCCAGCGCCTTGTCCAGAAATTCGCCGAACTTGATTTCCCGGTTGCACATCACGTCCGGATTCGGCGTCCGCCCGGCGCGGTACTCGTTAAGGAAATAAGTGAACACTTTATCGTAGTACTGTTTCTCAAAATTGACCGTATAGAAAGGGATTCCCAGCTGATCGCATACCCGGCGCACGTCTTCGGCGTCTTCCTCCGCCGTGCAATGGCCGAATTCGTCCGTATCGTCCCAATTTTTCATAAAAATCCCGATCACTTCGTAGCCTTGCTCTTTCAGCAGCAGAGCGGCCACCGAAGAATCGACGCCGCCGGACATTCCGAGCACGACGCGAGCTTTGCCACCCATGCGGCACACCTTCTTTCTGAACTGTATTCCATCTATTATAACGCTGCAAGCGGCAAAATGAAAATTTTATTCACCAGAATGTCATCGTTATGCTCCCATAATACATGGAATTGTGTTAACATGTATATGATGCACATGTATGCCTGCACGTATGGGGTCCGTCATAGATGGAAACTATACACAGTACAAGCGTATCGCAGGAACAATATGGTTTGGCGCAAAGGTATGGTGGGTTTTGAAAATTTCGACGAAAGGCCGTTACGGCCTGACCATTATGATGGAGCTCGCCCTTAAGTTCGGGGAAGGTCCTACATCGCTGAAAAGCATCGCGGAAAAGCATCAGCTCTCCGAGCATTATTTGGAACAGCTTGTCGCGCCGCTGCGCAACGCCGGGCTTGTTAAAAGCATCCGCGGCGCCTACGGCGGTTACGTGTTATCGAAGTCGCCGGAGGAACTGACAGCGGGCGA
The DNA here is from genome assembly GCF_000829455.1 of Gordoniibacillus kamchatkensis. Classification (GTDB taxonomy): domain Bacteria; phylum Bacillota; class Bacilli; order Paenibacillales; family NBRC-103111; genus Gordoniibacillus; species Gordoniibacillus kamchatkensis. Next base: position 70,280 of record NZ_JXAK01000013.1, read on the forward strand.
CGTCATTCGCGTGCTCGAAGGTCCGATCAGCCCAGTCGATTTTACCGAGGAAGACGATCCGGCCAAGCGGGATTTGTGGATTCGGATTCGCGACAGCATCGCCGAGGTGCTCGATTCGACGACGCTGGCGAGCCTGAACGCCTACAAGGACGAAGGCAAGAACGACAACTATATGTTTTACATTTAGGCTGGGGACGGTATATGGACGCCATTTATTTGGATAACGCCGCCACGACGCCAATGCACCCCGAGGTGCTGGAAGCGATGCTTCCTTACTTTCGCGAACATTACGGGAATCCGTCAAGCATACACAGCTTCGGCCGTGACGCGCGTACGGCTCTGAACCGGGCGCGTGACGGCATGGCTGCTATTCTCGGCTGCAAGCCGGGCGAGCTGATTTATACGAGCGGGGGTACGGAGAGCAACAATACGGCCATTTTCGGCGCGGTCAGCGCCGCTCAGGCCAAGCGTCCAGGGGTGCGTCCGCATATCGTGACGACAGCTGTCGAGCATCACGCCGTGCTGCACCCGTGCGAGCGGCTCGAGCAGCTCGGCTGCGACGTCACTTATGTGGCTGCCGACAGCTCGGGCCTGGTGAACGCGTCCGACGTGGAAGCGGCGCTTCGTCCCGAGACGGCTCTCATCTCCGTAATGTACGTCAACAACGAAGTAGGGACGGTCCAGCCGATCGAAGCGATCGGAACGATCGCCCGCGAGCGCGGCATTCCGTTTCACGTCGATGCCGTGCAGGCGCTGGGCAAGCTTCCGCTGAAGCTCGATGAGCTACCCGTCGACCTCATGAGCTTGTCCGCTCATAAAATATACGGCCCCAAAGGGGTCGGGCTGCTGTACATGCGCAGCACGCTCGCATTTCCTCCTTACTTGTACGGCGGAAATCAAGAGCGCAAACGCCGTTCCGGCACGGAGAACGTCGCAGGCATCGTCGGCTTTGCCAAGGCCGCGCAGCTATTTGCCCAGGACGTCGCGGCGAACAATGCCGCCATCGAGCGGCTGCGCGACACGCTGCTGCAGCGGCTGGCCGCGGCGCTCGGGCCGGACGGTTTTGCCGTGAGCGGCCATCCCGTACATCGCGTGCCCCATATTATCAACATCAGTTTCTTCGGGCTTGATACCGAGACGCTGCTCATGAATCTCGACCTCGAGGGTGTGGCCGCATCAAGCGGATCCGCATGCACTGCCGGCTCGTTGGAAACGTCCCATGTGCTGCAGGCGATGAATCTGCCGGATGAAGTGACACGAACTGCCATCAGGTTCAGCCTCGGATTGGGGAACTCTATACCGCAGGTTGAGAAGGTCGCCGACATCATTGCAACCATTCGGCGCCGCCTAACGTATAGGTAGGTAGCGGGAGCGGCTCCGGCCGCTTCTCGCTCCCCCAAGGAGGGCCCAGCTTGCGCAAGGCGAAACACATCATCGGCCTGCCTGTCTTTACCGTCGATACGGGCAAGCAGGTAGGTACCGTGAAAGATATGATGATTGGTTCGGATTGGACATTGAAGAAGCTCGTGCTGGAAGCGCGAAGCTGGCTCGCGGCGCAGCGTAGCGTGCGCGCCGAAGATGTTGTCGGCATCGGCGAAGACGCCGTGACGATCCGCTCTGCGGACGCTATCGCAGCGGACAGCGATGCCGCGGATGAAGAGGCAAGGCCGCTCGCGGACGGAGACGGCAAGCTGTTCGGGCTGCCGGTGCTGACGAAGAGCGGCGATCAGATGGGCATGATCGAAGATGTTTATTTTGCAGCGGAAGTGGGAATACCAGTTATTGGATTGGAATTGTCCGAAGGATTTCTGTCAGATTTGCGGGAAGGGCGCATCACGTTTCCGATTCCCGAGCATGCCGTGTTAGGGGAAGATGCGGTAGTCGTCCCGTCTTCCAGCTTGCAATAGCCGACTCTGTCTGGAGATCTCTTCGTAACTCATAGGAATAGGTGTGATGTATGATGATGCGTTGTCCCAACTGCAATTCCAAAGATATAGGCAAAATCGGCTCCCATCAATTTTATTGCTGGGGCTGCTTTATCGAGCTTACGGTGAACGGCGACAAAATGTCCGTCTACCAAGTCGAAGAAGACGGTACGCTAAGCTCGCTAGACGACCTGTTCTTTGAAGAGGACATGCAAGAAGCGCAAGTTCACGCTACCTAAACATTCAGTTTATGCGCGGCTTGCTTATGGGATGCCTCCGGCTTTGTTGCCGGAGGCTTGTTTGTTTTTGCAGGATAACCGGGACTCGCCCTACATATACTGTAGCGAGGCGGAAATTACCGGATAGGGAGGGATCCGCATGGAGCCGCTGTTTCGCAACCGCTGGTTTGCCGGTCTCGTCTACACATTGCTCGGATTGCTCATCCTGTACATGCTGCTGCAGATCAGGCCGATCCTGCGCGGCGTGTTTTCGTTTTTGGAGGCGGTGCTGACGCCTTTTCTTATTGCGCTTATGATCTCCTACATTCTCAATCCGGTAGTCAGCCTGCTCGGGCGGCGCAAAGTGCCGCGCACGATCGCCGTGCTGCTCATTTACAGCGTATTTATTACGTCGCTTACGGTCATTTTCATGAACTTGACGCCGATGTTTTTGAAACAGGTGAACGAGCTGAACGAGCACCTTCCGGAGTTCACGTTGCAAGCGCAATCGATCGTCGACGGTTACAACAAAAGCGATCTGCTGCCGATCAGCGTGCGCGACGGCATTAACCGCTCGCTCGCCAGGTTCGAGCAAGGCATTTCCGAAGCGGTCGCTAACTACGTAAGCGGCATCGGCAACACGATCGGCGTGCTGCTCGTCATCTTCATTGTGCCGTTCGTCGCATTTTATATGCTGAAGGACTTTCAACTGCTGGAAAAAGCCGCCCTCGCCGTCGTGCCGAAGTCGCAGCGGAAACGGGCGGTGCGGCTGCTGCTCGATATCGACAGAGCGCTCGGCCATTATATCCGCGGCCAGCTGCTCGTCTGCCTGATCATCGGGGGGCTGGCCTATCTCGGCTACTGGCTGATCGGCATGCCTTACCCGCTGCTCTTGGCCAGTATCGTCGCGGTGTTCAACATCATCCCTTATTTGGGGCCTTTTTTCGGGGCTGCGCCGGCTCTCCTGATGGCCGCAACCGTTTCGATGAAAATGGTGGCTGCTCGTCGCCGCCGTCAACCTCGTCGTCCAGGTGCTCGAAGGCAACGTCATCTCGCCCCAGGTCGTCGGCCGCTCGCTTCATCTCCATCCGCTCGTCATCATCTTCGCGCTCATTGTCGGCGGCGAGGTCGGGGGCATCGTCGGGCTCATTCTCGCCGTGCCGTTCTTCGCCGTGCTTAAGGTGATCGTGCAGCACGTCATACTCCATTACGTCCATCGGCGGACGCGACGTGAGCCGCGGCCGGCGAAATCGGTTGCCCGCTCGAAATTTGTTTATTGTGCGATGACCGGACCCCCCTTTAAACTGGAGAAGAAAACCATCAGTGAAATAAGGGAGAGGTGCGTATGACCCGGCTGGCGCTCGCCAGGCCGACGCCGCAGCAAATGCGTTGGCAGGACTTGGAGCTCGGCATGTTTTGCCATTTCGGCATCAATACGTTTTGCGACCAGGAGTGGGGGGACGGGACGGATTCGCCGCAATTGTTCAACCCGGAAATGCTGGATGCCCGGCAGTGGGTCCGCACGGCCAAGGAAGCGGGCTTCACATATGTCGTTTTGACCGCGAAGCACCACGACGGATTTTGCTTGTGGCCGACCGAAACGACCGCTTATTCCGTCAAATCGAGCCCGTGGAAAAACGGCAAGGGCGACGTTGTCCGCGGCGTTGCCGACGCCTGCCGCGAAGAGGGGATGCTGTTCGGGCTGTATTTGTCCCCGTGGGACCGAAACGCCCCCTGCTATTCGGATAAAGCCGCATACGACGACTTTTATTGCCGGCAGTTGACCGAGCTGCTGACACAGTACGGGCCGCTTGTGGAAGTATGGTTCGACGGGGCGGGCTCGCAGGGCCGCGAATACGATTGGCCGCGCATCATCGGGCTTGTCAAGCGGCACCAGCCGGATGCGATGATTTTCAATATGGGCTCGCCGACGATCCGCTGGGTCGGCAACGAAGACGGCGTTGCGCCTTATCCGTGCTGGAATACGGCGACTACCGCGCGGGAAAGCATGTTTACGAGCGATATGCTTACCTGGATGCCGGGAACGCCGAATTGGGTTCCTGCAGAATGCGATGTGCCGATCCGCAAAAAGCACTGGTTCTGGCACCCGGACGACGAGAGCAGCTTGCGCACGCTGGACGATTTGCTGGACATTTATTACCGGTCGGTCGGGCACGGAGCGACGCTGCTGCTCAATGTCGCTCCCGACGACCGGGGGCTGCTTCCCGCCGCCGATGCCGAACGGCTCCTGGAATTCGGCCGCGAAATTCGGCGCCGGTTTTCCCGGCCGCTTGCGTCGGGGGCGGGCGAAGGAGAAACGGTATCCGTGCGGCTGGGAGCGGAGACGACCGTCGATCATGCAGTGCTTATGGAGGACATCGCCCATGGCGAGCGCGTGCAGGAATATGTGCTCGAGGCCCGGCAAGCCGGAAGGTGGATCGAGCTCGTCCGCGGCAGCGCGATCGGCCACAAAAAAATCGACCGCTTCGAGCCGGTCGCCGCAACGGAGCTTCGTTTGCGCGTGACGGCCAGCGCCGATAAGCCGATGATCCGCTCGTTCGCCGTTTTCCGCGCTGGCGTTTGACGATGATGTTCGGCCATTTCGGAGGAAGCCTGGGCCGGCTTTCCTCCGTTTTCAGTCCGAATGCGCCCGGGAGGAATTTATGAGCCGAAAAGCATGGTTTTACCGTCAGCTGCTGTCGTATATGCCGGCTTTTTTCATCGTCGTCTCATTCATTTTCTTCGTCTTTTTCCAGCTGCTCAGTGAACAGAACCGCAAAGAAGCGATGAAAGCGAACGAAACGTTGCTGCTTCAGGCTATGCACTCGGTCGACTCTTCGTTGAAAACGATCGACCAGATGCTGTTGACGGAAATGATCAACAACCCGGACCTGCAAGCTTTTTTTACCCGCGGGAAGCAGGATGACGTCTTGCTTAACATGCAAGTCGTCAAGGCGATGAACCAGTTCATGCTGTCGTACCCTCTCGTGGGCTCGATGTATCTCGTACGGACGTCGGATCAATTCGTTATCAGCAACGCGACTTCTTCCCGGCTTCAGGACTACGCCGATTACGAGTTTATCAAATCGCAGCTGGAAGCGGAGGGCAGCCAAACGAGCTGGAAACGCTTGCGGGATTTCCGGGAATTCAGCTTCAAAGACGTGCAGCACATGGTCACGCTTGTGCGCAAAGCCCCGTTCGCCGCGAACGGCGCCGGCTTTGTCGTGATCAACGTCTCCGCCGATTCGATCTACAGCTCGATCGAGAGCATGTACAATCCTGAAGTCAGCTTTATCCGGATTCTGGACTCGAACGGCGTCAACATGTTCGCTTCTCACGGGCCGAAGGAAGGGAAGGCGGAAATTTTTTCGCGCTATACGTCGCCCTATACCGGTTGGGTGTACCAAAGCGGTCTCGTCAGCGGCAAGCTCGTCAGCATCGCCAATCAGCTGTACAGCGTCTGGGTCATGATCGGCGTCCTGATGATCGCGGCGGGCGTCGGCTGGATCGTGTTCGTGACGAGAAGAAATTACAAACCGATCGAACAGATCGTCACCCGCATCCAAAGCTTTACCTTGACTAAATCAAACGCTCTGCTGCACGGCAAGCGCCAGGACGAATTCGCGTTCATCGAATCGGCGCTCGACAGCATCATGGAGCAGTCGAACCGGTTTCAGCAGGAGCACCGGGAAGATTTGCTGCTGAAAAAAGCGTACTTGTTCCAGCAGCTGCTGGACGGCCGTTATCCGCGCAGCATTGAGCAATGGGAGGGGCAGCGCGCGGCGATGCAGCTGCCCGATTTGTCGCAGCGGCAGTCGGTGAGCGTGGTCGAAATCGACAACTACGCGCAGTTTTGCGCCATGTATCCGGAGCGGGATCAATACTTGATCAAATTCGCGCTGAAAAGCGTCATCCAGGAAATCGCGCAGAAGCACGATACCGCCGTCTGGGCGGAATGGCTCTCCGTATCCACGCTGGGCGTCCTGGCGCAGATCGAGGACGGCCAGGACGGCCGGCGCCAAGTGCTGTCCGTCCTGGAGCATGTCCGCACGTGGGTGGAGGAGAACCTGAAGCTGACGATCACGGCCGGGGCCGGAGAACCGGCGGACGATTTTACGCTCATTCCGGAATCTTACGCAGAGGCGCTGCAGGCGTTGAAATATAAAATGATTCTCGGCGAAAACGAGATCATTCCTTATGCGGCGGTGGCGAAGGAAGAGCAGGGGAGCGCGTTCGCGTACTTGCATCTCGTGCACGCATGGTGCAGTCGTTCCGGCTGGCGAAGGAAGATTGGCGGGACCGGTACAAAACGATCGTCCGCAATATCGGGCGGGATTTGCTGAACAAGGACGACATTACGTACTTGGCGGATTACATGATCTATTGTCTCGGGCGCGAAATGGCGTCGATGGCCAAAGAATTTCAAGAGCTGTGGAGCGGCGAAGGGCAGCCGGCCCTGCACGAGGCGCTGCGCCAATCGGATACGCTGGAGCGGATGGAGCTTCGCTTCGAAGATGCGCTGGGCCTGCTGTTCGAACGGATGAAGGCGATTCGGGAAAAGCGCAACTACGCCGGCATCATCCGCGACATTCGGGTCTATATGGAGCAAAGTTTCGCCAACCCGAACTTGTCCCTCGATTACTTGAGCGAAAAGTTCGGCATCAACGGAAAATATTTGAGCAAGCTGTTTAAAGAAGAGACCGGGGAGAAGTTTGTCGATTACTTGATCGAGCTGCGTATCCGGCACGCCCGGAAGCTGCTTGCCGAATCCGGCCGGTCGGTGCAAGAAGTTGCGGAAGAGGTCGGATACGCAAGCGCTATTTCTTTCAGCCGCGTGTTCAAGAAGGTTACGGGCGTTTCGCCCGGAGATTACCGGGAGCAACAGGCAGGCGAGGCAGGATGACTTGACTGGAAAAAGAATCGGGCTGAGCAAAAATCCCGCACAAGGGCAGCGATCCTTGGCGGGATTTTTCGTTGTCCGGCACCTAAGCGAATCCGGTTAAGGGGGAGAAAACGGTTTGCTCCAAGCGGGCGAACGTTGCCGATGAACGGGTTCGGGCCCAGGCGAATCGGGTTAGGCTTGCGAATCTTGTTTGTTGCCTGAGGGAAACGGCGCCTCTTACAATGAAAACAATCGTCAGGGCAAAGGGGAGCGATCGATGGCAGGAGCACGAAGCGAAGCGGTTCTGCAGCGGCAGGCGGCTCAGGGCAAGCCGAACAAATACGGCGTTTACAAAAAAATAAAAAAGCACTGGCAGTTTTACTTGCTGGTGTTCGCACCGCTGCTTTACATCGCGATCTTCAAATATGTGCCGATGTTCGGCGTGCTGATTGCTTTTAAAGAGTACAACGTCGTTCAGGGCGTTTTCGGCAGCCCGTGGGTCGGGTTCAAGTATTTCAAGCAGTTTTTCGACACTCCGTTTTTTTGGCAGTACATCAAAAATACGCTCGGCATTACGCTGTACGGGCTGATCGTCGGCTTTCCCGCACCGATCGTTTTGGCGCTCGCATTGAACGAAATCCGAAACGGATGGTTCAAAAAATCGGTGCAAATGGTCACTTACGCCCCCTATTTCATTTCTACGGTCATTATGGTTTCGATTATTATCGTCAACCTGTCCCCCCACGTAGGGCTGTTCAGCAACATCCTTACGGCGTTCGGCGTCGAGCCGGTCGATTTGATGGGAAAGCCGGAGCTGTTCAAATCGATCTACGTCTGGTCCGACGTGTGGCAATATACCGGGTACGGAGCGATCATTTACATTGCCGCCTTGTCCGGCGTCAATCCGGACTTGTACGAAGCCGCCAAAGTGGACGGCGCTACGAGGCTGCAGAAGATCGTTCACATCGACATCCCGAGCCTCGTTCCCGTCACCGTCATTTTGCTGATCCTGAACTTGGGCAACGTGATGAGCCTCGGCTTCGAGAAAATCTATTTGATGCAAAATCCGCTCAACCAGACCGCCTCCGAAGTGATCTCCACTTATGTGTACAAGGTCGGTCTGCTCGGCGCCAACTTCAGCTTCTCGGCCGCCATCGGGCTGTTCAATTCGGTCGTCAATTTCGTCCTGCTGATCGTCGTCAACACGGCGGCCAAGAAGCTGTCATCGACAAGTTTATGGTAACGAAGGGGGAGCGGCATGGGAAAACGCGCCATTCGCGAATCGGCAGCCGACAGGCTGTTCATAGCAGCCGTCTATTTGTTTTTGACAGTGGTGCTGTGCGTCATTTTGTTCCCGCTGCTGTACATTTTGAGCGCATCGTTCAGCTCGCCGGCAGCGGTGACTTCGGGCAAAGTGTGGCTGTGGCCCGTCGATTTTTCGCTGGAAGGGTACAAAGCGGTGTTCCGGAATGCGAACATTTTGATCGGCTACGGAAATTCGCTTTTTTACGCGGTGTTCGGGACGCTCGTAAACGTCGCGATGACGGTCATGATCGCCTATCCGCTCGCCCGGAAAACGTTTTACGGCCGCGGCGCCATCATGTTCGCGCTCGCGTTTACGATGTTTTTCGACGGAGGCCTTATCCCGAACTATTTGGTCGTCAAGTCGCTGGGGCTGCTCGACACGAGGCTGGCGATGATCGTGCCCGGCGCCTTGGCGGTGTTTCAGGTGATCGTAGCCCGCACGTTTTTTCAAACGACAATACCGGATGAGCTGGCCGAAGCGGCGGAGATCGACGGCTGCAGCGACTTCAAGTTCATGGTGAACGTAGTCCTGCCTTTATCGAAGCCGATTCTCGCCGTCATGACCTTGATGTACGCCGTCGGACACTGGAATGCGTATTTCAACGCCCTCATTTATTTGAAAAACGCCAACTTGTTTCCGCTGCAAATTTTTCTGCGCAACATCTTGATTCTGAACACCGTCGATCCGGCGATGGTGGCCAATGTCAACGACCTGCTCGTGCAGCAAGGCTTGAAAGACCTGCTGAAGTATTCATTGATCGTTGTTTCCAGCGCGCCGGTGCTGATCATTTATCCGTTTGTGCAAAAACATTTCGTCAAAGGGGTGATGATCGGATCGCTGAAAGGCTGAGCGGGGCAAGCAAAATCGCGGCATTTGCAGGAGGTGGGGCTGACCGGAGCCGAAACAGCGTTTCAAAAGAAAGCTGCGATTCATACAAACGTATCAGGAGGGGTACAAATGAAAAAATCGCTAATGGTGCTGTCAAGCTTGCTGCTCGGCATATCGCTGATCCTGTCCGCTTGCGAATCAGGGAAGTCCGGGGCCGGGGCCGGGCAAGCCGATGCCAAAGATGCGGCCCGGACGCAAGATCCGAACAAGCCGGTAGAATTGACGGTATTCGCGCCGCAGTCGCCGGCGATCGAAAATTTGGAGACGAACCGGTTTACGAAAGTTGTGGAAGACAAGTCCAAGGTCAAAATCAAATGGAACGTCGTCCCCGACAAATCGCTGGACGATAAAAAGCAGCTCATGATGGCGAGCGGCGACTACCCGGCCGTACTGCTCGGGGCGGCATTCAGCAAAGCGGATCAAATGAAATACGGACAGCAGGGCGCGTTCATCGATCTGAAGGACTTGATCGACAAATATGCCCCCAATATCAAAAAGGCGATGGCCGACATCCCGTATTTGAAGTCCGCCATGACGACGCCGGACGGGAAAATTTACGCCATCCCGAAAATTAACGAATGCTTCCATTGCACATATGGCGAAAAAATGTGGATCAACAAAGCATGGCTCGATAAGCTCGGGCTCAAGATGCCGACGACGACGGACGAATTTTACGAGGTATTGAAAGCGTTTAAGGAAAAAGACCCGAACGGCAACGGCAAGGCGGACGAGATTCCGTTCACCACCTCGTACGATATGTGGGCCGGAGGCGTCGACGGCTTCTGATGAACGCGTTCATTTACGATGACATGGATTCGTATTTCAGCGTGAAGGACGGGAAGGTGCTGCTGTCCGCAGCTCAGCCCGAGTGGAAGGAAGGGCTCAAATATTTGCGCAAGCTGTATAGCGAAGGGCTCATCGACAAAGCTTCGTTCACGCAAAACACCGATGCGGTCAAGCAGCTTGCCAGCAAGCCGGATCAGGTCGTTGGCTCCGTCACTACCGCATTGATCAGTTACTTGTACTCGCCTAACGACGCTACGCCGCGCCATAAAGATTTCGAAGTCGTGCCTCCGCTCAAAGGGCCCGGCGGGGTACAGCTGGCCGGCTATTCGGTTGGAGCGGGCAACGGGCAATTCGTCATTACGAACAAAGCGAGCAAAGACCAGCAAATCGCCGCCATGCGCATGGCCGACTATTTGTACTCGGAGGAGGCGACCGTGCTTACGTCGTGGGGCTTCGAAAACGAAGGATGGAGAAAAGCGAACAGCGGCGAGACGGATTACAACGGGCAGCCGGCCAAATACGCGGTCATTGCGTCGAATAAAGGGGTGGAGGTCCAAAACGACTCGTGGCAGCAATTGGGCCTCATGCTGATGACGAACTCGATCCGCGAAGGCTTTGTGGCGCCGAAAGATCCGCTTGGAAGCGACGGTTACGAGTACCGCCTGTGGAAAGAGTCGAAAAAGTACGAGCCGTACGCCAAACCGGATGCGGTGTACCCGTCCGACGTGTTTATCGACCCTGCCGACGCTTCCCTCGCCGCGCAGCTCAAAACGACGATCAAAGACTACGTAAAATCGAACATGGCCCAGTTCATTACCGGCAGCAAAGACATCGACAAAGATTGGGACAGCTACGTTGCCGGGTTCAAAGGGCTGCAGCTTGACAAATATTTGGACATTTACCAGAAGGCTTTGAAGAAATGACCCATATGTTGACATCGCTGCGGCGGACGGCTATAATTTTTACGATATAGCACTAACGCAACGATGAAAGAGAGTAGGCTGTAGCCCGCCCCACAGAGAAAGAGCCCCGGACGCCCGAACCGCAAGCGATTTGCGATGCGGAAAGCGCCGGCTGGAAGGGCTCTGCGGCGAAGAACGGCCGAAGGCTGCTTTCGGAGCGCGGACGAACTCCGCCGGGGGGACCCGTTACAGTCCGCATAAGGAGATCGCTAGCAAGCGGCGGCGGGACCGTAAGGTTCGGCGCGCATGCGCAGGCGGTAACCAGGGTGGTACCGCGAGCAATCGTCCCTGTCATTGACAGGGGCGTTATTTTTTCCGTGAAGGGAGTCTGACCTACGATGAAAGCTAGCGAAATCCGAGCCAAATGGCTGCAATTTTTCAAGGAGAAAGGACACCACATCGAGCCGAGCGCGCCGCTCGTGCCGCATAACGATCCGTCACTGCTTTGGATCAACGCCGGCATGGCGCCGCTAAAGCCGTATTTCGACGGCCGCATGGTGCCGGAAAACCCGCGCATCGCCAACTCGCAAAAATGCATCCGCACGAACGACATCGAGAATGTGCGACAGACGCGCCGCACATACGTTTTTTGAAATGCTCGGCAACTTCTCGATCGGCGACTATTTCAAGGAAGAAGTCATTACGTGGGCATGGGAGTTTTTGACGGACCCGAAATGGATCGGCTTCGACCCGAACCGGCTGTCGGTGACCGTATACCCGGAAGACGAAGAGGCGTTCAAGCTGTGGAACGAAAAAATCGGGCTGCCGGCGGAGCGCATCTACAAGCTGCAGGACAACTTCTGGGATATCGGCGAAGGGCCGTGCGGGCCGTGTACGGAAATTTTTTACGACCGCGGCGACAAGTACGGCGACTTAAGCGATCCGGAATGCTGGCCGGGCGGGGAAAACGAGCGCTTCCTCGAGGTGTGGAACCTCGTCTTCTCCCAATTCAATCATAATAAGGACGGCTCGTATACGCCGCTGCCGAACAAAAATATCGATACGGGCGCAGGCCTCGAGCGCTTCGCGTCGATTTTGCAAGACGTCGATTCGAACTTCGACACCGATTTGTTCATGCCGATTATCGAAGCTGCCTGCAAGCTGGCCGGCGTCAAGTATCACGAAAAGAGCGACACCGATGTTGCGCTGAAAGTCGTCGCCGACCATATTCGCGCCGTGACGTTCGCCGTTGCCGACGGCGTGCTGCCGTCCAACGAAGGCCGCGGCTACGTCATTCGCCGCTTGCTGCGCCGCGCCGTCCGCTACGGCAAAGCGACGCTCGGCATCGAGAAGCCGTTCCTGCACCGGCTCGTTTCCATCGTCGGCGACATTATGGGCGTTTACTATCCGGAAGTTGTGGAGAAGCGCGAGTTCATCGAGCGCGTCATCCGCACCGAGGAGGAACGGTTCCACGAGACGCTGAGCGACGGACTGCACATTTTGACGGAGATGGCGGCCAAGGCGAAAGCCGAGGGCAAGAACGAAATCAGCGGCCCCGACGCGTTCAAGCTGTACGACACGTACGGCTTCCCGTTCGATTTGACCGAGGATTTCGCCGCCGAAAAAGGGATGACGGTCGACCGCGCCGGCTTCGACGCGGCGATGCAGGAGCAGCGCGACCGCGCCCGCGGCGCCCGCCAGGAATCCGAGAGCATGAAGGTGCAGGGCGGTCCGCTGGCCGATTTTACGGATAAAAGCGAGTTTGTTGGATATACTGAATTGGTAGTGTCTGCCAAAGTAATCGCCATCGTCCACGAGAACGAGTTCGTCGATCTCGCCGGCACCGGCGAAACGTGCCGGATCGTGCTCGACCGCACGCCTTTTTACGCTGAAAGCGGCGGGCAAGTGAGCGATCACGGCGTGATTACAGGCGCTGACGGCAAGCTGAAGCTCGTTGTCGAAGACGTAAGCAAAGCGCCGCACGGCCAGCACGTGCACACCGTCCGCGTCGAAGCGGGCGTGCTGCGCAAGGGCGAGACGGTACAAGCGGCCGTCAGCCCTTCGCTGCGCGAAGACATCGTGAAAAATCATACGGCCACGCACCTGCTCCATAAAGCGTTGAAGGAAGTGCTGGGCACGCACGTCAATCAAGCAGGCTCGCTCGTGCAGCCGGAGCGGCTTCGCTTCGACTTCTCGCATTTCGGCGCGGTCAGCGCCGAAGAGCTGCAGGATGTTGAGCAGCGCGTCAACGAGCAAATATGGCGCAATACGAAGCTGGACATTTATACGAAATCGCTCGCCGAAGCGAAAGCGCTCGGAGCGATGGCCCTGTTCGGCGAGAAATACGGCGAAACGGTGCGCGTCGTCCAGGTCGGCGACTACAGCCTGGAGCTGTGCGGCGGCTGCCACGTCGCTTACACCGGCCAGATCGGCTTGTTCAAAATCGTCAGCGAGTCCGGCATCGGCTCCGGCGTGCGCCGCATCGAGGCGGTCACCGGCCGCCATGCGTACCAGTATCTCGACGCCCAGCTGCAGCAGCTGAAAGATGCCGCCGCTCTGCTCAAGGCGAACGTAAACGATGTGCCTAAGCGGATCGAGGCCGTCCTGGCGCAGATCAAAGATTTGGGCCGCGAGAACGAATCGCTCCGCGCCAAGCTGAGCCGCGTGGAAGCGGGCGCGCTGGCGGAGCAGGCGAAGACGGTGGCCGGCATCACGGTGCTGGCGGCGCAGACGAACGCCGGCGATATGGACTCGCTGCGCAGCATTGTCGACGAAATGAAAGCGAAGCTTGGCTCCGCGGTCATCGTGCTCGGCGCTGCGGCCGACGGGAAAGTCAACTTGGTGGCAGCCGTGACCCCGGATCTCGCGGCTAAAGGCTTCCACGCCGGCAAGCTGATCAAAGAAGCCGCGGCGGCATGCGGCGGCAGCGGCGGCGGCAAGCCGGAAATGGCGCAAGCCGGCGGCAAGGAGCCGGGCAAGCTCGGCGAAGCGCTGCGCCTTGTCGAAGAGCTGGTAGCGAAGCAGCACGCTTAAATAAATGCTGAGCAAGGCGGAGCGGAGGATGGGAATGTGGGGGCGGAGAGCGCAGCGTGCGCCTTTGAAATCGTGTTCCCACCTTCTATTCGATTCATGGGAACACGATTGTGGGCGAAGCCGGAGACCCATATTCCCAACCCGCAGCGCAGCCCTTTTTTCTCAAAAGCCTTAAAAATTATACGGCGAAAAAGGAATTTTCTGCCGCGTACAGAATATATCACATTATGGCATATCGGTAAGAGAGCGAGGGTGATCGCGATGAGTTCCATGGACAAAACGATGAAATTCAATGTGAAAGCGGAAGAGGTCGAAACGTCACCCCAAGAAGTCATTTTAACGGTGTACGAAGCGCTGCAGGAGAAAGGGTACAATCCGATTAACCAGATCGTGGGCTATTTGCTCTCCGGCGACCCGGCCTACATTCCGCGCCACAACAACGCCCGCAGCTTGATCCGCAAACGCGAGCGCGACGAGCTGATCGAAGAACTGGTGCGCTCCTACATCAATCAGCACAAATGACAGGAGACGCCGGATGAGAACGATGGGGCTCGACTACGGGGATAAGACGATCGGCGTCGCCGTCAGCGACGAGCTCGGCTGGACGGCGCAAGGCGTCGAGACGGTTCGCCGCACGACGGCAGAGCGCGATTTTGCCCGCTTGAAAGAGCTTGTAGCGGAATTTAACGTCGGTGAAATCGTTGTCGGCCTGCCGAAAAACATGAACGGCACGATCGGCCCGCGTGGCGAAATTTGCATTGCATTCGCACGCGAAGTGGAGGCCATACTAGGGCTGCCTGTCCGCCTTTGGGATGAACGGCTGACGACCGCCGCCGCGCAGCGCACGCTGCTCGAGGCCGACGTCAGCCGCAAAAAGCGCAAAGCCGTCATCGATAAAATGGCGGCGGCGCTTATATTGCAAGGCTATATGGATTCCAAGAACGCGAGGTGAAGGCCGTGGCCGGGAAAGAACAAGAGCAGCACGAAGAGCCGGAAATCATTTATATTCCGGACGAGGAAGGCAACGAGGAAGAGTTCGAAGTGATTATGAAGTTCGAGGTCGACGGTTCCGACAAAAAGTATATGATGGTGGTGCCGGTCGAAGCGGACGAGGAAAGCGACGAAGTGTACGCTTTCCGCTATGAGGAAGACGAAAACGGAGACGACCTGAAGCTTTATACGATCGAAGACGAGGAAGAATGGAACATCGTCGAAGAGACGTTCAACACGCTGATGGCCGAATACGACGAGGAAGAGGACCAATGAACGGAGTGAAGACGACGGATACCTTGCGCGCTGCGTACGGAGATGATATCATTTTGTACGATGAGCAAAATGAATCCGCCGCGTATCGCATCGTCGCCGAGTTCATCCATGACGGGCAAGGCTACGCGGTGCTGCAATCCGAGGCGCTCCGCGAAGAAGATGAAGTGGCGATATTTCGCGTCGTGGCAAACGGCGGCGTGCTCGAGCTGGAGAACATCGAAGACGACGACGAGTGGGAGACGGTATCGGAGCTGTATGACGAGATGTTGTTCCCGCTTGAAGACGAATAAATAGCGAGCGCTGAAGGAGCGGCTTGTCCGCTCTTTTTCTGTTGCTCGCCAAACTTGATCAGCCGAAGGAGTATGCCGTGGAATCGACGACGCAGCTGCCGCCGAAACGGTCCGTATGGAAAATCGTAATGATCGTCGCGGCCTTATTCATTGTCATCGCTTTGGGGGCGATTACGGGCGCAGCCCTCTACGTGTCGCAAGCGCTCCGCCCCGTACCGGCATCTTCGCAAGAAGTGCGGTTTACCGTCCCTGCCGGTTCGCGCCCCGCGCAAATTGCCGGCATTCTGGAGAGAAGCGGGCTGATTCGCGACGATCGCATTTTCACATACTATTTGAAGTGGAGGAAAGAAGGCTCCCGCTTTCAAGCCGGCGAATATGCGATGACGCCCGGGACGCCGCTGGATGCCATTATCGCCAAGCTAAACGACGGAGATACGGTCAAAGAGGATACGATCAGGCTGACGATTCCGGAAGGATATACAGCGGTGCAAATTGCCGACAAAATTGCCCAAGCGACAGGCCAATCGAACGAAGAGGTCATGCGCCTGATCGACCGGCCAGGGGCTTACCGCGGCGCCGTCATCCCCGCTTTGCCCGATTCGCCGCAAGTGAAGCATAAAGCCGAAGGCTACCTGTTTCCCGAGACATACGAATTCAAGAAAGGCACCGGGCCGGAGGAAATGGTGCAGCGCATGCTGGCGGAAACCGACGGCAAAATCGCGGCTATCCCGGGCTGGGACGAGCAGCTGAAGCGTTCCGGCTTTACACTGCATCAAGTGCTGACAATCGCTTCGCTCGTCGAGCGCGAGGTCGTTCTCGACGAAGAGCGGCCTGTCGTTGCCGGCATTATCGTGAACCGGCTCAAACGGAATATGCCGCTGCAAATCGACGCCACGGTTCAGTATTTGTTCGACAAGCCGAAAGATCGTCTCGTAGAGAAAGATTTGCAGCTCGAAAGCCCTTATAATACGTATTTGCACACCGGCTTGCCGCCGGGGCCGATCGCCAGTCCGAGCGCCGCATCGATACGGGCCGCCCTGTCGCCGGCGGATACGAAGTATTTGTTCTATGTTACGAAGAAGGACGGCTCCAAAGGCCATTTGTTCGCCGAGACGTTCGAACAGCATAAGAAGAACATTGCGGCGAGCAAAACTCAGGAAGGAAAGTGAAGCGTCGTGAACAAACCAGAATTGCTCATACCGGCGGGCTCCGCCGAGCAGATGGCAGCTTACGCCGAAGCCGGGGCGGATGCGCTGCTCGTCGGCGACAAACGCTACGGCCTGCGGCTGCCGGGCGACGTCCCGGCGGAAGCGCTGCGCCGCGCCGTACCGGAAGCGCATAAAGCCGGCGTCAAAGTGTACGCCGCGCTGAATCATATCATGGATAACGATACGGTGCGCACGCTGCCGGATTACGTCAAGGAGCTGGCCGCCGCAGGCGTCGATGCCGTCGTGTACGGCGACCCGGCCGTGCTCGCCGCAGTGAAGGCTCACGCGCCGCAGCTTGCCTTGCATTGGAACGCCGAGATGACGTCGACGAACTGGGCGACGGCTTCTTTCTGGGGGCGCAAAGGAGCAACTCGCGTCGTCGCCGCCCGCGAGCTGAACTTGGAGGAGCTGGCCGAAATGGCCTCTCGCCTGAAAGGCGTCATGGAAGTCGAAGTGCAGGTGCACGGCATGACGAACATTTATCATTCCAAGCGAAAGCTGCTGCACAACTATACCGAACATCTCGGCCGCCCGTCCGAAGGGCAGTCGTATAATCCGGAGCGGGGGCTTTATCTTGTCGAGCAGGAGCGCCCGACCGAGCGTTTCCCGATATATGAGGACGAAAGCGGCACGCACGTCATGAGCTCGGACGACATCTGCATGCTGGAAAATTTGCCGGAGCTTATGGACGCCGGGATTGCGAGCTTCAAAATCGAAAGCGTGCTGAAAAGCGCGGAATACAATATCGCGGCGCTGCGCAGCTATCGCGCCTGCATCGACGCCTACTGCACCGACCCGGCCGGATTCACGTTCGACCAAACGTGGCTGGAAACGATCCAGGCGCTGCAGCCGAGCGACCGCGAGCTGTCGTACGGATTTTTTTATAAAGAGCAAGTGTATTGACGAAAGGGAGGGGATGACCTATGACGACCGTATTGGAACGGCGCGCCCGCGGCCGGCGGGTTCGGCTTGAGAGGCCGGAGCTGCTGGCGCCGGCCGGGAGCCTGGAGAAGCTGAAATTCGCCGTGCATTACGGCGCCGACGCCGTTTACATCGGCGGACAGAAGTACGGGCTGCGCTCGGCGGCCGACAATTTTACGTTCGAGGAAATGCGCGAAGGCGTCGAGTTCGCCAGCCGCTACGGGGCCAAGGTGTTCGTGGCGACGAACATTTACGCCCATAACGAAGATATCGAAGGTTTGGAAGATTACTTGAGAAATTTGCAGGACGTCGGCATCGCGGCGATCATCGTCGCCGATCCGCTCATCGTCGAGACGGCGAAGCGTGTCGCGCCGAAGCTGGAAATCCATCTGAGCACGCAGCAATCGACGATGAACTGGCAGGCGGTGCAGTTCTGGAAAGACGAAGGCGTAGAGCGCGTCGTTCTGGCGCGGGAAGCGAGCATGGCCGAAATCGACGAGATCAAACGGCATGTCGACGTCGAGATCGAAGTGTTTATCCACGGCGCCATGTGCTCGTCATATTCCGGGCGCTGCGTCCTTTCGAACCATTTCACCGACCGCGATTCGAACCGCGGCGGCTGCTGCCAGTCGTGCCGCTGGAAGTACGATTTGTTCGCGGGCGGGACGGCGGCGGAAGGGCCGATCGCGCGCGACGTGCCCGTGTTTGACGAAGGGGACGACCCGTTCATGATGAGCGCGAAAGATTTGTGCATGATCGAGCACATTCCCGATCTGATCGAATCCGGCGTCGACAGCTTCAAAATCGAAGGCCGGATGAAAAGCGTCCACTATGTTGCTACCGTCGTGAACGCGTACCGGCAAGCGATCGACGCCTATTTCGACGACCCGGAGCGGTACGAGCTGAAGCGCGAATGGCTGGAGGAAATTTACAAGGCGGCGAACCGCCCGGTCAATACCGGCTTTTTCTACGACGAGCCGGGACACGAGGAGCATATTTTCGGGCCGGAGGACAAAGCGGTGCAGTTCGATTTTGTCGGGCTCGTGACCGATTACGACGCGGATACCGGAATTGCTACCGTGCAGCAGCGCAACTACTTCAAGCCGGGGCAGGAGGTCGAGTTTTTCGGCCCGGACGGCACTCATTTCAAGCAAATCGTCGAACATCTGTGGGATGAGAACGGCGCAGAGCTGAGCGCGGCCCGCCATCCGCTGCAGCCGATCCGCCTGAAGACGGCGGCTCCGGTCAAGCCTTTCGACATGATGCGCAAGCGTACGGGGCCTAAGCAATAGCCGGCCGTAGGGGAAAATTCCATCTGAAGCTGCCATAGGGCGCCTCGGATGGAATTTTTTTGTGCAATTGTCCCGAATCCGAAAGGAATATGTCTCTTGTTGTCGAATATA
This sequence comes from Gordoniibacillus kamchatkensis, assembly GCF_000829455.1. Classification (GTDB taxonomy): domain Bacteria; phylum Bacillota; class Bacilli; order Paenibacillales; family NBRC-103111; genus Gordoniibacillus; species Gordoniibacillus kamchatkensis. Next base: position 89,308 of record NZ_JXAK01000013.1, read on the forward strand.
ACCGAGGGCACTATATCCTTTGGCAGTTATTTGCAATGCGCAGCAATGACTATGTGATGGTGGTGTAAAAAGATGAAAGCATGGATGGCCAAAACTATCTCCGCAATGAAGCAAGGATGGGCGGCTCTCACCAGGGGGGCAAAGCGGATTGACTGGAGCGCGACGGGCCAGCGCATGAAGGCGGCCGGCAAGCGGCCGGAGAGCGGAGACAACCGGCAGGGAGATGCGTCATCGGGCGGCGTTCTGCTCGGGAATCCGCTCAAGTCCGTCGGGATGAAGCTATTTATCGTTTTCTTCGTAAGCATTGTTACGTTTGTGGCAGTGGTAGGGGGCATTTCGTACATAAAATCCAGAGACGTCCTGAAGAGCAAAGTGTCGGAAGCGTCGCTGGAAGCGATCGTTCAAGCGGGACAAAAGCTCGACTTTTTGTACAATTCGCTGGAGAACTTGTCGCTGCAAATTATGCTGGACAAAGATTTGCAGGGGCAGCTCAATGACCTGAACCGCATCACTAAAGGGTCGTATGAATATTTGGAGCTGACCCGCAAGCTTGGCGACAAGCTGAACGTGTATTTATACGCCGACAAGAACATCAAGGCGATTCATCTTCTGCGCCCGAACGGGGAATATATCAACGTCTCGGGAGCGTCGATGACCGGCGACAATTTCGGCGACAAAGACTGGTTCAAGCGCATCACCGACGCCTCGGGCAAGGCCGTATGGCTCGAAAGTCAGCAGAAGGGCTACTCGCAAACGATGTCGTCGCCGGGCTTCGCAATCGGCCGCTCGCTGCGCGATACGACGTCGAACAACATCAATGCCGTGCTGGTGATGGAAGTGGCGACCGATGTGCTCGGGAAGCAGGTCGACGGCATATCGTTCGGGGACGGCAGCAGCATCCGGGTGTTGACGGCGAACAATATGAACGTCTATACGAGCAAAGCCGAAGACATTGCCAAAAAATCGGCCATTGAGCTCAGCAAGGACAGCCTGGCGGAAGATAGCGGCTCGGTGACGACGAACGGCCAGCAGGTTGTGTTCTATAAGTCTCCGGTGTCGTCATGGTATTTGGTTGGAGCGATGCCGGTAGCTTCGCTGACGTCCAGCGCGACGGTCATCGCCCAAATGACGATCATCATGGCGCTGGTTGCGACTGTGGTGGCCATCGTCATCGGTTATTTCGTCGCCGGCATGATTCGCCGTCCGATCAACCGCCTGCGCGATTTGATGGATCAGGGCGCACGCGGCAATTTGCAAGTGCGGGCCGATTTCACGAGGAAGGATGAGATCGGCCAGCTCGGCAACAGCTTCGACGTCATGATGGAGCAGATCACATCGCTCGTCCTGACGACCCAACAGTCCGCCGCGCAAGTGATGGAGACGGCGGCGGAGCTGACGAACGCCTCGCGCACGACGGCGACGTCGGCGAAGGAAATCGCCGTCGCCACGGAAGAAATTTCGGTCGGGGCTTCCGGCCTGGCGAACGAGTCCGAACGCGGCAACGAGCTGACCCAGCAAATCGGCGAACGGATGAAAAACGTCATTCAGGCCAACCTGGAAATGGGCAGCTCCGCTTCCGACGTGCAAAGCTCGTCCGAGCTCGGCACGAAGTACATGTCGGAACTGATCCAGAAAACGAACGACGCGGAAACGACGATTCGCGCCATGGTCGAAAAAGTCGACAAGCTGAAAGAGAGCACGCGCTCGATCCGGAAAATTCTCGACGTGCTGAACAATGTATCCAAGCAGACGAACATTTTGTCGCTCAACGCCACGATCGAAGCGGCCCGCGCGGGCGCAGCCGGCAAAGGCTTCATGGTCGTTGCCGACGAGATCCGCAAGCTGGCGGACCAGTCGCGGCAATCGATCGGCGTCGTCGGCGAAATTACGGAGACGATTCAACGGGAAATCGACGAGACGGTCACCGTGCTCTCGAACGCATACCCGATTTTCCAGCAGCAAATTACGTCGGTGAAAGAAGCGGACACGATTTTCGCCCGCGTGCGCGAGCATATGGGCGGGTTCATCTTGCAGCTTAGCAACGTCAGCGACTCGATCAGCGAGCTCGACCAGTCGCAAATCATTTTGTCCGAGGCGATGAGCAACGTAAGCGCGGTAGCGCAACAGTCGCTGGCGACCAGCGAGCAAGTGTCGTCGCTCAGCCAGGAGCAGCTTAACATTAGCGAAGGCCTAGTCCGATTGGTGGAAAGGCTGGAAAATTTGTCGAATTCGTTGAAAGATTCTTTGACACGGTTCCGGATTTAGTATGTTTTGAAAAATGGCTCGCTCCCCGCGGTTGGGGAGCGGGCCGTTTTTGTGGTTGTATAACCTTCAGGGGCTGCGCTGCGGATCGGCATATGGGCTTCCCACGTTTTGGGAAGCAGGCCATTTTGCGTTGATAACCTTCGCGGAGCCGAGGATGGCATTAGGGGGCGGAGAGTGGAACGTGCGCCTTTGAAATCGGGTTCCCTCCTCGAAATGTCTTAGTAGATCAGGGAACCCGATTTCAACGAAGCCGGAGCCCCCACATGCCAATCCGCAGCGGAGCCCCCCGAAGGTTATCTGCGTAAGGTGGGCCGGCTCCATGCTGCGCATGGATAAAGGCCATCAAGTTTGCATCGCCGCGCACATGAACATAATGGATAAAAACGCGGGATTTAGGTGAATGTGCGGATGGTCGATCGGAGACGGGTGTTTCTGGCGCTGATGGTGCTGACGGGCGGTTTTATAGGGATTGCGGGGCGGCTGTTTTGGATTCAGGTAGCGGCGGCGCGGGATTTTACGGAACGCGGCGTCGATCTGGTGCGCAATTCGGTGCTGCAACGGCAGCGGGGGCTTGTGCTCGACTCCGGGAGAGGGCGGTTCGTTGACCGGTATGGCGAGGCTCTGACGGGAGAGGTGCGCAAAGGGGCGCTCGTCTTCCCGGTACGCAGCGGCTACGACGGAGGGACGGAGCAGAAACGGAAGCTGTTCCAGCTGCTGCACACCGATGAAGTCCGCTGGCGCGCCTTCGTTGCGGGGCTGAAGGAGCCGGCTTGGTGGAGCGATGAGCGAGGGGAGCCGGCGGCGCTCACCGCCTCGGAAGCGGCTATGCTGGATGAGCTGCAGCTGCCGAACGTTCGCGTCGCCGAGCTGACGATCCGCTATCCGGAGCGGATGCCGGCCAGCCAGCTTATCGGCTATGTCGGCCGCAATCCGGAGCGGATCGAGACCGTATTCCGCGATCAGCTGGAGAGGGGCCAGCTGCATCTCGACAGCGAGATCGGCGTTTCGGGGCTTGAGAAAACGTTCGAGCCGTGGCTGCGCAGCCTTGGTCCGACGACGATCTCGTATTTTATGGATGCGGGAAGGCGGCCGCTGCCTGGGCTCGATACGCGCACGGTGAGCGCCGAAACGGCCTACTATCCGCTGACTGTGCATACGACGCTCGATGCGGGGCTGCAGCGGGCGATCGAGCAGCGGATGGACAAGCTTGGAGTTTCGGATGGAGCAGTCGTAGTGCTCGATGCCGCGACGGCCGACGTGCTGGCGATGGCGAGCCGTCCCGGCTACGATCCGAACGACATCGACCTTGGCGCCGGCGGTTGGGCGAATCGGGCGCTTGCGCCGACGGAGCCGGGCTCGATTTTCAAAACGGTCATTGCCGCCGCCGCTTTGGAAAAAGGGGTTGTACGCCCGAACGAGACGTTCGAATGCGCAGGAGAGCTCGGGAAATACGGGTTCCGCTGCTGGTACAAGCCCGGCCACGGCGCCCTCACGCTGGAGCAAGCGTTCGCGGAGTCGTGCAACATCACGTTCGCGAAAGTGATGATGCGGCTGACGGCCGACGAGGTCGAGGCAACTGCGCGCAAGCTCGGCTTCCTCGCTCCTGTCGGCTGGCACGGCCGGGTGCGGGGCAGCGAATGGAGCCAGCTCGACGGGGAGGGCAAGGGTCAGCTCTTTGCCGCCGGCACGCCGCGCAATGACGAAGGAGTGCTGATGCAGACGGCTATTGGCCAAAGGGACGTGCGCGTGACGCCGCTGCAGGCGGCGAATCTCGTGGTGACGCTGCTGCACGGCGGCGAAGTGTTGGAGCCGAGGGTAGCGACCAAAGTCGCCTTGAAGGATGGCAAGGAGCTGGAGACGTTTCCGGAGCGGAAGCTGATCATGCAGGAGGACGGCATTTCGGCGGCGACGGCGCGCAAGCTGCTGACGTGGATGCGCGAGGTGGTTGCATACGGAACCGGCACAAGCTTGCAGCAGGCGATATGGCCGCTGGCGGGCAAGTCGGGTACGGCGCAAGTGAAAGCCGGCGGCATGCCGGCGGACAACGAATGGTTTATCGGCTACGCGCCGGCCGACAAGCCGAAATATGCGATCGCCGTGCTGGCGGCGAACGTGCCGAGCGGCAGCGCGAATCGGGCCTTGACGCTGTATAAGTCGGTCGCCGACTTTATGGCCGCTGGCGCGGGAGCGAAATCGTGAATGTCGAGCCCTTCCCGCGAGCGCTCCGCACATCGACATGGCCGCCCAGCGATTCGACGATACGGTAGGCGACCATCATGCTGAGCCCCGTTCCTTCCGTATCCATCGCATAAAACGGCGTGCCGAGCCGGGAAATTACCTCCTCGCTCATGCCGGCGCCTTCATCGCTCACCTCAAGCACGACAAAATTCGGGTCGGATACGAATTTCAGCCGCAGCGAACCGCCCTCGGGCATCGCGTCGATACCATGCTTGCATACGTTGACAAGCCCCTGCACGAGCCGGTCCTCATCGGCCAGTAGCGGCATCGGCGTCTGTGCTGCCGCGCTGTGCAGCTCGACCCCGCGTGCGGCTGCGTACGGGCCGATAAGCTGCATCGCTTTGTGAACGGCATCGCGCAAATCGAGAGGCTCTACGTGCACGGCCTGCGGCCTGGCGAACGACAAATAATCGGTAATAATTTTTTCCGCGCGGTCGATTTCTTCGATGACCATCTGGGTGTAGGTCCGTTTTTTCTCTTCGCCCACTTCGCTGCGGCTGAGCAGCTGCATAAAGCCGCGGGCGACGGTCATCGGGTTGCGGATCTCGTGGGCGACGGCCGCGGCGAGCTCGCTGAGCACGTTAAGCTTCTCGGAGCGGATCAGCTTGCGGGTAAGCACCTCATTGGCGCGAATATGCGTGTGGATCAGCGCGATGAGCAACATCAAGGCGATATGAAGAGCGAGAACGAAGGCAAAATTGAGCCATATCGGCGAATGTGAAGGAGCGGGCAGATGGCGCGGCAAGGCGAAGCTTAGCCCGGACAGCGCGCCGAAACAAAGGCAGGTGAGCAGCACAGGGTAGAAGTACCGGGTTGCGAACAGCGTTTTGCCCGCCTTGGCCGAAACGACCCAGCAGATGAGGGTGAGGAAGCCGTAAGCAGCTGCCATAAAGATGAATTGGGACGGCCCGGCAACGTATTGGTAAATCAGGACGGCCGCAGCCACAGCCACGCCGCTGAGCGGAGAGCCGTATATAAAAGATAGCAAAAACGGAATCAGCCGCAAGTCGAACGAATCTCCGCCAAGCGGAATCGGGTGCGCTGCGCAGAACAAGGCGGTCACCACGTTTGCGGCCGCAACAAGCAAGCACTCTCCGGAGCTCCGTTTCCGGTCTCCAGAGCAGGGGCCATACCCGTTGCCGAATATTTCGAACAGGCAAATCGGCAAGAGAATGATAGCCGCATTGTACAAAACACTGTCGAAAGTGACCAATTCGCTTCGCCCACTTTATCGGAAAATGGTAACTTTCCCCACATCTCCAATAATTCGACGAAAACTCCAAAATTCCTACTGCAAAATATTATAAAATTCGAGTCCATCTACTACGCGGCATCCCGGGCGGCAGTCCGCGGCGAAAAGCCGTCTGGGGCAAACGCTTTACAGCCGTTGCAAAATCCGATACATTGAGCGCTAGAGCATGTTACGGGCATGTTACGGAAGTTGGAAAGAAGGCGAATCGGATGGTGGAAACGGGAAAAGGGCAGTCCGCCCAAGCGGCGCTGCCACCGCGCGTGAGGCTATGGGATCGGACGGGGGAGATCGGCTATGAGCCGGTACTTGCGGCGTTTGCCAGGGACGAGCTGCTTTGCCGCTTAATGAAAGCGGAAGATGACCCGATTGTACATATGTGGCGGCACCCGCGGGCGTTCGTCATGGGGCTGCGCGACAGCCGCCTGCCGGAAGCCGGCGCGGCCGCGGCGTGGCTGCGCGAGCTAGGCTATTCCACTGCCGTCCGCAATTCCGGAGGCGCGGCGGTCCCGCTTGATCTCGGCGTGCTGAACGTGTCGCTGGTGCTGCCGAAAGCGGAAGGCACGATCGGCTTCCGCAGCGATTTTGAACGCATGGTGCGGCTGCTTCAAGCGAGCTTCATGCATCGGACGGCGCATATTCGGGAAGGGGAAGTGGAAGGCTCGTATTGCCCCGGCGAGTTCGACTTGTCGATCGGCGGCCGCAAGTTGTGCGGCATTGCCCAGCGGCGGCACGCGAACGCTGTCGTCGTGCAGGCGTTTCTTGTCGTCGAGGGAACCGGGGCGGAGCGGGCCGCTTTGGCCCGGGCTTTTTACGAGAAGGCGGCGGGGAGGTCGGCAGAGGCGGATTACCCGCGCGTGAGGCCGGAGACGATGGGGAGCCTCAGCGAGCTGACCGGCGAGCCGGTGACGGCGGCCGAAGCAGCCGCCGACATCGCGGGCTTGCTTGGCGCGGCGGCGGCGGTCGAACTTGTCGCAGCGGACGAGCTTTTGTCTTACGATGACATCGTCCGCACCGCCAGCGAGCTGGAGAACAGATACGCTTCCAGGCCCGATCGCGCAGCGAACTAGGCGTTAAGCTGGCTGTGTGGCGCCCTCGACGTTGCAAGCCGTTGCTCCTCCAGCTTAACGCCTAGGCGTTAAGCTGGGCGTGTGGCGCCGGCACATTGTTCGCCGTTACACCTTCGGCTTAACGCCTAATCGGACAAAAACAGGCGCAATATCGCCGGGAGCTCCTGCTGCCAAAATCCCCACAGGTGCTTGCCCGGCTTTTCTTCGTACGTCAGCCTCGCCCCGCCGCTTTCGAGCAATTCCTTCGTCCGCCGGTTCGCGGCAACGAAATCGAACGTTCCCCGCTCGGTCGTCACCTCCGTCTCGTCCAGCCCGATCAGCATATGGATGCGCAGCCAGGACAAGTCGCCGGCAGCCTCGAGCTGACGCTGCGTCTCGGCGAAAAATGCCCCCGACAAGGATAACACGTTGGAAAAAAGGTGAGGATAAGCTAGGGCGAGATGCAGCGAAACCGTGCCCCCGAGCGAATCTCCGGCCGCGATTCGTTCCTGCGGCGTTCGTCTGACCGGATAGCGGCTCTCAATGTAAGGCACCATTTCCTCGGCGAAAAAACGGATGTAGGCGGCGTTGCGCTCGCCCTCCGGCGCGTATTCGGACGTACGGACGGCTGTCCGCACGTCGACGCCAATAGCGATCGCCGGTTCCAGACCGCCGTCGAGAATGCCGGCCGTTAGCAGCGTGGCGAGCCGGCCGAAATTGAAAAACTGCTCGCCGTCCTGACAGTACAAAACCGGATACGACAGCACTTCGTTGTAGCCCGGCGGCAAATAAATGCGCAGCGGACGGTCCTCCCCCAAATGAACGGAGGAGATCGTTTCTTTGAGCACTGTGCGCTTGTAATAGCGGGACGAATCTGGCGTGTGCATCGTGGAATCGGGCTCCTTCGCAAGCGGCACCGGCGGTGTGTATTATAATAGTTTGCCGCTAAAAGCGTTAACTGTATTATATATTTTCGAGAACTGTACTATACGCATGCGGCGTATAAGTTCAATATTGGCGTGGAAAGTGGTGTACATTTCGATAAAACAGCATTATAATACTACTATAACAGATTGTTAACATTTTCGATACATTCCAAACCACTATGAGGTGAACCAGTCATGAGCAAGCCGTTTTACGAGGTCGGTGCGGAGGAAGTCAAGCCGCTGTCCGTCCTATCGCCTGAAGGAACGATCGTGAACGAACAATATATGCCGGCTCTTACGGACGACCAGCTGCGCGAATTGCTGCGCCGCATGGTTTTTACGCGCGTATGGGACGAGCGGGCCGTCAACCTCGGCCGCCAAGGGCGACTCGGCTTCTACGCTCCGGTGTCGGGGCAAGAGGGAACGATGATTGCCAGCGAATTCGCCCTGAACAAGGACGATTTCGTCTGCCCCGGCTACCGCGACATGCCGCAAATCGTCTGGCACGGGCTGCCGATGTACCAGGCGTTCCTCTATTCCCGCGGCCACCAGCACGGCGGGCAAATTCCGCAGGACGTGCACGTATTGATGCCGCAAATCATTATCGGGGCGCAAATTTTGCATGCGACCGGCGTGGCGATGGCGTTCAAGAAAAAAGGGGAGAAGCGCGTCGCCATTACGTATACCGGTGACGGCGGCTCGTCCGAGGGCGATTTTTACGAAGGGCTCAATTTCGCCGGAGCGTTCAAGCTGCCGGTCATTTTCGTCGTGCAAAACAACGGCTACGCCATTACGACGCCGTTCTCCAAGCAGACGGCGGCGCAGTCGATCGCGCACAAAGCGCTTGCAGCCGGCGTAACCGGCGTGCAAGTCGACGGCATGGACGCGCTGGCGGTATACAAAGTCGTTAGCGAAGCGGCCGAGCGGGCACGCAATGGCGGCGGCGCGACGCTGGTCGAAGCGCTGACGTACCGGTTCCGCCCGCACTCGATGGCCGACGATGCGACGAAATACCGCACGAAGGAAGAAGAAGCGGAGTGGGAGCAAAAAGATCCGATTACCCGCCTCCGCAACTATTTGACGGGCAAAGGGCTGTGGAGCGAAGAAGAAGAGGCCAAGGTGAAGGAAGAAGCGAAGGCGACCGTCGCCGAGGAAATCAAGAAGGCGGAAGCGACCGAGAAAATGACGGTAGCCGGCCTCATCGATTCGATGTACGAAACGACGCCGAAGCATCTGGAAGAGCAAAAGGCCGAATATTTGTAAGACGAAGCAGGCGATGACGGCGCTGGGAGCGCCGGGCTTACGATAGAGAACCATTTTTCGCTCAGGGAGGCAAGCAAGTCATGGCACAAATGACGATGATACAAGCGATTAAAGACGCGATGCGCGTCGAGCTGGCCCGCGACCCGAACGTGCTGCTATTCGGGGAGGACGTCGGCCACGTCGGCGGGGTGTTCCGCGCTACGGAAGGACTGCAGGGAGAGTTCGGCGAAGACCGCGTATTCGATACGCCGCTGGCGGAATCGGCGATCGGCGGTCTCGCCGTCGGTTTGTCGACGCAAGGGTTTCGCCCGATTGCGGAGATTCAGTTCGTAGGCTTCATCTATGAAGCGCTCGATCAAATTTGCGTGCAGGCAGCGCGCCTCAGATACCGTTCCGGCGGACGCTATAACGCTCCGATTACGTTCCGGACGCCGATCGGCGGCGGCGTGAAGGCGGCCGAGCTGCACACCGACCCGCTTGAAGGTTTGCTCGTGCAGACGCCTGGCCTGAAGGTCGTGTACCCGTCCAACCCGTACGATGCGAAAGGGCTGCTCATCTCGTCGATCCGCGACAACGATCCGGTGTTTTTCCTCGAGCATCTGAACTTGTACCGTTCGTTCCGCGCCGAAGTGCCGGAAGGCGAATACACGGTCCCGCTCGGCAAGGCGAACGTTGTCCGCGAAGGCAAGGACGTGACGGTGATCACTTACGGCGCGATGGTGCATACGTCGCTGAAAGCGGCCGAGGAGCTGGAAAAATCGCGCGGCGTATCGGTCGAGGTCATCGACCTGCGGACGCTTATGCCGCTTGATATCGATACAATCGTAGAGTCGGTGAAGAAAACGAACCGCGCCGTCGTCGTGCAGGAAGCGCAAAAGACGGCCGGCATCGCGGCGGAAGTGATCGCCCAAATCAACGAAAAAGCGATTCTGCATCTGGAAGCGCCGGTGCTTCGCGTCGCGCCGCCGGATACGGTATATCCGTTCGCGCAGATCGAGGACCAGTGGATTCCGAACCCGGCCCGCGTCGTGGCCGGCATCGAGAAGGTATTGGATTTTTAAGCGGCTTGGGATTTAGGACATAAGGTTTTCCCTTTCCGGAGCGGCTGCAATAGTCCGCTGCCGGAAATTCGTTGCTGAAAACGCCGAAAAGAGATTGCCGAATCATGGTGTACAAATGACGTCAATTGCAAATTGTACATTTCAGAACGGCGATCTCGGCAAGTCAGTAGATGTAAGATGCAAAATGTACACGTGTTTTTGGCAAAATGGCCTCAAATGCGCGGATTAGCGTGAAAAACATGTACTCTTTACATTTGAGTCGGTTAATCTCGCTGATTTTTCCTCAGATACATGTACATTTTGCATTTGGCTGATCGACTGTCCGGAAAAGGCTATTGCGGACGGCGGGGCTGGTTAATCTCAAGGAGGTCATGATTCGTGGCTCGTTACAATTATCCGTTCCCTGAGCTCGGCGAGGGCATTCACGAGGGCGAGATTCAGAAAATCAATATCAAGCCCGGCGACGTCGTCACGGACGATACGATTTTGATGGAAGTGCAGAACGACAAGGCGGTCGTTGAAGTGCCTTGCCCGGTCAACGGCAAAGTGCTCGAGGTGCTTGTCAAGGAAGGGCAAGTATGCCACGTTGGCGAGACGGTCGCCGTCATCGAAGTGGAGGGCGACCTGCCCGCCGGCGCCGAAGCTGCGCCGGAAGCGCCTGCGGCGGCGCCTGCGCCGGTAGCGCAAGCGAGCAGCGCGCCGGTGAACGCGGCAGCGCCTGGCGCCGCGCCCGCACCGGCGGCAGCACCTGCCCCTGCGGGGCAGGTGCTGGCTACCCCGAGCGTGCGCAAGCTCGCTCGGGAGAAGGGCGTCACGCTGGCACAGGTGACGCCGACAGGCAAGCACGGCCGCGTCACGCGCGAGGACGTGCTCGCCTTCGCAGCCGGCGGCGGCGCAGCGGCCGCTCCGGCTGGCGCGGCGGCGGGCGCAGCTCCTGCCGCGCCAGCTGCTGCGGCTGCAGCCCCTGGAGCAGCCGCAGCCGCAATCGGGGAACGCGCGGAAGAGCGCGTTCCGTTCAAAGGCATTCGCAAAGTGATCGCGAATGCGATGGTGAAGTCGGCGTACACCGCGCCGCACGTCACGCTCATGGACGAAGTGACGTGACGCAGCTCGTCGCCCTCCGCGCCAAAGCGAAGCCGCTGGCGGAGAAAAAAGGCGTCAAGCTGACGTATTTGCCGTTCATCGTCAAGGCGCTCGTGGCGGCGTGCCGCCAATTCCCGGTCATGAACGCGATGATCGACGAAGAGAAGCAGGAAATCGTCTATAAGCATTACTACAACATCGGTATCGCCACCGATACGGATAACGGCTTGATCGTACCGGTCATCGCCGACGCCGACCGCAAAAACGTATGGACGATCGCCGAGGCGATCAAAGATCTCGCCGCCCGCGGCCGCGAAGGCAAGCTGGCGCCGCACGAAATGAAAGGGTCGACGATCTCGATCACGAACATCGGTTCCGCCGGCGGCATGTTTTTCACGCCGATCATCAACTTCCCGGAAGTGGCGATTCTCGGCACAGGCCGCATTACGGAAAAGCCGGTCGTCAAAAACGGCGAAATCGTGGCTGCCCCGGTCATGGCGCTCTCGCTCAGCTTCGACCACCGCATCGTCGACGGCGCTACGGCGCAAAACTTCATGAACTATATCAAGCAGCTGCTTAGCGATCCGGAGCTGCTCGTAATGGAGGTGTAAGCCATGGTTGTAGGCGATGCATCCATCGATATCGACTTGCTCGTCATCGGGCCGGCCCCGGCGGCTACGTCGCGGCGATCCGCGCCGCGCAGCTCGGCAAAAGCGTGCTTATCGTCGATAAGCAGTATTGGGGGGGAGTTTGCCTCAACGTCGGTTGCATTCCGTCCAAGGCGCTCATTTCCGCGGCGCACCGCTACGAGGAAATGTCGCATAGCGCCGATATGGGCGTAAGCGCGGAGGGCGTCAAGCTCGACTTCCAGAAAGTGATCGAATGGAAAAACTCGATCGTCAAAAAGCAGACCGGCGGCGTCACAACGCTGCTTAAAGGCAACAAGATCCAAATGTTCCAAGGCGAAGCGATGTTCATCAACGAGACCGAAGCGCGCGTCTTCAACGAGCAGGAATCGCCGCGCTACCGGTTCAAGCATTGCATTATCGCTACCGGCTCGCGTCCGATCGAGCTGAAAGCTTTTCCGTACGGGGGGCGCATTATTTCCTCGACGGAGGCGCTCAGCCTGCCGGAGCTGCCGAAGAGCATGGTCGTCATCGGCGGCGGCTACATCGGCATCGAGCTCGGCCAGACGTTCGCCAAGTTCGGCACGAAGGTAACGATCCTCGAAGGTTCGGAGACGATCTTGCCGGGCTTCGAGAAAGAAATGTCGCAGCTTGTCACCCGCAACCTGCAAAAGGCCGGCGTCGAGATCGTCACCGGCGCGCTGGCCCAGTCCAGCACGAAGACGGACAAAGACGTCACCGTCACCTATAAAGTCGGCGACGCCGAGCACACCGTCACCGCCGACTACTTGCTCGTCACTGTCGGCCGCCGCCCGAACACGGACGGCGAGCTCGGCCTCGACCTGATCAACGTGAAAATGACCGACCGCGGTCTGATCGAAGTCGACAATCAGGGCCGCACGAGCATCCCGCACATTTTCGCCATCGGCGACATCGTGCCGGGTCCGGCGCTCGCGCACAAAGCTTCGTACGAGGCGAAAGTCGCGGCGGAAGCGATCGCCGGGCTGCCGAGCGTCGTCGACTACAAAGCGATTCCGGCGGTCGTGTTCTCCGATCCGGAAATTGCCAGCGTCGGTTACAGCGAAACGGAAGCGAAGACGAAAGGCATCGAAACCGTGACCGGCAAGTTCCCGTATGCCGCCAACGGCCGCGCCAACTCGCTGAACGCGTCGCAAGGCTTCGTCAAGCTCGTCGCCGACAAGGAGACGAAAACGCTGCTCGGCGCGCAGGTCGTCGGGCCGGAAGCGTCCAACCTGATCGCCGAGCTCGCGCTCGCGCTCGAAATGGGCGCGAACCTGGAAGATATCGCGCTCACGATTCACGCTCACCCGACTTTGGGCGAGATGGTCATGGACGCCGCCGAAGGCGCCCTCGGCCATCCGATTCACCAGCTGGGTAAAATGTAAGTAAGCATACACAACAAAAGATGCTGTCGGGAAGCGGGGGTTCTCCGCTTTCCGGACAGCATCTTTTTGCGTCGCTTCTCCAAGAAAGCAGAGGTGGGAGCGGCGAATAGTCCAGATGCAAGTACCTTTGAAGCAACTACAGAGGCGAAACGGCGGACGACTCCACTGCAATTGCCCAAAAAGCAATTAATTCGGCGCCCGAGCCGGAAATCGGCATGTTGCGCAATTCCAAGTGCCCTTGAAGCAACTACGGAAGGCAAGATAGCGGAGTGATCCGATGCAATTGCCCCAAAAGCAATTACAACCAGCGCTATTGCCGGACGAAGGCTATTGCAACGGACGTCTTAATGATCTTCCGATACAGTAATGACGTTGCCGTCGGGGTCGCGGAAGTTGAAAAACGAGACGTTCGGGTACCGCTCGATTTCGTACACGATTTCCAGGCCAAGCTGGTCCTTGATATACCGGTACGTTTCGTCGATGCCGGCGCAGTCCAGCTTGAGCTGCGGCGCTGCGCGCTCCGGCACAGGCACGCCTGCCATATGATTGGAATCGAGCATGAGCGACGTTCCATTTTCGAGGAAGAACATGTGCAAATGGCCGTAACGGTCCTGCTCGCGCACTTCCACGCCGAGAATGCGGCTGTACAGCTGCACGGCGGCATCGAGATCACGCACCCACAGAATGGCCGAGTCGATCTGCGGACGGATCGGGCTTACCGGCACTCCGGCTTTGCGGCCGTCGACGCCGCCGAAAGCGATGCCATAGCCGTCCGGATCTTGCACGACGAATTCCTTCCACGGGCCTTGATCGGCATAGACGACCGGCTCGCCGGAGATGATAGCGCCTTTCGTCACAAATTCATCATGCAAACGGTCAAGCTCTGTCCAGTTTTCCACATAGGCATAAACGTCGTAAGCGCGGGTGGAGCCGATTTCCGGCGGATTGGGCTTCACGGCCGAGGCGTCGGGCGCCTGCAGCAGCTTGAGCGCGAGTCCTTGCAGGCCGCCGCGCTCCGCCCACCAGTCGGTGACGTCGAAGCCGAGCACGTCGCGGTAATACGCTTGCGAGCGCTTGAGATCAGACACGAACAGGACGGTGAGCGAGCTGTGGATTTGTTTCGGTTGTCTGGCCATAAATGGTATTCCTCCTAAAGGAAATTTCTCGCGCGGACACAGAGAAGTCTTCGCACTCTTAATTCGGCGCCGCCGGTGGATTTCCTTTATTTTCATGTTGGGGAATTTATGTTCCCTCCTTTTCTGCGCCTAAAATTATTTGATCTCGCCCCGCGAAGTCATAAAGGAACAGTGTTCCGCTATTGGTGAAGACGAAAGTTATTGCGCCATATTAACGGATTTCTGTTCCGCTATCGAGCCCAGTTACCGGGGCATATACGGTCTTGCGCGTAAATTGCGGGCAAATAACGTACCGCTGTTCCGCTAAATTTGGGAAATGGCGGGAAATACCAGTGATAACGGAACTCCATTCCGTTATCACTCCCGCATTTCTCCCGCACAACCTCTCGCCCCAGCTGCCGGCCGATACGGCCTTTGTTGCGTTCCCGCCCGAAAAAAGGTACAAAAGGGATAGGGAATGTTCCGACATCAACCGTCAGGCGAGAGGAGTTAAGGACGATGAATGCCGAGCATGTGAAAAAACTGTTGATCAAAGGGCCGCAGCGCGTGCTGATCATGAACGCACCTGGCGAATACGCGGCCGACTTGGAGGCGCTGCCGGCCGGCTCAGCGGTTACGGTCTGGGACCCGGCCGCAGGACCTTTTCCGGTGGAGGCGGGGGAATTCGACTTCGTGCAGCTGTTCGTGCGCAGCGCCAGCGAGCTGGGGAGCTATGCCCCGGCGGCGATACGCGCCGTGCGCAGGGACGGGCTGCTGTGGATCGCCTACCCGAAAAAGAGCGGCAAAATCAAAACCGACATCAGCCGCGATGCCGGCTGGGAAGCGGTGCACGGCGCCGGGTGGACCGGGGTGTCGCTCATCTCTCTCGACGATACGTGGTCGTGCATGCGGGCGCGCCCGGTCGATGCCATCCCGACGCTGCAGCGACGGTTTGAGCAAGTGACGGACGACGGCAAAGTGGTTCGTACGGCTGACGGAGCGGGAACGGGCGGGGCAAAGCAGGACAAGCCGCGCGTCGTCGAAGTGCCGGACGATTTCCAAGCGGCTCTAAGCCGCAGCCCGGCGGCGAAGGCGCTTTTCGACTCGATCGCTTACACGCACAAAAAAGAGTACGTCACCTGGATTACCGAAGCCAAAAAGGCGGAAACGCGCGAAAACCGCATCGCCAAAGCAATTGAGATGCTGGAAAGCGGCAAGAAAAGCCGCATGCAGAAGTGAGCCGGCCCGGGCATACCGATGCTGTGAAGGTAATGGCATGTAAAAAAATGCTGCACCACCCGAATCGGGGGTGCAGCATTTTTTATCGGAGACTTACTTCGCCACCGTCTTGTTGTAGCTGTTGATCTTGTCGGTGACCGCCTTGGCGGCGTCGTCAAGCGCTTGCTGCGGCTGCTTCTTGCCGTTCAGCGCCTCTTCGACGGCGCCCTCGACGATTTGGCGCGCTTCCGGGAACACGCCCATCACGGCGCCTTGCGTCGCTTTGTTCAGCTTGGTCGCATGCAGCTGGTCGACAGCCGTTTTGAACTGCGGGTATTTCGCCATGTTGTCCTTCACGCTTTGCTGGTCGTAAGCCGCTTTCGTGATCGGGAAGTAGCCGGTGTTGATGTGCCAATACGCCTGCGTTTCCGGCTTCGCCAGGAACTTCATGAACTCCCACGCGCCTTTTTGCTCGGCTTCAGGCTTATTGCTCAAAATCCAGTTGCTGGCGCCGCCGACGACTACGCCGCCGTCCTTCGCGCCTTCAGGCTTCGGCAAGAAGCCGTTGCCGACCTGGAATTTGCCGTTTGCCCCGTCGACGATGCCGCGCAGCGAAGCGGTGGAATCAAGCGTCATGGCGATTTGGCCGGCGAGGAACGCTTTCTTCGTATCGTCCGTTTTGCGGCCGAGATTCATGGCGGCTTTGCTGTCCACGAGATCTTTCCACCAAGTCAGCGTCTTGACGCCGGCGTCGGTGTTCAGCAGCGACTTCGTCGCCGGGGATGTGCGGCCGTTGCCGTTATCGAGGTATTCCGCGCCCTGATTCGCGAAAAACTGCTCCATAAACCAGCCGTAAATGGCCAGCGAAGCGCCGGCGCCGGGCTTGTCCTTCGACAGCGCGGCGGCGGCTTTTTTCATGTCTTCGTACGTTTGCGGCGGCTTTTCCGGATCGAGGCCGGCGGCTTTGAACATGTCTTTGTTGTAATACAGGATCGGATTGGACGTGTTGAAAGGCATCGAGTACAGCTTGCCGTCGAACGTATAATAGCCGAGAATGTTTTCTTCCAGCTGCGATACATCGTACTTGTCTTGGTCGATGAATTTCTGCACCGGCGTAATCGCCTTGGAATCGATCATGAAGCGGGAGCCGATTTCGTACACCTGGATCATCGACGGGCCGGACTTGGAGTCCATCGACGCTTTCATTTTGTTCAGGCTTTCGTCGTACGTGCCTTGAAAAACGGCTTCGACCTGAACGTCGCTGTGCGAAGCGTTGAAGTCGGCCACGAGCTTGTCGACGGCTTTGCCGAGCTCCCCGCCCATGGAATGCCACCAGATGACTTTGACCGGCTGCTTCTTGTCTGCCGGAGCGGCGGGGGCTGCGGCCGGCTGATCTTTGCCTGTGGCTGCGCCCGCGTTCGCCGGCTGCGCGCCGGTATTGCCGCATGCGGCGGTCAGCATGAGCGAGCTGACGGCCAATGCCGCCGTTAAGCCGTGGAGCTTCGAAAGTTTCATGGTTTCAGTTTCTCTCCCTTTTCAAAATGGTGAAATATTGTGAACCGCCCGGATGGACGGACGTCACCGCATAATGCGCCAATAATGGCTGTCAGCCCTTGACCGCTCCGGCGGTAATGCCGCGCACGAGCTGCTTCAGGCCGAGAACGAGCAGCAGCAGCGACGGTAAAAGCACGACGGCCACTCCGGACAGGACCAGGTTCCAGTCCGTATTTTCCTGAAATTGGAGCATGCTGATGCCGATCTGTACCGTGCGCATCGTATCGCTGCTCGTAATGAGCAGCGGCCACAAGTACATATTCCACGACTGCAGGAACACGTACACGGCAAGCGTCGCCAGCGCCGGGCGGCTGAGCGGCACAACGATGTTCAGGAAGTGGCGGATATGGCCGCAGCCGTCGATTCGCGCCGCTTCGAACAGCTCGCGCGGCAGCTGCAGAAAAAACTGGCGCAGCAGGAAGACGCCGAAAGCCGAAGCGAGGAACGGAACGGTCAATCCCTGATACGAGTCGAGCCATCCCCACTGCTTCACCGTAAGGTAGTTCGGGATGATCGTCACTTCCCACGGGATCATCATCGTGGACAGAAACAAGGCGAACCAGAACGGCTTGAACGGGAAACGCATATAAGCGAACGCGTACGAACCCATCGCTCCGGTCAGCACTTGTCCCGCCGTAATGATGACGGCGATCAGGAAGCTGTTCGCGATAAAGCGTTCAATCGGGATGAGCTTCAGAACGGCCGTCACGTTACCGAGGTACAGGCTCGTCGGGAACAGCTGAGGCGGGAATTTGCTTGCTTCCGCCGGCGTCAGAAACACGGACAGCAGCGTATATAGGAGCGGGTAGGCGATCAAAGCGGCGAGCACGGCCAGCAAGGCGTACGCTATGGCGGCATGGAACGCGCGGGATGCTGTCATTGATAGTGCACCTTCTTTTCCAGTACGGTAAATTGAATGACGGTGAGGATCAGGATGATGGCGAACAGCACGAGCGCCATCGCGCTGCCGGTGCCGAACTGGTAATTCATGAACGCTTCCTTGTAGATCGAGTAGACGAACACTTCGGTCGAGCCGGCCGGTCCGCCCTTGGTCAAAATGTGAATTTGGCCGAACGATTGAAAAGCGCCGATGACGGAGACGATAACAAGGAAAAAGACGGTCGGCGACAGCAGCGGCACGATGATGCGCACGAACGTGCGGAACGGCCCGGAGCCGTCGATTTTGGCGCTGTCGTAGATGTCCTGGGAAATTCCTTGCAGGCCGCTCAGCAGCACGATGAAGTTGAAGCCGGAGTGCATCCATACGGTCATCGCCGCCACCGAGAGCAGTGCATAGGTCGGATCCGTAAGCCACTGAACGGGCGATAGGCCGGCTGCGGCAAGAAAATAATTGAACATGCCGAGCGTCGGGTGAAACAGCATCATCCAGATGACGGAGGCGGTGCTGACAGAGATCGCCAGCGGCAAGGAGAAGACGAATCGGAACAACCGCATGAAACGCAGACTGGAGTAAGTCAAGGAGGCGGCAATCAGGCCAAGCGCGATGCCGGCAGGCACCGTCAACAAGGTGAACAGGGCGGTTACTTTCAGGCTGTTCCAGAACGCTGTCGAGCCCAGCAAATTCTTATAGTTGCTCAAGCCGACGAACTCGGCGACGCGGCCGCGCGGATCGGTCAGGTGCAAGCTCAAATAAACGGATTTCAGCAGCGGGTAAAACAAGAAAATGCCGAAGATGAGGAGCGAGGGTGCCAAAAACAAATAGGCCAGCGCATGTTCTTTCCGGCGCGCGCCGGCGGCGGACTCAAGCTTTGCGGCAGCCTTCAGCTGGGCGGATTTGGCTTGCTGCGGCGCTACAAAAGGCATTTCCTGTTCCAACATTTCCACACTCGTCGCTTCCTTTCCAAACTTGAGGTTCATCGTGATTTGGCAAAAATGACATATGTTTTCCACTTGCTAGTGTACAAGTGCATTGTTTGAGGCGCGTCAATTCGGCGTTAAGGTTTTGTGAACCGAAGCTGCCGCCGCATGCAAAAAGACTCCGTCCCCTCGAATTGGGGTGACAGAGTCTTCGTTTTGTTGATGCAGCGCGGTACATTCGCTAACCGTGCGTCGCCTTCCGCTTTGCTCAAAGCATCAAAGCGTCTCGGGATGAAAAGGGCGGCCAGCGGGCTTTAACGCCGGCTGCTTGCGCTAGTCCAGCGTTGTGGACTCGCGGTTTACCTCGAAGTCCGATATGTCCGCGTAACTCTCGCCCATGCTGCGGTAGCTTGTCGGCACTTCGACGGCGCCGGAATCGGGCTGCGCGCCGGCTTGCACGCCGGTGTCGGGGCCGGAGAGCTGCTCCCAGCTCGCCGTTTGGCCGCTAAGCTTGTCTTGAAGCGATCGGCTGTCGGATATGGACATGCCGCTAATCCCTCCTTTGCTCGTTTCTACGATTCCCTTCGGCCTGCAACGTATGCGCCGTTATCGATAAAACATGGCGGTTCCGCGCATAGTAGAAGGAGGAATGCAATGAGAAGGAGGCTATATGAATGACAGCAGATCAGCAGGCTGACCGCGGCGAGCAGGAGCCGACGATCGCTCCGGGCATGAATACGCACGATGCTTTGGAGGAAAAAGCTACAGAACAAGACATCGAGCAGGGCGAATACACGGAAGTAACCCGCCTGTTCCTTGACCGGACGCCGGAGGATTGAAAGTAGCAGACGGTGCGGAAGGAGGTGGAACCGGATGGACGACGTACGGTCAAACGCACAGCCGGGTGCGGCCGATACTGCGGAGCGGGATGTGACGAAAGCGGCATCTGCGGACAGTATCAGCGCAGCAACGGATGAGAAGCTGGACGACATTTACACGTACTCCAGCGTAGGCATCAACGACGTGAAGGAAGATGCAACCGGCGAAAACGTGCGCGCCGACATCGGCGGCATCAGCGCAGGGGATATGCAAGCGCAGCGGAAAGAACGCAAAGGCGGCAAATAAGCGGCTCGCGGCATGTGGAGCAGTTCGCCGCTGACGCTTTCCTTTGGGGCGTGCCCATATACCGGCGTTAAGCCGGCTGTGCGATGCCCGGACATTGCCCGCCGTTTACTCCTCCAGCTCAACGTCTAGCAGCGGAACCTGCCTACGTAAACGCAAAAGCATATACTCTTCCGATGAAATGAAAAAGAGGCGATCCCGCGGCCATCACTGATGACCTCGGAGATCGCCTCTTCCAATTGCAGCCTGTACCGGAAGATGGCCTAAGCCGTTGCCGTTTGCAGGTACGGCCCAGCCGCACCCGGTGTACGAGCATCAGTCGCCGAAAACGGGCATCCGTCCGGTGTACGTCGACTGCGGCCGGAAAATGCGGTTGATGCCCGCTTGCTCCAGCATGTGCGCTGTCCAGCCGACGGTGCGCGCCGCGGTAAACGTCGGCGTAAATAGCTCGGTCGGGAGCTTGATCGCCATCATGACGGCTGCGGCGAAAAATTCCACGTTCGTGTACAGCCTGCGTCCGGGTTTATATTCGGCCAGCAGCCGAATCGCGGTCTCTTCAACGTGGAGTGCGAGCTCGAACGACGGATCGCCGCCGGTCAGCCGTTCCGTCACGATGCGCAGCGCTTCGGCGCGAGGGTCTTTCGTTTTGTAAATGCGATGGCCGAAGCCCATCAGTCTGCCGCCGTTCTCCAGCACGTTCCTCATCCACGCCTCGGCGCGGTCTTTCGTACCGATCTCCTCGAGCATGGCAATGACTTCCGACGGCGCCCCGCCGTGCAGCGGGCCCTTCATAGTGCCGATCGCCGCGCTGACGGCAGCGAACAGATCCGACTGTGTCGACAGCGTCACGCGCCCCGAGAATGTCGAGGCGTTCATGCCGTGCTCCATGCCGAGGATAAGGTAGGCGGTGAGCGCCTTGGCGTGGTCGGGATTCGGCCTTTCGCCGGTCAGCATGTACAAATAGTTCGCTGCGTGGTCCAGCTCCGGGTCGGGGTCAATCGGCGCCAGTCCTTGCAGGCTGCGGTGGCGGTAAGCGATGATCGCAATCAGCAGCGCCGTCAACCGCTCCGCTTGCGAAACCTTCGGCGGCCACACCGCTTCTTCCTCTGTGGCGAGCGAGGCGACAACCGCCTGCAGCACGCCCATCATGGGCAGCGTCTTCGGCAGCGCATCGAGCAGCAGCCGCACCTGTTCGGGCAGCTTGCGGCTTTCCCGCAGCCGCGTCTGAAGCGCAGCCAGCTCCCGCCCGTCCGGGAGCGAGCCGTACCAAAGCAGATGCGCCGCTTCCTCAAAGCTGTAGTTCACCGCCAAATCTTTCGCCCAGTATCCCCTATAAATCAAATGACCGCGTTCGCCGTCGACAAGCCCGATGTCCGTCTCGGCGGCGACGACGCCTTCCAGTCCTGTTACTTTTGCCATTCCGGTCGCTCCCTTCTGATTTAACCGCTATATGATGAGCATACTCGGAATTCACGATATTGTAAATTTATTGTTTTCTATTTGAGTGAAAATTAATATTTATCAATCTACAGCTGCGTCGACTGTCCCGGTTCAAGCACGATGCCCCGAATGCCGCGTTCGTTCAAAGCGGCGGCAAACTGCTCCGCATTTTGGCGAATGACCGGGAACGTGTTGTAATGAAGCGGCACGACGGCTTTCGCTTGGACCCATTCGGCGGCGGTCAAGGCGTCGTCCGGGCCCATCGTATAATTGTCGCCGATCGGCAGGAAAGCGAGATCGACGGCCCCTTTCGCGGCGATCAGCTTCATGTCGGAGAACAGGCAAGTATCGCCCGCATGGTATATCCGTTTGCCCTCCAGCGTCAGCACGAATCCGGCCGGCATGCCCCCGTACACGATCGTCTTCGTCTCCTCGTTCACGATGCCGGAACTATGGAAGCCGGGTACCATTTGTACGGTGCCGAAGTCGAAGCGGAACGAGCCGCCGAGATTCATTTCATGCGTTTTCGCCCCTTGCCAGCGCATATACTGCGCGAGCTCGAACGTGGCGACGACCGTCGCGCCGGTGCGGACCGCTATCGATGCGGCATCCGCAATATGGTCGCCATGGGCGTGAGTCAGCAACACGTAATCCGCCTCCAGATCGTCCGCCTTGGCGCCGGCGAGGGGATTGCCGGACAGGAACGGGTCGATTAGCAGCCTGGTGCCGCCGGTCGTAATCCGTACGCAGGAATGGCCGAGAAACTGAACGTTCATCAGTGAACTCCTCCTTCGATAATGAGATCATCCGCCAACAATACCAGTATAATGCAACGGCAGCCAAAAGAAAAAAGAGCCGCGGGCGTCACTCCGACCGTCCCTTCAGCTCCAGCAGCAGCTTCTTCACTTCGCGCAGCTCGCCTTCGATGCGGTGCAAATGATTTTGCATATCGTCGATTTCCTGCTCGGCTTTGTAATTGATGGCGAAATCGATGATCGACTCGTTTTTGTCCCGCGCCGCCTGCCGGTTTTGGCTCATCATAATGACCGGGGCCTGGAAGGCGGCCAGCAATGAAAGCATCAAATTCAGCAAAATGAACGGCGCCGGATCGAAATGCGGCATGAACGGCAGTACGTTCCATACGATCCAGGCGACAAGCAGTACGGCAAACACGACGATGAAGGGCCAGCTGCCGCCGAAAGCAACCATCCGGTCGGCGATGCGGTCGGCCCACGTCGTCGTGCGCACGTACTCGCTGTTCAAATGCTGGAGAATCGTTTCCTCGTAATCGTTGACGAGCCGGTCGATGCGCCCGGCGCTGCTCTCGTCGAGCTCGATGTCGAAGCCCTCGATGTCGGACGCTTCGGGGAAGGCGCCGCCGCGCAGCAATTCGTCGTCCGGTTGACTCATGGCCTCATACTCCCGTTATTTCGATTGGATGATGTTAGGATGCCGCGCCGCGCAATATTTAAGCAGAGCCAGCGTCCGCTGCGTTTTATAAGGCATGAATCTTGAGGATGAAAATATTTATACAATAGACGGCGCACTCATCTCCAAATCTCCTCCTCCTTTTTCAAGCTGAAATCCAAGTACGGCGAGGCGGAGTGGAACATACCGGCGCGGGAGAAAGGGCGGTCGGCGATGGACTTCGATAAGCTGCGTCAATGGTTTGAGATGGCGCAAAAGTTTCACGGCAAAATTTTGGACCGGCGTGTTCGATCAAGATTTTACGAAACAGTTCATGAACGAGTTCTCCGATATGGGACAAACCGATGTACAGGCGTTGTACCCGCGCGTGGACATCATCAGGGGAAATAGCGAATTCATCGTTCTCATCGATATTCCCGGCGTGCGCAAGGAGGACGTGCAGTTGTCTGTAACGAGCGATTTTCTCTATGTGAAAGGCACAGCCCGGCACTATTACCAGGAACTGCAAATCATCCAGTCGGAACGGTTCAGCGGCTCGTTCGAGCGGGCGATCCGGCTGCCGGAACAGGCATCGCCCGGGAAAATATCGGCCAAGTTCGAGAGCGGACTGCTGGAGGTGCGAATCGGCCGGCAGACGAGGCCGCAAACCGTCGTGCAGATTGACTGAAATTTTATGTCGGAATCGAAGTGGGAATGCCTATGGCACATTTGCGTAGCGGCATCGCCGCCTGTCTTAGGCGGCTTGCGCAGCGGCTAGGGGGGCGCGGCCGCGAAATGGACGAGCTGCGGCGCCGGCTCGCCGAGCTGGAGCGGCGGCTGCGCACGGAGGATAGCGGCTGCCGGGAGGCGCCGATCGTGATCGAGCAAATTCGCATCGACAAAGTGGTGGTCGAGAAGATCGAACATCACAACAATTTCGGGGCACTCGGCGTCAAGGAGCTGAGCGGGAAGCTGAATATCGGGGCCAACTATATGATTCGCAAGGACGACTTGCCGGAGGAAGCCAAGGAAGGGCTGCAGTCGCTGGATGCGTTAAAGGATGAGACCGCCGGGCAGACGGAAGGAGAAGAAGAGCGCAGCGGAAAAAATGCGCCGCAGAGCGAACCGAAGGTGCATATCCGTGCGCGCCGCTGAGCCGCCGACGCAGGACATGCCCCCGACAATAGGCCGGGCTCCCACCGCGTCCGGAGGGCACGAACCCATACGGGTCCTCGCTCCGCTACATACACTGGTACACAACGGAGGTGTGTGCCATGAAACGAATTGCGGTATCGAGCAAATCCCCGGTCCGCAGGCCGGCCTTCCGGCATCCCGGAAACTATTTCGTCCCGATCGCAGAGCGGGCGAAGCGCAGCGTCATCTCGATCCGGGCCAAGCTGAGATCGCCCAAGCCGCGGCGCCTTAACGCTTTTTGGCCATCGCTGTCGTGGCCGTTCGACGAGGAAGAGGATTCGGCAACGGAGAGCGTCGGCACCGGATTTATTATTCACCGTGACGGCTATATTTTGACAAGCGAGCATGTGGTGCATGATGCCGAATCGATTCAGGTCAAACTGCACAGCGGCAGTAAATATCCGGCCCAGCTCGTCTGGTCGGACCCGACGCGCGACATCGCCGTCCTGCGCATCCATGCCGGCAAGGCGCTGCGCCCGCTGCCGTTAGGCTCGTCTGCGGCGACGAAGGTCGGCGAGATGGTCATCTCGGTCGGCAACCCGCTTGGGCTCGAGCACACGATTACGACCGGAGTCGTCAGCGCCAAAAACAGGCAAATGAGCAGCATCAGAAACAAGAAAGTGTATGAAGACATTTTGCAGACCGATTGCGCCATCAACCCAGGCAACAGCGGCGGTCCCGTCATTAATTTGAACGGGCAAGCGATTGGCATGAACGCCTTCGTCGTCAAAGATAACCAAGGTTTGGGCTTCGCGATCGGCATCGACAGCATCAAGAGCCGGATCGGCCGCTTTTTGACTTCCTAGGCGTTAAGCTGGAGGAGTAACGGCGAGCAACGTGCTAGGCGTCACACGGCCAGCTTAACGCCAAGGCGTTAAGCTGGAGGAGTAACGGCGAGCAGCGTGCCGGGCGTCACACGGTCAGCTTACGCCTAGAGCGGCACCCGATCCGTTTTTTTTTTGGAGCATTTGCCCTGGGCAGGGCGTTCGTCCATTCCGCATCGGGACGATTGCCATACGATACAATACAGATCCCGATTACGGAAAGGACATGGCGTATGGAATATTTGGAAATGTTGGCCCGCCTCGGTGTAGGCAGCGCCCATCCCGGCGGCTTCGCCGCTACGGTAGCCCAGCTGCGCGAGCATCCGATCGCGCCCGGGTGCCGGATTTTGGAAGTAGGCTGCGGCACTGGCCGCACGTCGTGCTATTTGGCCAAGCTTGGATATGAGGTGACGGCGCTCGATCTGCGCGAGGATATGCTTGCGAAGGCGCGGCGGCGGGCGAGCGGCGAGGAAGTGCGGGTCACCTTCCTCCAAGGCAACGTCGAAGAGCTGCCGCTGCCCGACGAACAGTACGATGTCGTGATGGCGGAGTCGGTAACGATATTCGCCGACGTGAGCAAAGCGCTGCGCGAGTATGCCCGCGTCCTGCGGCCGGGCGGCAAGCTGTATGACCGTGAAATTTTAGCGGCTCGCAAGCTGACCTCCACAGCGGCTCAGGCCATTTGCGATTTTTACGGTGTGAAGAGGATGTATGCCGAGAAGGAATGGCTGGAGCTGCTCGGCGCGGCGGGCTTCAGCGAGGCGAAGGTGTGGCAGCCGTCCAAGTTTCCGGAGAGCGCCTGGGAGGACATCGTGCACTATCCCGATCTCTTCCAGGAAACCGACGCCGACGCCTACGAGAACGAAGCCGTCTGGGAAACGGCCAAAAAGTACGACGAGCTCATGTTTGCTTACCATGAATTTTTCGGGTTCGGACTTATGATCGGCAGCAAATAATCGGCGGTGTTTTGGGGCACGGTATCTAGGTGTTAAGCTGGTATGCAGGGCGTCAAACGGCCAGCTTAACGCCAAGGCGTTAAGCTGGAGGAGTAACTGCGGGCAATACGCGGGGCGTCACACGGCCAGCTTAACGCCTAGATGGAAAATTAAGGCCGACAGGAGTGTCCCTATGATCGCGACGACACAGGAACTGTATGCGTGGTTTGAGCAGCATACCGGGCAAACGCTGACTATCGACAAGGAAGAAGGGGGCGACCGCGACCGCGTTCGGCTGAAGCTTGAGCGGATCGAGCGCACGGAGAGCGGGGAGCAGGCCGACGACTACTTGGTGCGGCGCTCGTTTCGCCTCATCGGCGCAGGCACGATTCATAATCCGGGCGGGGAGCCGGTAGAACTCCCCAGTGGACAGTACGAAATCGCGCTGGACGGACTTGTCTCTCATACCGAGAGCGCCGGCGCCATTACGATCAAGACGACGCGCGCCGCTTACCGGATTCAGGCGTAGCGGCGGGCAGGCGTGAGCAGCGAACAAGCCGGTTGAAGCTCGCCGGCCCCCGGCTGGGGGCCGGCCTTTGCCATGTACGGGGAGCGGTGCGTATGACGACGGTCATATGACCCGCTTCACTGGCACATGCTCGACTTTATTCTGTACACTGGTTTCGCAGGCTGGCGTTATCGCAGCCGAATTTCAGCCGTACAGAAAGGATGAACAGGCTTCATGACTTCGACCGCAGCAAGCGAGGGGCGGGAACAGCCGAGCTTGCGGGACTTTTTCGCAAGCCGCTTCGTGCAGGCCATATTGCTTTCCGGCTTGTTTTTGCAAATCGGCATTTGGGTGCGCAACTTCGCCATATTGTTTTATGTAACGGATTTAACGGGCAACGATCCTAATGCCGTATCGCTCATTTCCGTTGCGGAATTTCTCCCTATCTTTTTGTTTTCGTTTATCGGCGGCACGTTCGCCGACCGGTGGCGGCCGAAACGGACGATGGTCTGGTGCGACCTGCTGAGCGCCGTTTCGGTGCTTCTCGTTTTGCTGACGCTGCTTTTCGGCACTTGGAAGGCCGTCTTTTTCGCGACGCTCGTCTCCTCGATTTTGTCGCAATTTTCCCAGCCTTCGGGGATGAGGCTGTTCAAGCAGCACGTGCACGAATCGCAGCTGCAGCTCGGCATGTCGGTGTACCAGACGATGATGGCTGTTTTTATGATTTTGGGGCCGAGTCTTGGCACGCTCGTTTACTACAATTTAGGGATCGACTGGGCTATGGGCATTATGTGCGGCTGCTTCGTGCTGTCGGCCGTAACGCTCATGTTCCTGCCGCCGGATCGTGCGGAGGACCGCCGCGAACAGACCCATATCGCGCGAGAGATGGCGTTAGGCTTCAAGTACGTGCTTAGCCGTCGCCTGTTGACGATGCTTGGCGTCAACTTCGCGGTCGCAGGCCTGGCTATCGGGCTCATTATGCCGATGAGCATTTTTCTGGTGACCGAGCATCTCGGTTTGGACAAAAGCCATTTGCAATGGTTTACCGGCATTAACGGCGCGGCGATGATCGTCGGCGGGGGGCTGGCGATGGCTTTCTCCAAAAAAGCTTCACCGCAATCGATGCTTGCCGCCGGCATGGCGGTCAGCGTCGTCGCGATCGCCGCGATCGGCACGACGTCCTCGGTCGCCGTCGCGCTCGTTGCCCAATTCATTTCGGGGCTCGTCATGCCGGCAATTCAGATCGCCATCAATACGCTTATTTTGCAAAATACCGAAGACGCCTTCGTCGGCCGCGTCAACGGCATTCTCAACCCGCTCTTTATGGGGGCGATGGTGCTGACGATGAGCGTTGCCGGCTTGCTGAAGGACGCCTTCTCTCTTTCCGCGATATACTTGGTATCATCCGGCTTGTTCGTGCTTGGCGTGCTCGTTATGCTGCCTATGCTTCGTGTAAAAAAGTAGTAGACTCCGAACGTTTGTTCTGATACAATGAGAACAGAAGGAACGAATGGAGAAACGGTGGTGATTCTGCATGAGCGGTGGTACAGCTTTGTGGATCTCACAACAAGAACGGGTCGACATTTTGGAGGTTATCGGAAGCGCCAATTTGAAATATGCGGAACCGGTGTACCGGGTCAGGCGTAAGGACGGCACGGTCGCGACGGTCGGGCGCAAAGATATCGTGCTTGCCGAGGAAGAGCTGCTGATCGAGGAGCTTGCCGACATTTTGCGGAGGTTCCCGAATCCCGCGCGGCATGAGCGATACGGCTTCATTATGCTGTCGCTGATGCGTAAAGGAGTGCCGTTCCGGCAAAAGCTGGAGGCGCGGCTTCCGGCCAAGTACGGACAGCAGACGATGGTACTTTCGGAAGTCGGATAAGGATAAAAAAGGCTCTACCCGCAGCAGGGTTAGCGGGTAGAGCCTTTTTGCACGATTGAACGCAATGGGCGTGTCAGTTGGCGTGCACGGGCATATTTGTTGCTGATGTGGGGCTTTGTGGCTGCATGCCTGGCCGCAGTGCGTCTGACAGTTTTCGTACACAAGTTGTATGGCGTCGCTTGTCGGCGTTTTACAGGTTGGCGGGCAGCTCGATTTGCACTTCGCGCTTCAGCTCGGCCGAGCGGAGAATTCCGTCGATGACTGCCTGGTTGCGGACGATTTGCGATGCCGGGATCGGCGCGCCGCGGCCTTCGCGGATGGCGTCGACGAAATCGCGCACCTTCTCGAAGAATCGGTTCACGTTGTGCTCCTTGAGAGGGATCGGGCTTTCGGTATGGTGGCCGCGAATGTCGTGGTACAGCGTCATCGAGCCGATGCCGCCGTCCCATACGCCGCTCCAAGGGCCTTTGCCGGCGGGCGTCACTTTGAGGCCGGCGTCGGTGCCGAGGAACATCGTTGCGCCGAGCGTATCCATGTGCATTGCCCAGGAAATTTTGAAATTGAGCACGATGCCGTTATCGAATCGGACGAGGGCGACGCCGAAATCTTCGACTTCGAACTTGCTCGCTTCAGGATGATAGAGCGGGTTCGTGCCAAAATGATTCGAAGCGTACGCGGATACGGTAACCGGCTTCGGATAGCCGAGTGCGTTCATCGCCAGGTCGAGCGAATAGCAGCCGATATCGGCCAAAGCACCGGCGCCGGCGAGCTCTTTGCGGATGAAGGTCCCGCCCGGCATACCGCGGCGGCGTCCGCCTCCCGTCTCGACGTAGTAAACGTTGCCGAGCTGGCCGGATTGGACGATGTCTTTCAAAATATGCATGTTCGGGTCATAGCGAGGCTGGAAGCCGACAGTCAGCATGCGGCCGGTTCGGGCCGACGTCTCTGTCATCTCCACCGCCTCCTGAAGCGTGACGGAAAGCGGCTTTTCGACGAGCACGTGCTTGCCGGCTTCGAGCGCATCGATGCTGGTGCGGTAATGGGTGACGTTCGGCGTGCAGATGCTGACACCGTCCAAATCGAGGGCGAGCAGCTCCCGATGGTCGTCGAACGCGCGGGCGTCTTGCAGGCCAAGGCTCTGCACGAATTCCGCCGCTTTGCCGGGGATGACGTCGGCAGCGCCGACGACCTCAACATGCTCGAGCTGTTTGTATGCGTTCGCATGGGCTCTGGCGATGCCGCCTGTGCCGATAATGCCGATACGGATTTTGCTGTTGGCCAAAAGGGAACACGCTCCTTTTATTGCAAATCTAACATTCGGGATCAGTATTGCAAGTCGAGCATAGCATAGTCGTCCGGCAGTGCCTATGGCGTGATTGCGACAAGTTGCCGGAAACAATGTCGCGAAATTGCACGGATTTTGCTGTTGGCCAAAAGGGAACACGCTCCTTTTATTGCAAATCTAACATTCGGGATCAGTATTGCAAGTCGAGCATAGCATAGTCGTCCGGC
>NZ_JXAK01000014.1 GCF_000829455.1 Gordoniibacillus kamchatkensis
GCAACGAACGTCGCGGCGCCCCACCCCTTCGCGTTCCGCATCCTTCCGCATTGCATTCCGGCATCGTTGCCAACGCTTGTATCGTCATGTTCCGTTCCCCTTCGTTCCGATTTGATGTCTCCATCATACCTTGCCGCTTCCAGTCTTCCCATCGGGGGATCGCCGGAATTTGCCGCTCCGCTCCCCTGATCTTTTAGTGAGGTTTCTCACACCGTCCCGTCAGGGAATCGCGCTACAATAGGGAAAAATTGCGCTTATGGCGATAGGGAATTCCCTGAGGCGTATTTCATGGAGTTCCCGGAATGCGGATTCGCCCTGAACAAGTTACAATGAATCGTGGAAGCTTTTGCCCGGAGCGGAGTCATATTCTTAACAGAAGGGGGTGATAGCGATGGATGGCTGCGCTGCGGCGATGGTTGCCGAACTGGACCGGCTGCGGCTGGAGACGGGCAGCGATTTTGCAGCGTTCGCGGTCCCGCTTGAAGGCGAGGCGTCCTGGCGCTGGAGCTGCGCTTCCGGCAATTTGAACAGCCGCTATAAGGGGCTCGTCATAAAATCCGGACGCGGCATTGCCGGCTCTGCGCTGCGAACCGGGCGCGCCGTCGTGCTGGGCCGCCATCGCTACGCTTCCGACTTGCGCAAGGACGATTTGCCGCTGCTTTCAGCGGAAAGGCTCGAAGCCGCCGCCGCGGTGCCGGTGACGGTACCCGCGGCGGGCGGTTCCAAAGGCGTGCTGCTTGTAGGCGCAAGGTCGCCGCGGGACTATGACGCTGCTTCCGTGGAGAAGCTCTGCGAGTCCGCGCAGCGGATCACCGACTCATTATCTCCATCGGATGGCAATCCGTCCGTTTCTTGAGCCTGCCAAAATGAACCCCTCTATGGGGTTCATTTTTACCGAATCAGAAAGTATAAACTTCTCCGAGTTGCTCCCTGATTCGGCATAAAAAGCTTCCGCTAAACGCGGTCGCGCCTCGTCGAATTGGCTCCGATAGGAGCTTTTTTTATGTTATTATGTACATAACAGACACAAACGGAGGTAGGCCATGAGACTGTTAATCGTAGACGACCACTCGGTTGTCCGCTCCGGAATGGCGATGCTGCTGAACGGCAAGCACGGCATCGAAGTCGTCGGGGAAGCGGCCGACGGCGACGAAGGCATCGCGAAGGCGATGGAGCTGAAACCGGACGTCGTGCTGATGGACCTCAACATGCCGCACGGCAAAGACGGATTAACGGCCACGGCGGAGCTGAAAAAGCTGGAGCCGAACGTGCAAATTCTGATCTTGACGATGCACGACGACGACGAATACTTGTTCCGCGCCATCCACGCCGGGGCCGCGGGCTACATTCTGAAGAGCGCCCCCCACGACGAACTCGTCTCCGCCATCCAATCCGTTGCGGCAGGCAACGCTTATTTATATCCGACAGCGACAAAGCGCCTCATGAGCGAATATTTGGATCGAATGAAAAAAGGGGAGGCCGGCGGCACGTTCGAGACGCTTTCGGACCGGGAGAAAGAGATTTTGAGCTGGACGGCCAAAGGATACTCCAACAAAGAGATTGCCGAGCATCTGGTCATCAGCGTGAAGACGGTCGAATCCCATAAAGCGAATCTGATGGAGAAGCTTGGGATCAAGACCCGCCCGGACCTTGTCAAATACGCCTTGAAGAAAGGACTGTTGAACTTTGAGTAACGACCCGAGACCAGGGCCGGCTCCCGAAGTCATCGGAGAAAACGTGCCGGCGCTACTTACGCGGCTGGAGACGGAACCGATGGACCCGCTGCTGCGGGATGAACTGAGGAACTCCTTGAAGCAGCTGGCGGACGTCAAATTCGCTCTGGACGAGTCCTCTATCGTCGCATTGACCGACCGGCAAGGCCGCATCCAATATGTCAACGACAAGTTTTGCGAAATTTCCCGCTTTTCCCGGGAAGAGCTGCTCGGCCAAGACCACCGGGTCATTAATTCGGGATTTCACGACAAGAGCTTCATGCGGGACTTGTGGCGAACGATCGGATCGGGGAGCGTATGGCAAGGCGACATCAAAAACCGCGCGAAAGACGGCTCGCCTTACTGGGTGCATACGACGATCGTGCCTTTCCTTGACGAAAACGGCAAGCCTTATCAATATTTGGCTATTCGCAACGAGGTGACCCGGCTGAAGCAAGTGGAAGAAGACTTGCAGCAGCTTATGATCGATATGATGCGGATTCAGGAAGAGGAGCGCCGCCGGTTTTCGCGGGAGCTGCACGACGGCATCGGGCAAAGCTTGTACTCGCTGCTCATCCAAATGGACCGCATTTTGAGCGAAGAGCCGCGAACCGATTTGCAAAATCTGCGCGCCGGCATATCCGGAATCATCGAAGAGGTGCGAAGCCTCGCCTGGGAAATCCGCCCTTCCGTTCTCGACGATCTCGGCGTTGTTCCGGCCATCCGCACCTTCCTCGACAATTATTCCAAACATTACGGCATCCGCGTCCGCTTCGAGAACGAGCTGCGGAGCCGGCTCGATATCCAGACCGAGACGGTCATATACCGAACGATTCAGGAGGCGCTTACCAATACGGCAAAATATGCGCAAACGGACGAAGCATTCGTGCGCATATACGACAAAGGCGATGCCGCCATCGTACAGATCGAAGATAACGGGCGCGGCTTCATTCGCGAAAGCGCAGGCAAAGGCGTCGGCCTGCTCAGTATGGAAGAACGGGCGAAGAGCGTTGGCGGGCAGCTTACCGTACAATCCGAGCCGGGGCGCGGCACCCTTGTCGCACTGAAGGTGCCGAAACACGCCCGCTGATCCGGAGCCGTTGCCCGGCAAGACTAAAACAGCGGAATTATATAATCTCTTGCATATCGCGGACTGCGGAAGTCCGGGGCGATTAGCCCCGGGCTTCTTTGTTTGTAACAAACGGTTCACAATTGAAACCAGCCTATGTGAGATTTCTCACAGTTGCCCCGTAATGCAGCGGCTACAATGATACCAGATCACACCCATTCGACAAAACGCGCCGGACCGGCGCACCAAGGAGGACATGAACAAGATGACGGACACTTTCACTTCTTCCCGAACGAGAAGCGCTGCCGGGAACCAGCCGGCTTCCGCAGCGGAGAACCAGTCCGCGAGCCGTCCCGGGGACAAAACGGCCGAAACGAAGGAGCCCTCCTTAAAGGGCACATTCATTGCGGTCATGCTGCTCGGCGGCTTCATCATCGCCAGCTGGGTGCTCGTGCTCGCGCTGTTTTTGTCGCGCAACTAAGCCATTTCGGATCGTACAGGGGGAAAACGCTCATGCACATTCATCGTTTGGAAAAAATTTGGATCGGCTTCGGCCTCGCCATGCTGCTCATCTTCTTGCTGCTGACGGGCGTCGCCGCATTCGCTATGGGCATCAGCCCGCCGTCTTCGTCCAGCCACGAAAATATGCATCACGGCAAAGTCGACCCGACGAAGCTGCAAACGACAGCGCCATTCGACAAGCCCGGGCTGAAGCAAATCGGCGACAACGAATACGAGGCCGTGCTTATCGCTTATGCGTTCGGCTACAATCCGGACACGATCGACATTCCGCACGGAGCGAAGGTCCATTTTATCGTGACAAGCTCGGACGTTGTGCACGGCTTTGAAATTCCGGGGACGAACGTCAACTTCATGGCCGAGCCCGGAGAAGTGACGGAGTTGACGCACACGTTCGATAAAGCCGGCCAATTCCTCGTGCTGTGCAACGAGTATTGCGGCACCGGCCATGAAATGATGAAAATGACGATCAATGTGAAATAATACAGGGGGCACCAAATATGATATCAACTTCTTCGATAACGGCAGGGAAGCCGTTTCACGAGAACGACGGCCAGCTCGTTCTGGCGCACGTCCTGTTCGCTTTCGCGGCGCTGCTGCTGGGCGGCATTGCCGGCCTATTGCAGGCGATGGTGCGCGGCGGAACGATTACGCTGCCGCACGGCATCGGGTATTACCAGCTGCTGACGGCCCATGGCGTCCTGATGGCGCTTATTTTTACCACCTACTTCATTATCGGCTTTCTGTACGGGGGCGTCGCCAAGACGACAGGACGGCTGCTGCCGACGACGCTCGCGCTGGGCTGGACCGGCTTTCTGCTCATGAGCATGGGTACGGCTGTCGGCACAGTGTTCATTCTGCTCAATAAAGCGACAGTGCTCTATACGTTCTATGCACCGATGAAAGCTTCGCCTTATTTCTATGTCGCTCTGGCGCTCGTCGTTGTCGGCTCCTGGCTGAGCGGCTACGGCATCTTTTACCAATACAACTATTGGCGCAAAACGCATCCCGGCGAACGTTCGCCGCTGTTCTCGTTCATGTCCGTCGTCACGATGCTGCTGTGGCAAGTCGCCACGCTCGGCGTCGCCGCGGAGGTGCTTATCCAGCTCATCCCGTGGTCGTTCGGCTGGGTCGATACGATCAATGTGCTGCTGAGCCGCACGCTGTTCTGGTATTTCGGACACCCGCTCGTCTATTTCTGGCTGCTGCCGGCTTACATTTGCTGGTACGTCGTCATTCCGAAAGTAATCGGCGGCCGCATTTACAGCGATGCGCTAGCCCGCCTGTCGTTCTTGCTGCTGTTCGTGTTCTCGATTCCCGTAGGCTTTCACCATCAGCTCATGGAGCCCGGCATCTCGCAGTTCTGGAAATTCCTCCAGGTTGCGCTGACGCTTATGGTCGTCGTACCTTCGCTCATGACCGCGTTCTCCCTGTTCGCTACGTTCGAGCTGGCAGGCAGGGCCAAGGGGGTCAGGGGGGTGTTCGGCTGGCTGAAGGTGCTGCCGTGGAACGACGTTCGTTTCTTCGCTCCGTTCATGGGCATGCTGATCTTCATCCCGGCGGGAGCCGGCGGCGTCATCAACGCCAGCTACCAGCTTGACGAAGTGGTGCACAACACGCTGTGGATTACCGGGCACTTCCACTTGACTGTGGCGACTTCGGTCGCGCTGACGTTTTTCGGGATTGCTTACTGGCTCATTCCCGCAGTCACGAACCGCAGATTGACACCGCGGCTTAACAAGCTGGGCTTGTGGCAGACGTGGATTTGGGTGATCGGCATGTTCTTCATGTCCGGTTCGATGCATACCGTTGGCCTGCTCGGCGCCCCGCGCCGCACAGCTTACACGACCTACGGCGACAACGCGCAGGCGTCGGGCTGGATCCCGTACGAAGTGGTGATGGCGATCGGCGGCATGATCCTGTTTGTCGGCGTCCTGCTTATGATCTACAACATTTATGCGCTGCTCCAGGCTCCGGCGGGATATGAGGAATTCCCGATCGGCGAAGAGCTGGACGGAGCGGAGCCGACGCCGAAGCTGTTCGAGCGCTGGGGCGTGTGGCTCGGCATTTCCGTCGTGCTCATCTTCGTCGCCTACACGATCCCTGTCGTCGAAATGATTCAGACCGGTGTCGGCTCGCCAGGGTATAAAACCTGGTAACGCAAAAACTCCCGGCCGTGGGTCAAGCGGCCGGGAGTTTTCGTATAGTCCCGCCCATCGCCGCATATGCATGTCATAAACGCTAGAAGAAGGCGGTCGATGCGCGAATGGACTATAACAAGCTGGTTCGCTATTGCGATTTGAAGCTGCGGCATAAAGAAATCGAAGAGGAGCTGGAAGAGCTGCGCAAGGAAATCGTGGCGATGTACCAAGATTCTTCAGACATCAAAATCAACGACTATACACTCAAGATCGTCTATCAAGATAAAAAGAGCTACGACAATCAGAAGGTGTTCGACTCGCTGCCGGACCCGGAGCTGTGGAAAAACGTATCCAAAGTCGACGGCGCGAAAATTACCGCCCTTATCAAAGCAGAAATCCTATCCGAAGCTATGCTGGAAGGAACGTATACCGTGTCGAAAGTGCCCTACCTGTATGTGCATAAATCATAAACCGCAACCTAAAATCGATGCAGCTTAAGCACGGCGGCAACGGCCGATTCATGGCCGAAAGCCGCCGTTTTTAACGTGCGGCCAGCGCCAGTGCTGTTTTTCATCGCTCGGATCTCCTCCGTATGACATGCCATATTCGTTTGACGGCAGGTACGGGCAGTGAAAACGGCGAATCAGTTATCGCTAGACAGTCCACGCACCGAGTGTGTCGCAGCCATACCGGCGGAGGAGGAAAAATTTTGAAAGAGAATTGGGAACGGGCGGAAGCGCCTGTAACGCTGGAATTGCCGGAAATAGCCGAGCTGGTTGCGCCTCTGTTTCGCGGGAAGCGCGTGACCGCAGCCGAGCGGATCGGCATCGGCTTGAGCAATTCCAACTATAAGCTTGAGCTGGAAGGAATGCGGGAGCCGTACGTACTGCGCTTGTACCGGGGCGACGAGAACGTAGCCGCCAAAGAACGCGATATTGCCCGTTTGCTGCGGGGAACCGTCCCTGTGCCCGACATCCTATACGCGGACTGGAGCCGCACGCGGTACAAGAGCCCGTGGGCTGTCGTCGAATGGCGCGAAGGCGCGCTGCTTCGGGACGTCATCAGATCCGGCAATGCCGAACAAATCGCTTCGGCCGCCGCATCTGCCGGAGCCGTTCTGGCCCGAATCCATTCATACCGATTCCCCGCTCCCGGCTTCTTTGGCCCAAATTTGAGCATCGCCCACCCCTTTGCGATGGACGCCGACAACTTTCTAAGCTTCATGGAGCACAGCCTGTTTGAAGCCCAGTCCGGAGTATGGCTCGGGGAAGAGCTGAAGCAGGCGGTATGGTCCATGTGCCGGCGCTGCAGCCCGCTTATTTCACAGCGCGAAGAGCCGCCGGTGCTCGTTCATTCCGATTTTAACGGCTTAAATATACTGGTTCGCTGCGATTCGTCCGGCTGCAGCGTCTCGGCCGTGCTCGATTGGGAGTTCGCTTTTGCCGGCAGCGGGCTCGTCGATATCGCCAACATGCTGCGCTATGAACCGCGCGATTCGGCGCTCGAGCGGCATTTTATCCGCGCGTATATAGAACACGGCGGCACACTTCCGTCCAATTGGAGACTGCTTTCCAAGCTTGACGATCTCATCGCCCTATGCGATATGCTGAACGGCTCGATGGCTCAGACGCCCAATCGGATTAACGACCTGCGGCGCCTCATAGCGGCAACCGTGCAAGCCGAGTGCCAAGGAGACTGACCGGCCATCCAGCTTCATGAGCTTCTTCCAAAATAGAGAAGCGACAGCACGCCGCCGCCCAGTAGTACGGCTGCCGTCGCCAGCAAGGAAGCGTGCATGCCGGCGACGAAACGGTCCGATCCGTTCGCGACGGCGCCCAATACGGCGACGCCCAGCACGGCGCCGAGCTGGCGGCTGGCATTGAGCGCTCCGGACGATATGCCCGCTTGCTCCTTAGGCACCGAGGCGACGACAGCGGCCAGGAGAGACGGAATCGCGAAGGAGACGCCGAATCCGGTCAGCACTAGCGCGAGCAGCGTAATTGCATAGGACGAGTCCGCGTCGCTCCATAATAGAATGACCGTGCCGGCGGCCATGAGCGCGAATCCAAAGGCCGCCGGGGCTGCCGCACCGATGCGCCCGACGATCCGCCCGGTCAGCATCGGGTTAAAGGCCGTCGGAACCGTAAGCGGCAGGAAGGCGAGCCCGGCAGTGAAAGCGGAGTAGCCTCTTGCTTGCTGGAAATACAGCGTCAGCAAAAACAACAGGCCCGATAGCGCGAAGTTGACCGCCAGTCCTGCCGCCATGGCGGTCGAAAAAGCCGGATTGCGAAATAACGCCAAGGGCAGCATCGGCTGTTTGCCGCGCGCTTCGATCCGCACAAAGCAGACGGCTGCGACGGCAGCGGCGCAATAGGCGATCACGATCGGCGGAGCCCCCCATCCACTCGCTTCCCCCTCCACCAAGGCGTACGTCAGAGCGGCCACGGCAACGATAGCGGACAATTGGCCCGCGAAGTCGAACCCGCGCTGCGTCCGGCGAGCCGTCTCGCTCAAGACGGCAAGGGAGATACCGATACTGACAAGCGCTACCGGCACTTGCAGCAGGAAAATGGTGCGCCATCCCAGCGTATCGACCAGCAAGCCGCCGGCAGCAGGGCCCGCCGCCAAGGCGGCTCCGGATACGGCGGCCCAAGCGCCGAGCGCCCTCGCTCTTTCCGCCGCAGCGGGAAAATGGTGCGCGATAAGCGTCAGCGAAGCCGGCACGAGCGCAGCACCGCCCACACCGAGCAGCGCCCGGCAGGCGATCAAGACGCCGAGCGACGGGGATGCGGCCGACAGTACGGAGGCAGCGAGAAATAGTACAAGTCCGGCGACAAATAGCCGTTTGGCGCCAAGCCTGTCGGCGAGCGCGCCGGCCGTTAGAAGCAAGCAGGCGAACGCAATCGTATAGGCGTTGACCACCCATTGCATGCCGGCGAAGCCGCCGCCGAGGTCATGGCGAATGGCGGGAAGAGCGACGTTCAATACCGTCATATCGAGCATAACCATAAAGTAGCCGAGCGATAGGCCGGCGATCGTCAGCGTTTTCTTTTTCCGTCCGGCGAATGCCGTTTGCAGCGGCGATGTTGTTTGTTCCATGACATACGCTCCTTTGCGCGAAAGTGGTTGATTGGAGCGGCGTACACCCTCACGCCGGTTAGTGTATAATGAAACCAGCATCGCAACGAGAGGCGAGTTTATCCTAGGAGCGCCGCTCCCAGTCTGGCCAACCGCACGGAGGATATTGACTTATGGAACTTACGAACATCGACCGCCGCCGCGAAATGGGCGATTTTTTGCGCAGCCGCCGCACGCGCCTCGCGCCTGTGGCAGCCGGGCTGCCGGCAGGCGAACGGAGGCGCACGCCGGGGCTAAGGCGCAGCGAAGTTGCAGCGCTTGCCGGCATAAGCGTCGATTGGTATACGTGGCTCGAGCAAGGGCGGGATATTCAAGTGTCGGTGCAAGTGCTGGAAAGCGTTGCCCGGGCGCTGCAGCTTAATGAGAACGAACGGAGGCATTTATTTTTGCTTGCCTTGGGGCAGCAGCCTCCCGAAACCGCGCCTTCTTCGCCCGTCATCAGCGAGACGCTGCAAAACGTTCTCGACCTGCTTGGCACGGCGCCGGCGCTCGTTACCGATGTCCGGCTCAATGTCGTCGCCTGGAACAAAGCCGCCGCCCTCGTGTTCGGCGATTACGGCTCGATGCCCGAGAAAGAAAAAAATACGGTATGGCGCACCTTCACCTCGCCCTTCATCCGCGAGCTGCTGCAGGACTATTGGGAAGCCCATGCCCGGCGCCGGCTCGCCCAGTTTCGCGCCGGATACGGCCGATTCGTCGGCGACCCGTGGTGGACGGAGCTCATCGCCGGGCTGCACGAGGCGAGCGCCGAATTTCGGGCATGGTGGCCCCGGCACGACGTGCTGGGCGCCCCGGAAGGCCGCAAATTGCTGCACCACCCGGCTGCCGGCGAGCTCGCCTTCGAGCACATTACGTTCCAGGTGAACGATGCCCCCGATCTGAAAGTAATGGTAAATACGCCGCTCGACGACTACGGCACGGCCGACAAAATGAAACGGCTGCTTGCGGAAGCAGACGAGCAAACAAAATGCCGCCCGGGACATTGATCCCTGGCGGCATTTTGTCTGAACATACCAGCTACCCTTTCACGGCGCCGGCGACCATGCCTTTCATAATTTGTTCCTGGAAGACGAGGTAAATGACGACGGTCGGAATGACCGCAATGGACATGGCGGCCATCGTCAAGCTGTAATCCGTGCCGAAGCCATCGGAAAATACCGCCAAGCTAAGCGGCAGCGTCTTCAGCGCCTGTTTGTTAATGAAAACGAGCGCGAAGGCGAAGTCGTTCCAAAAGCGGAGGAACGCCAAAATGGCAACGGTGGCCATAGCCGGTACGGACAGCGGGAAAATGACTCTGAAGAAAATGCCCCAGTACCCGTTGCCGTCGATCATCGCCGCCTCCTCCACTTCTTTTGGCACCGATGTCAGGTAGGCAGCGACGACGAATATCGCGACAGGCAGCTCGAACGCCGTATACGGCAAAATGAGCGCGGCATACGTATCGAGAATCCCGATTTTCTTCATCATAATAAATAAAGGAACAAGCGTGCTGTGAATCGGAATGAGCATCCCGAGAACAAAGAGCGCCATCACGAGCCCTTTCAGCCGAAACGAAAGGCGCGACAAAATGTAGGCGGCAAGCGTGCCAGCCAGAAGCGTGAGGGCGAGCGAGAGGAACGTCACGATCACCGAGTTCCCCAGCGCCGTGCCGATTCCGGCTACTTT
Source organism: Gordoniibacillus kamchatkensis (assembly GCF_000829455.1). Lineage (GTDB taxonomy): Bacteria > Bacillota > Bacilli > Paenibacillales > NBRC-103111 > Gordoniibacillus > Gordoniibacillus kamchatkensis. The sequence goes on from NZ_JXAK01000014.1 coordinate 10,245, forward strand.
CCAGGCTTTCGCATAATTTTCGAACTGCCACGTCGACGGCAAAGCGAACGGTTTTCCGAAAAAATCTTGATTCGATTTGAACGAGCTGATGAACAGCCAAATGAGCGGATAAAGCGTGGCGACTGCGTAGGCGGCGAGAAAAGCGTTGCCTGCCCACGACCTGACGCGCCTAAGCAGCTTGAATAATGTGCCGAAGCCCGCGCCTGGCTTGAATTCGCCGGTTGTCGCCCTTGTGGGCGTCGTCGTCTCCAAGTTCGTCTCCTCCTTCCTCCGGGTTCTATTTTCGTTTCATTAACAGCTGACTGCCGAGCACCAAACTCATGCTGATGACGATGATCAGGGTCGATACCGCGGAACCGTAGCCGTACCGGAAAATGTTAAACGTATTGTTGTACATGTAAGTGGCCAGCAGCTCCGTGGACTGGGCCGGTCCGCCGCCGGTCATGACATAGATGAGGTCGAACGCCTTCAAGCTGCCGGAAATGCACAGGACGATCGCCACTTTGATCGTGTCCCAAATCATCGGGACCACAATCAGGTACAATCGCTTATAGCCGATAGCGCCATCGATTTTGGCGGCATCTTCCACTTCCGAGGAGATGTTTTGAATGGCCGCAATGAACAGAATCATATATGGTCCGATGTTCGCCCAAATAATCGGGGCGCAAACGGCGTACATGTTGATTTTCGGGTCGCCGAGCCAATCCCGGATCCAGGAGTGCAGCCCGGCTTTGTCCAATACATAGTTGACGATCCCGATCTGCGGATGATAGATATAGCCCCACATAATGCCGATAACGACGGAAGCGAGCACCATCGGCATAAACACGGCGGAGCGGACAAACCGGTGGAACCACGAGCTTTTCCAAAGCACAAGCGACAGCACGAGAGCGATCGGAATTTGCCCGAATATCGAAGCGGCGACGATGATCAAGTTGTTTTTCAAAGCTTTCCAAAAAATCGGATCGCGCAGCGCTTCCGTATAGTTGGCCAAGCCGAGAAATTTCGCCGCGCCGATGCCCTTCCATTCGTAAAAGCCGTAAAAAGCCGACCAGACGATCGGAACGAGCACGAAAATCAAATAGAGCAACAAGGCGGGCAGCAGGCCTACCAGGATGAAACTTCTCAATCGGCTCGCAGCAGCCATTGCTAGCCTCCTTTACTTATCCAGCGGGAATTGAAATGCGATACCGGCTTTTCCTGAATAGAGGCCGGTATCGCAACAGAGTGACGTTTGCTGGTTACTTGCCGATCGATTTGGCTTGCGCGTCCTGCAGCTTTTTCGCGATATCTTCCGGCTTGCCGCCGATCAGAAGCTCCTGCAGTCCGTTGTTGATCGCTTCGGCTCCGGCCGAGCTTAAGACGGCGTCATAGACCGGAGTGAACTTGACGTTTTGGGTAAGCGTATAGGCTTTGTAGAACAAAGGAGTCACTTTGGCCGGATCGATTTTGACGTTGTAGTTGACGAGCGAATTGCTTTCGGCGATCGCCTGCATCCCTTCCGGACCGCTTACCGTGTAAATCAGTTCGAGCGCGGCATCGAGCTTTTTGCCGGTTACATTTTTGCTGAGCGCAAGACCGCCGCCTGCACCGCCCGAAATTGTGTTCGGATCGCCTTTGCCCCCCGGAATCGCGGGAAGCACGGTAACTTCGACCTGGTCGAGCTGCTCTTTTGTGCCGGAAGCCGCCATATTCGTCAAGGCCCAAGCTCCGTCGATCATCATCGCCGCTTTGCCCTGAACGAAATATTGCTCCATCTGCGTGTTGTCCAAGCTGTTGAAGCCTTGCTGGAAAGCGCCGGCGTCGGCCAAGCTTTTGAAGTAGGTGAGCGCCTGCACGAACTCCGGATCCGTAAATTTGGCTCCGTCCTGCTTGGCCGCTTTCAGGAACCATTCGGTGCCGGTAACGCGGTTGGCCAACGAGCTGAGAATGCTCGACTGCGCGAGCCAAGCCGCTTTATTTCCTAAAGAAATCGGCGTGATGTTGTTGTCCTTGAACGTTTTGACGGCGGCCATCAGCTCGTCCCACGTTTTCGGCACTTTCACGTTGTACTTGTCAAACAGCGATTTGTTGTAGAAAAACAGCGATGTCGCCGACGCGCTGAGCGGGGTGGCGTACACTTTGTTATCGAACGATAACGGATCGAACGCGCCCTGGAAAAAGTTGTTTTTCCAGTCCGGATATTTGTCGAGAAGCGGGGTGATCGGCTGGAGGAGCCCGCCTTCGTAATATTCTTTAATCGATGTGCCCGATTGGGTAAAGAAGACGTCCGGCATTTCGTTGGCCGCAGCAACCGTTTTCAGCCGCTGGCGGTAGCCGTCCGGCGGAATCGCTTGCGCGTCAAGCTCTATCTCGGGATTCGCCTGCTTGAATTTTTCGATTTGCGCCCGAACGGCTTTCGCTCTCAGGTCGTCACCCGAGAAATTGTGCCAGATCGACAGTTTGATTTTGCTGCTGCCCGCGCCGCTCTTGGCCGCACCGGCCGATGTGTTGTCGCCGCCCTGCTTCTCGCCGCATGCCGCGAGCAATGTCGACAAAGCAAGGACGGACGAAAGAACGACGGTAAGTTTTTTCATCATGATGGTAGCCCCCTCCTTATTTGCTTACACTGCTAGTATAGGGAACGAAGCGCTCTGCTTGTAGGAGAGAACTTTCAGTCGTAGGGTAGACAAAATTCGGCTTTCTTCTCAGCCGTTTGGCGATTGGCGAAACTCCGAGGGCGTCAGACCGGAATATTTTTTGAATTGCTGGCTGAAGTACTTCATATCGCCATAGCCGACTTCTCCCGCAATCTCGCTTATTTTTTTGCGGGACGAGAGCAGGAGCTGGGCGGCAAGTTGCATTCTTTCCCGGGTGACGAACTCGATATAGCTTTGCCCGGTCTCCTTTTTGAATACTTCACTGAAATGATTCGGGTTCAGATGGACGAAATTGGCCACTTGCTGCAGCGTAACCGCTTGATCCAGACGGCCGCGGATGTAAGCGATCGCTTTGTGCACATAGGAATAGCGAGTGTCGGCCATCGTTTCGTGAAACGCCGCCATCACCGCTGACAGCAGTTGGAACACTTCTTCCTCCGGGCGCCGGCGTTGACCGTCGCCGGATACAAAGACGGCCGGCGGCGCGCCCTCGCTGCTGCGGTCCCCCTTCGTACGCTCCAGCCACCGGTGTCCGGCGATCACTAGCGATTGCATGAACGCCTGCAGCGTTGCCGGCGTAGCGGCCGGGCTTTCCATCTCCGCGCGCACGAGCCGGTTGACCCAGTGGCGCAGCTGCGTCGGATCGTTGCTCATCAAAATAGCCGCCAGCTCGCTCTCTTCCTTATGCGAACAAACCGTCCGCCCGCCTTGGCGATGCTGAATTTGCTCGCGGTAGTAAATCCCCTGCTCTCCAAGCAGGCTGCGGTAAGAGAACACTTCCTCCGCTTCCCGGTACGAAGCGTGCAGCTGCCCATAAGCGGTTGCCGGGCTGCCCACCGCAGCGAACAGCTCGCATTTTAGCGTCTCGCGCACGCGCTGCAGCGCCCTCTCGAGCCCGCTCCGCTCCGCCGCCGCTGCGCTTTCCGTGCCGCGCATGACGACGATGACCCGGTCCTTTTTCATGAGTGTGACGGACGGCAGCAGCTCGCTGAGCATATTCTCGACGGCGCCGAGAAGCAGTCCGGCTAGCGAGCCTTCGCCCCATCCGGACGCGGTCACGATAGCGACCGTTACCGTCCCGCTCAAGGCGGATTGCGCAAGCGCATGCGGATGCGCCCCGCTCCGCTCGAACCGCTCGTCAAGCAAAGGCGCTAGCTGCGCCGCCGCCTCGGTCTGGCCGTCCAGCGCTTCCTCCAGCAGCTGGCTGAGCAGCGCAGCGGATTGGACCGATTCCTGCTTCTTCGCTTCCCACTTCGCCAAAATATGCTGCTTGGCTTGCAGGGCAGCTTTAATAATTTCTTCAGGGCCGCTTGTTTTCAGCAAATAGTCGCTCACGCCTTCCCGCAGCGCTTGCTGGGCATAGGCAAAATCGTCATAACCGGTCAAGATGACGATCTCGGCGTCGGGCAACACTTTCTTGATTTCCTTAGCCAGCTCGATTCCGTCCATGCCGGGCATCCGGATATCGGTCAGCACGATATGGGGCTTGTCCTCGGCAAGCCGCTCCAGCACTTCTTCCGCCGACGACGCCGGCGGCAGCAGGTCGAGTCCGAGCTCCTTCCAATCGATTACAGTGCACAAGCCTGTCCGGATAATGACTTCATCATCGACGATCAACAGCCTCATGGCGTTCCCTCCGTTATGGGTATAGTGAACGAAATGCGGGTGCCGGCGCCCGGTTCGCTTTCGATTCGCAGCCCCGTCTCGCTGCCGTAATGCAGGAGCAGGCGATGATGAACGTTCCTTAGCCCGTACCCGGATTTTCCCGGCTCGGGCTTCGCCCCTTCCTCTCCCCGCAGCTTGCTCATCAAATCCAGCAGCTTGTCCCGTTCGATGCCGACGCCCGTATCCTCCACAACGAATTTCATCGCGCCTTTTTGGCGCTCGCCGTGCACGTAAATGTGAGCCTTTTCCTTCTTCTTTTGAATGCCGTGCATGATGCTGTTCTCGATGAGCGGCTGCAGCAATAGCTTCAGCATAGGCAGCGGCAGCAGCTGCGGATCGACGTAGAACGCGATATCGAATTTTTCCTGAAAGCGCATGGACATGATGTAGGCGTAATTTTGCGCATGCGCGATTTCCTGCTGCACGGAGCAGAAGTCCTCGCCTTTGTTCAAGCTGAAGCGCAAAAAATCGCTGAGCGCGCCGACCATTTCGGAGATGAGCTTGTCTTTGTTCATCAGCGCGATCCAATGGATGGAAGAAAGCGTGTTGTACAAAAAGTGTGGGTTGATTTGCGCCTGGAGAGCGAGAATGTCCGCCTCCTTCTTCATCGCCTCGTTTTTCTGCACCTGATCCATCAGCCGCCCGATCCGGTCGTAAAGCCTGTTGAAGCTGTGCAGCAGCAGCCCCACTTCGTCCGTGCTCTTCACCTCGTAAGTAGGGAAAGCGCCTTCGGGATTAATGTCCTTCATCGTTTCCGCCAGCACGGTCAAAGGCCGGGTCACCCGCTGGATAAAAAAGAGCACGAGCGCAACCGTGAACAGCAAGGCGATGCCGATGGCGACGGCGGTGACGGTCAGGACGTACTTGTTTTGAGCTTTGTATATGTCGGTAGGAATGACGCCGATCAGCTTCCAATGGAGGCTCGGCAGCGCATAATAAAATATCGTTTCCTGCTCGCTATTCAGCTTGTACGCAAACGTGCCGCGCCCTTCTTCCGGCAGGGGGATGTTCGGCAAATACCGGCTGACGGGGCGGCCGGACCAATCGCTATTTCCGCCCGACAAAATGCTGCCGTCCCGATCGACAAGCAGCAAATACCCTTTGTTTTCCCAGCCCGCGCTTGTCAAATAGCTGCGGATCTCCGCCTCGTCGATACTGATTGCCAGCGTCCCTATCGTTTGAAAATTGTTCATGTTGCGAATCGGGCGCACGAGCGAAATGACCCGCTTGAGGCCCTCCGTCGTCATATTTTCATACAGGGGAGACCACCACTTCGGCCCGGACTCGTAAGCTTCCTTGTTTTGGGCCAGCACCTCGGGCAGCCCCGAGCGGAGTATGGTCGTGCTGGACAAGGGAGGATAGCCGCTGGCCGAAGTGATCGTAATATTGGAGATGTATTTTTTGGAAAACGCCAAATTGGTCAAAAATCCGATATTTTGCGTAAACAAGTTCACGTCCGCCGCTTGGTAGCTCAAATACGTCTGGATGTCCTTCTGGCCGATAATAAAGATTGACATGTTCTCAGCGTCGTTCACGACAAAATCGAGCTTATCGGCTATTTGCCCGAGCGTGTTCAGGCCGGACTCCTTCCCTTTCTCCTCCGTCACCAAGGAGGCGATCCGGTAAGACACGACGCCGGTCGCCAGCAAAGGCAGCACGGCGGCAACGACGAGAAGCAGCGACAATTTGCGTTTCAGCGATTTATCCAGCCACCGTTTCATGCTTTCCCCATTCCCGCTTCTGGCACCAGACCAATGATTTGTTGGGATAATACTAGCATATTTGCCCGGATCGTTCACACTTTTTTTTTATATTGGCAAACTTTTCGTTTGAATGAAAATCAAAGCAACACCGGGTTTTCGAAATGTTGCTTTCACATTCCGAAACCCGGTGTTCCGCTCCGCTCTATGCTACAATTCACGCAAAACCGACATGGCAAAGGAGTGCATTCGAACATGCATCGAGTCGTTACGCCAAAAATTTTGTACTTCGGCACCCCGGTCGTCCTCATCAGCACGTTAAACGAAGACGGGACCGCCAACCTCGCCCCGATGTCGTCGGCATGGTGGCTTAACCAATCCTGCATGCTCGGCATGAGCGAAAAATCGCAAACCGTGCGCAACATGGCGCGCGAGCGGCAATGTGTACTGAATCTGCCTTCGGCGAATCTTGCGGACGCGGTCGACCGGCTGGCGCTGCTCACCGGCCGCAATCCGGTGCCGGACACCAAGGCGCAATTAGGATACCGCTACGAGCCCGATAAATTCGGAACCGCCGGACTTTCTCCGGAACCGTCTCATTTCGTAAAACCTCCCCGGGCCAAAGAGTGCCCCGTTCAATTGGAGGCGCTTGTCGAACAAATTCACGCCTTCGGCCAGCCCAGCAGTCTGACGGCCATCGAAGTTAGCATCGTGCGCGTTCATGTCGATGAGCGGATCTTGATGGACGGGGAAGCGAACTACATCGATCCCGAGAAGTGGAACCCGCTTATCATGAATTTTTGCGAGTTTTTCGGCTTGGGCGGCAAGCTGCGCCCCTCAACGCTTGCTCCGGTTTTTGCGCCGCCATCGCGCGACGGCCGATAAGCCTTGACGCATACGAATAGGAGCGGGAGTGCCCGTTCTTACACGCGGCCAGCAGCATGAGCGCTCATCCTCCTGCCGGAAGCCTTCGAACAATCTCCCGCCGTACGGCGCCAGCACCCGGTCGACGAAGGCGATGAGACCTTCCTTCTGTTCCATCTTGTAAAACAGGTCGAGCTCTTGAACAAGCTCGCGGCAAAACGTTTCGTCATACATGCGGAGCGAACGGACGACCCATTTGCCTTCCCCGGTCCAACAGCCGTGCATTCTCAGCTCCATTTCCTGCACGAGGCCGGCCAGACGGTTCACCGTAAACAAGTCCTCGGCGCGCGACGACGAGCCTGCCAAATCTTCCAGACATTCCGTGATTTCATATCTTGCCTGAAGGATTTCGTCCTCCGTCCACGGCCATGGCCCTTCGCGCAGCATCTCCTTCGCTTCCCGGATCAATGCGTCCGCCGTACCGTCATCTTTCAAAATCGTTCCATCCGCGCACATGCGCTGGATGGACGGGATGGCGCGCAGCTGATTCATCTCGAAAATATACCGGTACGACTCCGTCGTCAGGACGAACGCCTCGATCGGCCAGCCGAACTCGCGATAGCACGCCCGGAACGGGCTCGGCTGGCTGTCGTCGAAGATGACCAAATCGAGGTCGGACCGTGCCGTAGCCCGCCCCGTCACGACGCTCCCGGCAAGCACGGCTACGCTGCAATCGGGAAAATGCTTCGCGATGAACTGCAGCGCCGCTTCTTTACCCTCCAATCTCACACGCCCACCTTCTTATCATTTTGTATTTGTTGCGGCCGGTTTCCTTACTCTATCTTATGGCTGATCGGGACGATCATGAGCATATTCGCCAAATAACCGGGCGGGCGCAGCAGCTGCCTATACAAACCTGTTCGCCTTCGCATACATTGTCTATATCTTTATTAGGGGGGTGAACTGCATGTCCGCTATGGCTGGATATGGGCGCGGCTTTACTTCGACCGCTGCAATTTTGGTGTTGTTTATTTTGCTTGTAATTGTCAGCCGTTCGTTCGGCATCTAATTTGGAGCGGCGCAGCGTTCCCCGTCGGGGAAAGCGCTGCGCTTTTTTTAAGGCTCTGTTGTCCTCGAGTGTTGATTTTTAACCAAAAGAAAATCCGCCGCCCAATGTGGCGGTTAATTCTCAACTATCGTATCCTCACAACAAGTACTTCAGAATTGGTTTAATCGTTCAATTAGTAACGCCAGCTTTATTGGCTCCATTGAGACCAATCGCAAATCAACATCACAGTTTAACAGAGCCTTTTTTAAAAGAGAAACCCGCCAGATCGCGAATGAATCGCAACTGGCGGGTTTCTTCCACTATGTTTTTGTCTATTTGCCTAGACGCCAGGCAGATGGTTTCCAGCATGGGACGGTGCTGAGCGATAGCTTCAACCTCACATTAGCGCGCTCCGGCTTTCACAAGCATATCCGCAATCGCGACGAAGCCGCGGGCATTCGCATGCGTGAGCGGCGAAACGCCGTCCTTGTCCTTAATGTTCACGTCCGCACCGTGATCGATGAGCAGCCTCACGATCGCTTGGTGCTCTTTGCCCCCATGGCCCAGCACGATTGCTTCCATCAGAGCCGTCCAGCCCAAGTTGTTAATATGGTTTGTCCAAAGCGGCGCAAAACTTCATCGCTCTTTGTTCCGAGCAGGCGTGAGCCCCCCGCTTAGCCTGCCATTATCGTCAATAACAAACTGGGCAGCATGACACTTTTATGCGGATACCCACGCTGCCTTTTACGTCCAATTTCAGGCTCATTCGACAATAACAATTTCTTTACAATTGCCATAATTATATTGTACATACGCCTGCTTTTACGGCACGCTTGCGAGGACGGTATCCATGAACAGTCGGCAGCTGACACGGTTGGCACGCCAGTTCGGCGTACGGGCCAAGCGGATCATCCAGGTCAAATCGGGTGTGTATCATCTGGTTACCCCAGCGGGAAGCCATTACTGCCTAAAGAAGATGCGCTATGCTCCGTCGCGATTGCGCTGGATGGATCGCGTGCTCAGACGGCTTCGAAAGCGCGGCTTCCCCGCGATTGCCTGGCGCAATCCGCGAGGGGCGGCGGGGCACCCGCTGTTTGCCCTCCCCACACCGCGCAGCTCCCCGTTTATTCTCACCCCCTGGATTGTAGGGAAACAACCTTCCCCGGCGTCCAAAGCGGACCTGAAGGCATGCGCCCAAGCGCTTGCAACCTTTCATATCGCCGGCCGCAAAGCGGCGTCTCCTGCTGCCGGAGCTTATTGTGTACTCGGCAAATGGCCGTCGAAACTGCGATCCCATGAAGCCTTTTTGCAGCGGCAAATCCGCAGAGCCCGGCAAAACCGGCTCGCGATGCCGCTGAACAAGGTGCTGCAAAAGTACGGTCCCGAGCTCCTCGACAGAGCGGAACGAGCGATGGGCCTGCTGAAGGGAAGCGATTACAAATCGCTCTGCCGCAAAGCCGCTGCGAACGGAACGCTTTGCCACGGAGACAGCGGTCCGAAAAATTTTGTGATCACCTCGCAGGGAGTGTACCTGATCGACTTTGAAACGCTGCGAATCGATTTGCCGGTTTACGATCTGTATCGCATGATCCGCCTTTCCTGCAAAAACAAAGGCTGGCAGTTCGATACCGCACGAGCGATTCTGGACGGCTACGAGAGCGTATCGAAGCTGAGGCGCGCGGATTACGACATGCTGAAAGCGTGGCTGCTGTTTCCGCATAAAGCGGTTAAGCTGCTTCGGCATTGCAGCCGCCTGGGCGAAGCGGGCCAGCGGCGAATCGCCCAAACTCTCCGCTCTGTTATTGCCGACGAACGCAAGCTGGCGCCGCTGCTCGATAAGCTGGATAGCTACGCGAAAAAGGACCGATGAACATGAAAGTATGGGTGATGACCAACGAATATGAAGGAAACAATGTCGGCGGACTCGGCGTCGTGGCGACCCATCTTTCGCGCGCGCTCTCCAACAGCAACGATACGTCCGTAACCGTCATTTGCAAAACCGGACATACGCGCCGGGTTGCGGTAGAGAGCGGCGAATCGTTAACGGTCGTGCGATTTCCCCGCAGCTCCAAATATCATTCGAGCGCCAGGCAGCTGTTCCACGCCCGGCCCATTGCCAAATGGATGAAAACACACGGCTTCGGGCAGCCGGACATCATTCATGTCCATAGCATCCAGTGCGATGATCTGGCCCTATATTACAACAAAAAATATAAAATTCCGCTCGTCTACACGTGCCACTCCCTGATTTGCCTCGAGCCGAAACAAAGCAATCTTAAACCGATGGAAATGCGCCAGCGGCAATTGCTCCGGGCAGCGAACGTCGTCACGGCACCGAGCGGCTGGCAGAAAGCGATGATCAGGCGCAGCTATCCGCGCTATATAAAACGCATTGAGGCGATCCCAACGGAGTGCCCGCTGTAGAGGATGTAAAGGAGCTCCAGGCACATCCGAACCGGCTGCTTTACGTCGGCCGGCTCACCGCGATAAAAGGAATTGAAGAGCTGCTCGGAGCCGTTTCGCTGCTCAAGCGCCACAAGCCGAAAGTACGTCTCGCTATCGTCGGAAAAGGAGGTCCGGCCTATACGGCCAAGCTAAAGCGGCTGGCCGGCCGGCTTCGTATCAGCTCCAATCTTAACTGGTTAGGGAAGCTGAAGCCGAGCAAAGTGCAGCGCCTTTATCGTTCTTACGGCGCAGTCGTCGTCACGAGCCGCTACGAATCGTTCGGCCTGGTAGCGCTCGAAGCGTTGTCTCACGGCGTCCCGCTCGTATCGACTCGCGGCGGCGGTCTCCGCAGTTTTGTAAGCAACAGCAACGCCACCGTCATTCCGAGAGCGAAGGCAGCCAGCATTGCAGCCGGCATCCTGCGCATGTGGCGTTCGCCTCAGCTCAAGAGAAAACGGATCGCAAACGGGCTGGATACGGCAAGACGATTCGGCTGGCCGCAAATCGCCGCGCGCTATCGCGAGCTGTTTGCCGACATTGTGACGCGAAGGGGACTCGAAAATGACGGAACATCGCTGGAAGCTGATCCGGGCTTGGAAAGCGAAACGCCAAGGGCAAGTTTGGGTCGTGCGAAGCCACTCCGGCCGGAACGGGTATTTTAAATTTACGAGGAAAGATCAGTGGTACTTCTCGGGGCCGATGATCGCCAACGAATACATCGCCGCTGCGCTCGCGGCAAAGCTTGGGCTGCCTGTCGCCAAGCTGGAGCTGGCTACCGTCGCCGGACCTGACGGCCGGCTGCAAAAAGGGCTCGTCTCCGTCGCCGCCAGGGCCAAGGAGGTGACAACGTGGAACGAGGCAGGAGAAGCAGTGCGGTCGCATCCCGCCAAATACGTGAAGCGGGCCGACCTGCTCCGCTCCCTGATCGTATTCGACGCGTGGATCGCCAACATCGACCGGGCTTCAGGCAAAAATCTCGTGCTGTACCGCAGCTCCGGCGACGAGAAATACCGGTGGTATTTGATCGATCACGGGCATACGCTTTACGGCTCGCCGCGCAAATGGGCCCGCGGCGCATGGAACAATCCGCTCTGGCAAAAGCTGTGGACGTTTTATCATACTCCAAAAGGGCTGCTGCGGCTGCAATCGTCCTGGAAACGTCTGGATCCGATGGTCCGGCGCATTGAGAAGCTCACCCCGGCGCATATCGACCAAGCTTTGGACAGCGTCCCGGTCGGCTGTCTCCGTACAAATGAACGCCGCTTCATTCGCCGTTTATTGCTGACGCGCAAAAAACAGCTGCGCAGCATCATCCGGCGCTGGCTCGCTTACAAGGTCAGGAAGGAATCCGGCCGCTGATGCCGGCCTATGGCGTAAATGGAAACAAAACCAGCTTATGCGCGGCGCGATGGAAGCGCATAAGCTGGTTTTTCTTTTTGTGCCTCCCGGCTCCGGCTTCATTTCAAAGAAAGCTGTCTTCGCTTCCCGTCGTGCCCCGATACATATGAGTATGAGGCGTTCTGCCGTTCACGGTCGTATAGCCTTCGAAATGATGAACATGTCCGCCTCCCGGCAAGTCGATCGCAGGCCCTGTCGTACCTTTGATGATGTGGCTGTGGCCGTCGTCGAACGACGTATGCGCATAATAGGCGTGCACATGCGGCACGCCGCTCGGTGCAGGCTCGGTCATCCCGGCATACTGATGGTCATGTCCGACATCGAACGAAGTCGTTCCCGCAAACGGATGCACATGAACGGGCCTGCCGTCCCAGGACGTAATGTACAATTTGTGCGAGTGGTTCGATTCGCCATCGGGAGAAGAGACGACAAACCCTTTCACCGGAATGCGCTTAACTCCTTTGCGATCCTTCCTTTTCCCCATAACCCCTTCCATCCGCCTTTCATCCCAAAATGATTTCTCATCATAGTATGAAAGACAGCCGCAGCATGTCTGGGTTAATGAACCGTGCTTGGATAGGCTTGCAACACGATGACTGCATTATGTCCGCCGAAGCCGAAGGAGTTCGATATGCCAATGTTCAGCTTCGCTTCGCGGGCCGTGTTCGGCACGTAATCCAAATCGCAGACGGGATCCGGCTGCTCCTGGTTTATCGTCGGCGGAATGACGCCATGCTGCAAGCTTTTCACCAGGGCGACGGCTTCCACCGCGCTCGCCGCTCCTAGCAGATGCCCTGTCATCGACTTGTTCGCCGTAACGGGGATGCGGCTGCTGTAATCCCCGAACAGTTTTTTGATCGCCAGCGTCTCTGACCTGTCTCCAACGTCGGTGCTTGTCGCATGAGCGCTGATGACGTCCACGTCTTCCGGCCGAATGCCGGCTTCCAGAAGCGCCGCTTTCATCGCCTGGTAGGCGCCGAGCCCCTCCGGGTGGGTAGCGACCATATGGTAAGCGTCGGAACTGGCGCCATAGCCGATCACTTCCGCATAAATCCGTGCCTCCCGGCGCAAGGCGTGGGACAGCGATTCCAGCACGAGAATGCCGGCCCCTTCGGCCATGACGAACCCGTCGCGCCCCGCATCGAACGGCCGGCTCGCCCGGGCCGGTTCGTCATTGCGGGCGGACAGCGCCGTGGCGTTGCCGAAGCTTGCCAACGATATTTCCGTGATCGCTGCCTCCGCGCCGCCCGCAATAACGACGTCCGCCCCGCCCGCGCGGATGAGACGGAACGCTTCGCCGATCGCCGTATTCCCGATCGAGCATGCCGTTACCGGGGCCAGCGTCGGACCCGTTGTGCCGTACTTGATGCTGATCGCAGCCGCCGCCATATTCGCGATCATCATCGGCACCAGCGTCGGGCTGACCCGCTCCGGACCGCGCTCCAGCAGCACCTTATGCTGATCGAGGAGCGTCCCGACGCCGCCGATTCCCGAGCCGACATACACCCCGACGCGCTCCCGGTCCACCTGCTCAAGCTTGAGACCCGCATGATCCACCGCTTGCTCGGCGGCTGCGAGCGCAAACTGGCAAAACCGGTCCAGCCGCCGCGCTTCCTTGCGCCCGAAACGCGCTTCGGCGTCGAAATCGCGGACAACGCCGGCAATTTTTGCTTTATACCGCGAAGTATCGAAGGCGTCGATGCGCGATATTCCCGATTCCCCGCGTACCAAACGTTGCCAATAGCTCTCCGTATCGTTTCCGAGCGGCGAAATGACGCCCATTCCGGTGACTACAACTTTTTCCATCGTTTGTTCCTCCTTGCAAACAGCTTTTGTTGGAATTATTGTGCCACTCGTTTTATCCTATTACAAGTTGTAGTTTATTATAGTATAATTAATACCAGCATAAGTAAAACTTCTATCCAGCATTTTCGAGGATGAGCGATCGCGTTTTAGCGGAAGTTTTTCATGCCGAATCAGGGAGGTACCCGAGGAAGCTTATACTTTCTTATTCCATAAGACCTAGGGGGAGCTGTCGTTGAATCATCAAACAAGGCTTCAAGCGCTGTCGGCTTTTCTCAAAGCGCAGCGGGCCAAAGTCGCTCCGCACGCCGTCGGATTGCCCACGGGAACGCGCCGCAGAACGCCGGGGCTGCGGCGCGAGGAAGTCGCGCAGCTGGCGGGAGTAAGCGCCACGTGGTACACGTGGCTCGAACAAGGGCGTGACATCAAGGTGTCGGCGTCAGTGCTCGATCGGATCGCGTTAGCTTTGCGGCTGAACGCCGACGAGCGCAAATATTTGTACGCGCTGGCTATGGATACGAGCTACGGGGCCGGACCGCTGAAGGAAGAAATGGCGGAGATCAGCCCGTCTTTGTCGCGAATATTGCAGGAGCTCCGCTTCTGTCCGACCATCATATCCGACCGCAAATGCCGCATCGTCGGCTGGAACCGGGCCGCCTCCCATGTGTTTTTGGACTTCGAACAGATTCCTGCGGAACAGCGCAACATGATCCGGCTCTTGTTTACGCGCAAAGAGTTCAGGCGGCTGGCCGTCAACTGGGAGCATTTTGTCCGGGGATTCCTCTCCATATTTCGCGCCTATTACGGCCAATACGTGGAAGACGAGTGGTACGACCGCTTTCTCGCCGATATGAGGCAGGTTAGCCCAGATTTCAAGGGCCTATGGGAGCAAAGCGAAGTCAGCTCCGCCCCGGAAGTACTGATCGAATTTCGCCATGCCAAAGCCGGCAAAATGCTGTTCCAGCTCACTTCGTTGCAGGTGCAGGGCGATGCCGATTTGCGCTGCAGCATCTATACGCCGGCGCCGAACTCTTCCACCGAGCACAAGCTGCGGCAGCTGATGGAACGGTAGCGGTCCGTTCGGGTGTTGCTATATCTGCAATGCCTCATTGCCTGTAAACCAAGCCATTGCTGCAATAAGGCGGCTCAAGTCCCCCCCGAATTCGGGTCATGGCATGGTCCCGGAAAGGTGCTACTGACCGTTGCATTAAAGCCCGTGTGCGCTAAACAGCGACTTTTCGGACGCTGATCTTGAGCCAAAATGAAAAAACCGGCCCTTAACGCCCCAAAGGTCGCTCCGTACGAATTTTCGTCGCTATGTAGAGTACAATCGGTCCTTGCACCTACATTCCGTCAAATCGGCGCCTAACAGCGCCCCGCTTGGCGCTGTACAGCGAACCTGTTCTTTAAGCAAACCAACCATTGTGTGACTTGAATTCATTCTTTGCCAAAGTTTGAATCATAATTTTGCCGTGAAATTAATCATGTAAATATTTGCTGACCATTTTTTAAGCATTAATTTACCGCCGGTTCTAAATTTGAAGCATTTCATTGTCGCAAGTACTGGATATCATCCGTATTTTTTGTGCTGCATCGCGCAACAAACGGGCAGGTTAGTTTAATAAGTGATGAAACTCTAATACAAACAAGGAGCATTTAGCCTAAGGCATCTGCTCCTTGCATGAGCTGCTTTTTAGAATCGACTACAAATTCCTATCTAACAACACTCCTGTTTGTTCAGCTATGATACGAGGCGGTAAAGGCATTCCATTCCTGAACCACCATTCCACAGCCCCCACGACCGCTGCCGCAAAAAATTGAACAATCACATCTTCACTTAATCCTTGATTTTTTCCTTCGGTTACATCCACTTCAACCTTATACTCTTGGACGATTAAATCAAGGAATCGACTACGAAAAGAAGCTGCACTTTTAGTGTTTAACATTGTTGAAAAGAATAAATGATTGTTTGCAAAATATTCAAACCATACATAATTTCCTTCTGTAAAAGTCATTTCAGAAGCAGATTGGCAGAGTTCCCGGAGATTATTTATATGTTCTTCGATAATCTTATCAAGCAAATCAAATTTATCCGTGTAATGGAGATAAATCGTTCCTCGATTAACATTTGCCCGTTCAGAAATATCCCGGATTGTAATGTCATCGAAGTTTTTTTCTGCCATCAGTTCAAGAACTGCTTTCTTTATTGCTTCTTGAGATTTGAGAACCCTTCTATCCACTTTTGACATTTTATAAATCACCTTTCTTAGATAACCAACAACTGTTGATGATATGTTCAGTAATCCACACATCGCATGAAATTGAAGATTGAAAGTAGTCTGTTTCCGTTTAAAATTATAAACATGAGTTGATTATACAATCAATGCTTAATATGTCAAAGGTAATGGATAATGATGCCTAGCTTCGAGGAGGATTCATAATGGACACTTGGTCGAAAGACGAACTGTACAGGATAACAGATGCTGATGACCTGCACATCTCGCCTTTCCGAGAGGACGGAGAGACCTACGGCACGCCGACTTGGATATGGTCTGTCGTGGTTGACAACGCCCTGTACGTGCGCGCCTACTATGGGCAGAATTCACGTTGGTACCAGGCAGCATTACGGCAGAAGGCAGGGAGGACTACGGTCGCAGGCATGACGAAGGATGTCGCTTTCGAGCCAGTTGACGGACAGATTAACGACCTCATCGACCATGCGTACCGTGCGAAGTACAACGGCAGCCCATATCTCAACTCGATGATCAGCACGCGCGCCCGCTCTGCGACAGTCAAGGTCTGTCAAAAGAATGACATCCTGGTAGAGGCATATTCACCAATTGCACACGGTGCAGTCCTTGATAATGCAGAAGTTAAGGTAATAGCTGATAAGTATGGAGTATCTGTTGCTCAGCTTTGCCTACGTTATGATATCCAGCTTGGTCTTGTAGTAATTCCTAAGACGACAAATCCGGATCACATGAGAAACAATGCAGAGCTTGATTTTGTTATCAGCGATGCAGATATGGAGACTTTGAACAATGTAGAGCACATCCGGAATTATGGTGAGCATAGTTTCTTCCCGGTGTTGGCGGGAAATTAAAGTAAACAGGAGAAATTAAAATGGCAAAACATGAAGAAGTAAAAAATGGCGTTATTTTCCCGGCGGGCGAAAAAAATGAAGCATTTGCACAATATTTTGTGGGGCAAAGTTATCTTAAATCATTAGTAGCTGATCCTAAAGTGAATGTTGGTGTTGGGAATGTAACTTTTGAACCGGGATGCAGAAATAACTGGCATATTCATCGTGATGGATATCAAATTTTATTAGTAACTGGTGGCGAAGGATGGTACCAAGAAGAAGGAAAACCTGCTCAATTCTTAAAAGCCGGTGATGTTATTGTTACCCATGATGGTGTCAAACACTGGCATGGCGCTACAAAAGACAGCTGGTTTGAACATATTGCAATCACTGCAGGTAAACCGGAATGGGTAGAACCGGTATCGGACGAGGAATATAACAAATTAAAATAATAGTTGAGTAAACGAAAAGCCCTTTTATACAGGGCTTTTTCCGCTTTATAATGTGCTCTTCTATAAAAGAGAAGTTATATCGGATAGACCGTTGCCGGATGTCACGGAAAAAACATTGGAGAGTTTTGAATACATTAATCAAATAATCTGTTACGACGAGGTACGTTAGTTCAATACCGTGATAACGAAACGGACCAAAAAGAGCTGCAGCCGCGGCAACTCCAAAGATAATGCCCGGATTTAAAGAGAGGGAAGCATCGACTCTTGCTAAGCGGTTATCATGTTTTTGTGATGTGGCGGCCTTTCGATACTTGCCGCAATCATAAATTGGGCCGTGTAATACGTAACCATAACCCAAAAGTCGGCTAATGGGATTGGATTAACAAACATGTTCCATGCAAGCAATGAATCGGATAAAAAGAACAGAATAGCTCCTGTGATGGCAACCCAGCTTCTGCTGATGACTGCACTCCAGATCATCAAGGAGATCACGATCACGTAAATCAAGATCGGGCCCCACATGCCACCGGCATTTTTAGTAATCATTCCTTCATGCAGACCACGCAATAGAAAAAAGGAATATAACGCGATTGGAATAAGATAAAGCAGATGAACCGCGGAAAACCGCCAACGGGTGATAAAAGCCGAAATGTAAATGAGATGGGCGATCAAGAATGAGAATACTCCGAAAGAGAACCATTCGGTCCCCTGCATCAATAAAAAGGAATCCCCGACAGCCGAAAAGAACAGCCCTGCAATGACCCAATTCCGGTAGGTTCCGACCTCCCTTGCGGCCGTTGAAGCCAGTATAATCATGAGCACGATGGTTCCGGGCTTTAAGATCCAGCGCAAAAGCATGTTTCCGTCCGCTAATGCGAATAAATACCCTAAGCCTGAAACGAGAATAGCTGCAATTAACAATTTTTTATACATGCACATCCCCTTTCTGGATTTTTTTATAATTGAACACTGACCTAGTATAAAAGCTCCAGTTTAAAAGGCGTTTAAATAGATTTATAATTTATTTTTTCGAAAAAAAAGCTTCAACGGCTAACCTCGCGGCATCCGTTATTGCGATTGGACAGTATAGTGCGAAGATGAGGGAATAAGATGCATATCCCAGATGAGTTGGATGGTGCAAGAGTAATTCAACATACATCTAATACACAGCGTCGAATCAATATTGCACAGTCGGAATATTAAACAGTAAGCATTCTGCTGCTTGGTGGAGAAGAAATGCACGCCTTAGAATTCTTTTATAATCAAAAAAAGAGGTAGTGCCGGGACCACCTCTTTACAACTTCCGGCTCGTTGAATAGGCCGGCACTTCCGTCAAACCGTTGCCGTTTGCTTAGAAAGCGACTCTTCCGCCAATATAGCCAGACGCCCGGCCGAGCCGTCCTGCAAATCAGGCGTAAAAACGCTCAGGAACTGACAGGAGCTGTTCTGAACAGGGAAGAGATGTGTCGACAAGTTGAGCAAGCCTGCCCTGGGATGCGCAATCACGCGGGGGTGCTGGCTCTTGCATCCAACTATGTAATTCTCCCACATTGCCGCGAACTCGGTACTGCCTTCCGTCATCTCATTAATAAATTCCGCATACCAGGGATCCTCTATATGTCGGGTATACATGGCTCGGAAATGGCCGAGCAGCGATCCGGCAAGATCTTCCCAGCCAATGAACATCGTCCGGTATGACGGAAGCATGAACATGCGCCAGATCATATTGCGCTCGCGGCTGTCAGCCGTTTCGAAGGAGCCGAAGACGGAGGCAGCCAACTGGTTCCAGGCCAGCACGTTCATTTTCCCGTCAGAAATATATGCCGGACATAACGGCATCTGGTCCAACAAATATTTTAACGAATCCGATACGGCCGGTTGATCGTCGTTCCGATTGTTGGCGATACGAGACGGGCTGGCAAGGAGATAAAGATGTTTACGTTCGTCTCCGTTCAGACGCAACACACGGGCCAGGCTGTCGAGCACCTGATCGGAAACATTGATGTCCCTGCCTTGTTCGAGAGAAGTATACCAAGGCAGCGAGATGCCGGCGAGCGCCGCGACTTCTTCCCGCCTGAGCCCCTTCGTTCTCCGTCGGGTGAAATCGGCATGCTGCAAGCCGGCACTCTGCGGTGTCAACCGCAGCCTGCGGGATCGTAAAAATTGACCTATCTCCAATCGCCGTTGTTCCTCACTCATGTCGGTGTTCACTCCTTTGAGACTGATACTATCAATACTAGATTCGTCAGTTATAGGGTTGGCAATGGTATTGGCAGGGATATGAATAGTAATGCAGTTCTTCTTCAGATCGTCAGGTTGCAGTAAGATGAAGCCATATTCCGTTACACTTCATTTTACCATGTTCAGGGGCCAGGAGGAATAAGCATGAGCATCGCATGCGACCTGGCGCGACCCTCCTCCGGCGCTTTCGTCCATGCGGCTCTGCAGGTCCGCATGCAGGCTGAGGCCTGGCAAGCGGTTCGTCTGTAAGGCACCGATTACCGGGGACCGATTTCGACTAACAATTCTAAACAGGTGGTGTTCGATTTGGACCAGCGTTTGTTTTCCTCCTATCAAGTTAAAGGACTGCAGCTTAAGAATCGCATTGTGATGGCGCCCATGCTCCAAAACTCCGTTACCGCCAAGGACGGCAAGCCGGGCGAGTGGCATTATGTCCATTACCTCAGCAGGGCCATCGGGGGGACCGGCCTGATCATAATGGAAATGACGGATGTGGAACCGGACGGCCGCACTTCGAATTACGACTTGGGGCTATGGTCAGACGAGCATATCCCCGCTTTCGCTAAAATCATCGAAGGGGTTCATTCCCACGGTGCCAAAATCGGGATTCAAATCGCCCACGCCGGCCGCAAGGCTGAGGATGCGGAAGTGCCGGTCGCCCCTTCGGCGATTGCGTTCCCGGGTTCCCGCTACCGGATGCCTCGTGCCATGACGGCCGACGAAATCGAACGGACGGTGCAGCTTTTCGGCGACGCGGCGCGGCGCGCCGTCCAAGCGGGGGTGGACACGATCGAGCTTCACGGGGCTCACGGGTATTTGATTCATCAGTTCCACTCCTTGCTAACCAACAAGCGGGACGATGAATACGGGAAAGATCTGACTCGATTCGGCGTTCAGGTCATAAAGGCCGTGAAAAAAGCGATGCCGGCGGACATGCCGTTATTCTTCCGGATTTCAGCCGTCGAATACGCGGACGGCGGCTATGACATCGACCACGCGATCCGTCTGTGCGAAGCTTACCGGGACGCGGGCGTGGATGTATTCCATGTCAGCTCAGGCGGGGAGGGTCAGCCGGGGCAAAGAAAGCCCGGCAACTATCCGGGCTATCAGGTGCCGTTCGCCCGGAGCATCAAAGAAGCCCTTAACGTCCCCGTCGTTGCGGTGGGAATGTTGGAGGATCCGATGCTGGCCGATGCCGTCATCGGCAACGGGGATGCCGATCTAGTGGCGATAGCCGCGGCATGCTACGAGACCCGTACTGGGCGACGCATGCGGCGATCGC
Source organism: Gordoniibacillus kamchatkensis (assembly GCF_000829455.1). GTDB lineage: Bacteria > Bacillota > Bacilli > Paenibacillales > NBRC-103111 > Gordoniibacillus > Gordoniibacillus kamchatkensis. The sequence continues at coordinate 30,864 of NZ_JXAK01000014.1, forward strand.
TTTGAAACAAGAGCAGACCAACATTCCGAAGCAATACGTGCGGGCGTATCTGTAATCGAATGAGGTTGGATATGGTACGAAATCGGCGGAGACTCGGCAGAGCTCCGCCTTTTTTGGCAATGGTCGCGAACCGCACCGGTTTGAGGAAAAATAATGGCTTTAAAACACAATTACTTCGCATAATCTTTGGTCCTTTGATGGTTTACAAGTGATCTTCTGCTGGCTTGCTATATGAGATGGTTTTTCTGTATGTGCTTATCTATTTCACGAAATAAGCTTTCTCTTCCCTTACAAGTATAAATAGCGAAGTTCTCGGGATTCTTACTCCTGACTATATTTCTGTACGCGATACTGTGTGTATGTTCGAATATAGAAAATGATATCGGTGCGCCGGACAGGGCCTGCCAAAAAATGAGATATAATTCCGAAAATCACCCCCATTACTAAACTAACGGCACCACTCGTGCATTAAAACTTAAGATATAGAATAAACCTTCCCTATCTAAGCGAAACTATTTGCACAACTGCGCGAACGACGAAGAGAGTTGTATAGACGTTATTTTTAGGGGTGAAGGACTCCTACTCTACTAACTGGCATGATTGCACGATTATAAATTTCGATAAGGTATCGTAAGCTACATTTTGGGGGAAATAATGGATTTGATGCTTAACAGGAAAGAGGAAAAAAAGGGGCTGTAAGATTTTCAATGAAATGGTGGTGGCTAATAGCTGTTGTAATTTGTTGGTCAATTGGATTCGGAATTTTGATAACAGGACTACGTTTAACAAAAGAAAACCATGAGAAGAAAGGTGTGCTTGAGCATTCCGCTAACTTTCCATCGTTGGGTGATTTATCGTTATTAGGATTTATATTCGATATCGTGTCGAGTTTTATTTATGGAGTTTTTATGAAATATAGTCCTTGGTGGCTGGCGAAAACCTTTCTAATTTCACTTGCTTGTTTATTTTTTTATTTGGGTATTTTATCGATAATTAAATTGGTTCATTAAATGTTTTTGAACATAAGGATACGATAGCGTAATCATGCAGACTGCCGCGGCAGTCTGCTTTGTCGTTGAACGATCTGGCAGGATTATGGAATTTTTTAACGAAAAAGGAATCGGAATTGATCTGAGAACCAGCAATGGCGATCATGACTAAGAATTTGAAGGAACTAACCGAATAGCCCCCATATGGCGGCGAGATGTTGCACGTTCTAGCAGGGGCTGCGAGGTACAAAAAAATAAATTTCCTAACGCACGTTAGATTTCACCTGCCAATGGTGTCAATTTAAATAGGGCCAATTCGAAGGTGCTGTACGATATCGTCCAATAATCGCGCGTTCGCCCGTCCGAAGATAATCCCCCTCCTCAAGGAATGTTAGAGAGATAACCCATTCCCTGTGACGAGACTAAAGAAGGTGAGGCGATATTGGCGAGAAGCGGAAGGCGCAGGCAAGGAATGTCGTGAACGCAGAACGGCACGGAAGCGAGACCGGGTACTGAAGACGCAAGTGAAATTTAGTAATTCACAACGAAAAATAGCTAATTAAAAAAGGAGGCTGTAGCATATGCTGAGCAAAAAAACGAATAATGCGGATGTTATCGGTTACTGTTGCATGAGATTTCCGGTCTCGGATTTGAAAAGGTCGGTAGATTTTTATTGCAATGTGTTGGGCTATGAATTGAATTCGGCAGATTTTCAGTTTGGAGAGGCACATGTTGCATTGAAAAATGGAAACGGCCCGGGTATTTTTTTGATGGAAACCAAGCCGGAAGATGTCACCCAATTGAAGTTTGTATTTCCTCGTTCATTCTTTATCACAAGCGGCACGGGGCACGTGACGATGGTTGAGATACTAACGAATGATTTGCTTGCTTTGCATGAACGGATTCAACAAGCTGGAGCCCATATTGATAACGAACCTGTATTTACCAATGATTTCGGTTATTTCACCTTTTACGATCCGGACGGGCACTATATTCGGGCGGTCGAAGAAAGAGGCGTGTATTTCGACTTGAAACGAAGAATGAGTTCAACGCTCAAACGGGATCTGACCGAGCATGAGAATCAATTGCTATGGGGGTTATGTGAAAAAACCAATGTTGAACAGCAAAAGTTTCTCAGCTCCATCATCTCGGAAATTCGAGGTTCTTGAGCAGGAGTCGCAAAACAATCAGGCATACAACCGGAACCGGGCGGAAGCCGGAAGAAGGAACTTACGGGAATGCCGGTGCAAACCTTCCGCCTCGGTTCTTACTTCTGATGTCTTAAAATGGAATCTCAGCAAAAAAGCATTGAGCTACCGGGTACGATAGCTGAACAAGACAGCTGCGGTGGTCTTTACACTGAGAACGAGTTGAATGAACTGAAACGGGAGCTGCGGCTGCGGCTCCCGTTTTATTCGCGATTTGAAGCATTTCTTTGCTTCGGGTTCTTTGCAGTAAATCCTTGCCGTTGCGGCAAAATTATACTTCAAGTGTCTCACATTGCTGTAAGCTGCAATAAAGCCCATGTTCTCTAAACAGAGACGTTGCGGGCACTGATGTTGGGCCAAAATGGATAAATCTGACGTTAGCGCCCCGAAGGTCGATCCGTACGAATTTTCGTCGCTGTTCATGGAATCATCGGTCTCTATACGTTCATTCCGTCAAAGCGGCGCCTAATAGCGCCCTGCATGACGCTGTACAGCGAACGTGTTCGTTATAACTAAACAGATCCCCCCTGCCCCTGCCAAACAGAACAACACCGCCTAATTGGGCCAAATTTGGCCAAAAAAGAAAACGGCGCGCCCTCCACGCTGCGGAGGGCGCGCCGTTTTGCATGAGCGGGGCTATGGCCGATGTCACATGCTTTATCGTTCACGGAAGTGCATGATTTTTTGCGCGTAGCGGACCGCGAGTTCCTCCGCCATTTGCGGCGAATCGGCATTGGCGAACACTTGGAACATCGGCTCTTCGCGATCGGGCAAAATGAGCGTCCACCCTTCGTCGTGGAACACTTTGATGCCGTCGATCAATTCAACTTTTTTCCCCTTCGTTTCTTCCATTAAAAAACGCATCACTTTGCCCTTCTCGTTCCATGGGCATTCCACCTGCTTTTTGAACAGGGCAAATGCCGGAACGGCCTCGATCAGTTGAGACAGCCGCTTGCCCTGCACAGCCATAAGCTGAAGCGTCATGACCAGGCTGTACAGGCCGTCAAAGTGAATGTGCAGCCCCTCGTGCCGGCTGCTCTCCATAAGCGCGCGCGGATCGGCCTTCGTGCGGACGACGCCGCCGGAGACCGCCATGCCTAGCAGCCAGTCGATATCGGGCGCGTTCACCGGCACCGCGAGGGGCGAGTCTTGCTGTTCGAGCTGCGCCATCGTCTGCAGCACGAACAGCATATCTTCGCCAACCGGCTCGCCGCGGTCGGTGACGAGCAGCGCGACTTGGCCGCCCGCGTCGAGGCGCACGCCGAGGTCGGCGCCGTTGCAGCGCACGCAGTCAGCCAGGTCGGCTGCGGCTGCGGAGCGCGCGGACGGCGCGCGCTGAAGCCTGATCGCGCGGCAGCCGAGCGCTTCGAAGATCCGGCTCAGCAGCGCGTCGAACGGCTCGCCGCCGTGCTCGAGCACCACGACATAGCCGAGATCGCGGACGGCGTGCCGTTCCAGCGCCGCAAGCAGCCGGTCGCCGTAAAGCTCGATGGCGCGCTGGCCGGGCTTGCGCCGGCCGAGCCGGTGGGCGGGCATGCGCCGCATGTCCTCCTGGATATACGCATTCTCGATTTTTCGCTCGGCATCGGGGCTAAGCGGGAGGCCTTCCTCGTCCAGAAACTCGATCGCCAGCCGATCCGGCTCTTCATCCGAGAGCCGGCGGACGTGCAGGCCGCCGCGGCACTCCAGCTGCGAGGTGGCAAAACGGGAAACGGCCGACGTAGAAACGCCGAAAGAAACCGTGTGCACCCCCGATGCATGAAGACCGCTCTCCATCGCTCCTGCGATCAGCCGCGCGTAGGGGCTTCCGTCGTGGCCGATGCCGATCAGTTCGCCGGGCTGAAGCACGGATCCGAACGCCAGCGCAAGCCGGTTGGCGAACCCTGTCGTCATGTCGGCGCCGCTGCTGCCGGACACGCCGTGCGTCCCGAACAGCCGTTTGCCGGCCCGATCGCCCCAAATCAGCGACTCGCTTAGCACCGCGTACGATTCGAGCGATTTATACGGCCACACTTTACGCCGGGCTGTACGACGCTTTTGAAGCCGATCCGGCCCGAATCGCCAACGACTGCGCCTTCGCGCACGGCTGCCTGATTGCCGACCGCGGCATTGCGGCACAAAGTAGCTCCGGTCACCTCAGCGCCGCGCCCGATGCTGACGTTGTTCCATAAGACGGCCCGCTCCAGCGAGGCACCCGCTTCAATTCTGCCGCCGGCGCCGACGATGCTGTAAGCGCCGAGGGATACTCCCTCCTCCACGATCGTCCCGGCGCCCAAATAAGCGGGCCCTTCGACGAGCGCGGTGCGGTCCAGCTTCACGCCGTCGCCAATCCATACGCGGGGCATCGCTTCCCTGGCCCGGATATCCGCTTTGACTTTGCCGTCCAGCAAATCGAACTGCGCCTGCCGGTATTGCTCCAGGTTGCCGATGTCGGACCAATATCCTTCGGCGATGTAGCCGTACAGCGGCACATCCTTGCTCATAAGAAGAGGGAACAGATCTTTGCTGAAGTCGAACGGCCCCGACGAATGTACATGCCGAAGCACGGCGGGCTCCAAAATATAAATGCCGGTATTGACCGTATCGCTGAACACTTCTCCCCAGCCCGGCTTTTCCAGAAAACGGATGATCCGCCCCGACTCGTCGGTCATCACCACGCCGAACTCCAAAGGGTGGTCCACCCTGGTCAGAACGAGCGTGGCTGACGAAGCCTGAAGCCTGTGATAAGCGATGGCTCGGGACAAATCGAAGTCGGTCAGCGCGTCGCCGCTGATGACGACAAACGTCTCGTCGAGAAACGTTTCCGCCTGCTTGACGCTCCCGGCCGTTCCGAGCGGAGTTTCCTCCTCGAAATAGTGCAGCTTGACGCCAAAATCCGATCCGTCGCCAAAATAGCCGCGGATGACGTCAGTCAAATACTGCGTCGTTATGACTATTTCCGAAATACCGTGCTCCTTGAGCAAATCGATCGTATATTCCATGACGGGCCGGCCCATCAGCGGCACCATCGGTTTCGGGGTATTGCATGTTAACGGTCGCAGGCGCGTACCTTTTCCTCCTGCCATAATGACAGCCTTCATCCCATCATCCTCCGTTGCATGTTTGCAGTGATTCAGACTTTCAACTCGGCATAGATCCGCTCGGATTGTACTTTCCTGCGGCTGTTCGGCAGACGCTCGTAAGCGTCCGCGGTAAGACTCGCAATGCGCGCCCACCCGAATCGTTCGGCTACCTTGCGCATTGCCTGAGCGGCCATAGCAGCGGCGGACGGTTCGTCCCGCAGCATGCGGATCAGATGATGCGCCAGCGAAGCGCGGTCGCCCGGCAGCACGGTGAATCCGTCGCGCTCGTGATCGACGATTTCCTGCAATCCGCCCGTTCCCGATACGACGAGCGGCGCTCCCGCCGCCATCGCCTCCAGGGCGACGATGCCGAACGGTTCATACAGGCTCGGAAACACGCTGACCGCCGCGCAGCGGTACAGCCGGTTCCGGGTTTCATCGTCGATGTAGCCGGCAAAACGCACCTTGGAGCTGACGCCGAGCGATTCGGCGAGAGCCCGCAGCTCCTCCAGCGCCGGCCCTTTGCCGGCGATGACGAATACGGCCTGCGGGCAATGCTCCAATACGAGCGGCGCGCTCTCGAGCAGCACGTGAGCGCCCTTTTCGCGGACGAGGCGGCCGACGAAAAACACGATCCGCTCGCCCGGCCCGGCAAAAGCCGCCTGCACGGCAGCCCGTTCTTGCTGCGGATCGGCGGGCGCTGCAGGCAGGAAGACCCCGTTCGGAATGACCGTCAATTTGTGCTCCGCGATGCCGAACAGTTCCCTGATTTCCCGTTCCATGTACCGGCTGCAGCCGATTACGAGCTCCGCCTCTTGCGCCAGCTCCCGCTCCTGGGCGTGGATCGACCGCTGCAGGTCGGTATGCAGCCCGTGATTGCGTCCGTGCTCGGTAGCGTGAATCGTCGCGATGAGCGGCAGGCCGCATTCCCGCTTGAGCTGGACCGCCGCTTCGCCGACGAGCCAATCGTGCGCATGCAGCAGATCGAACGGACCGAACCGGCGATTCAACGTGCGGACGTAATCGTACATCGCCAGGTTGAGCTGCATTACCCATTCCATGAACGTCAGCGAGCCCGACTGATACGTGCGCACCCGGTGCACCTGCACCCCGTTCGCCTCTTCGTGAGCCGGCGCACCGTCCGCGTGGCAGGTGACCACATGCACTTCTGTGCCTTGGGCAGCCAGCTCCCGGCTCAGCGCCTCGACGTGGGCGGACAGCCCGCCGACCTTCATCGGCGGAAACTCCCAGGACAGCATGATCACCCTGCGCCCGGTCCGATCCGCGGAAGCCGCGAAAGGAGCGCTTGCCGCTTGCGGCGCAGGCAAGAGCCGTCCGCCTGCGCATCCGCCGTCTGATTGAACCCGCCCGCCTTCCTGCGTACCCGCCGGCTCCTGCTGCGCCGTGCGGAGCGCTGCCTTCCTTGGCGAAGCGGCCGGTTCCTGCTGCGAGCGGAACACGCTATAGTCGGCGCCCGGACAAACGGCGTCCTGCGCCTCCATCTCCGCCAGCTCCGGCTCCCGGAGCGTTCCGTCCGTCACGCCCGGTACAGCCGCTCGAACCGGACGGCATGGCGCTTGAAGCGGCGTACCGCGTATTCGACGGTCGTGCGGCTGTCCATGATGAACGCCCAGTCGCTGCTCTGGGCGAGAAGAAGCTCGCGCACCGCCTGGTTCAGCGCGCGAAGCCGCAGCCCGTCTGCCTCAGGGAAGCGGCCGGCCAGCTCCGCCATCCGTTCTTCCATGAGGTGCAGATGGCGGTACATCCACGCGTTAGGCTCCCCGAGCCACACCTCGCCGTATCCGCCCCGCCCCCAGCTGGAGAACGCCAGCTCCGCGCAGGAGGACTCCGGGTACTCGCGCAAATAATCGGGCGGCGCGAGCAGCCGGATGCCGTCCGGTTCCGCATGCGCCTTGCGGCACAGCGCATCGATCCATTGCGGCCCTTCGTGCCACCAATGTCCGAACAGCTCGGCGTCGTACGACGCCGTCATCAGCGGCTTGCGGCTTAGTCCGCAGGCCGCGAGCCGCTCCGCCTGGCGAATCCGCTCAGCCACGAAATGGTCCGCGTGCGCTGCGGCTTTGGCCGCAGCGCGCTGCACGTCGTACCGTTCTTTTTCCTCGCGTCCGGTAATGCGCCAATATTTGAAGCCGGTATTGTGCCGGACGCCGCTCGGGTGCAAATACGGCCGAATCTCGTCATACGGCAGCTCGAAGCCGACGTCCCGGTAATATTCCCGGTAATCGTAATCGCCGGGATAGCCTTCGAGCGAGCTCCATACTTGGCGGGACGTATCCGGATCCCGCCCGAATGCTTGAGCCCCGTGCGTCGTCATGACCGGAGCGTGCACGCCGCAATCCGGCGCGGGACGGGCGTGAAGCACCGCATGCGTATCCGTGAAAAAATACTCGAAGCCGTATTCCAGGAGCAGCCGGTCCAGCCCTTCGCGGTACCCGCACTCCGGGAGCCAAATGCCGCGGGGCGGTTTGCCGAAATGGCGGATATATTCCCGTACGGCGTTTTCCAGCTGCGCTCGAATGGCCTGCTCCGTCTGCACGTAAGGAAGAAACGCGTGCGTGGCCGAGCACGTGATCAATTCAAGGCCTCCCGCTTCCATCGCCTGACGGAAGCCTTCGATTACATTACTGCCATAATCGGAAACGAACTTGCTGCGGAAGCGGACGAATCGGCTGCGGTACATGTCCGCCAAACCGTTCAGCGCGGCATCGCTGCGGGTACGCTCCAGCTCCAGCTCCGACAAGGCGATCAAACGGTCCAGGTATTCCACATAGGTATGCTGCAAATGCGGCGAAGCAGCATGCCGAGAAGCGTAGGCGACAGCGACATCGTGATGCGGAAACCGATTCCGTCACGAACGAGCCCTTCGAACACCTCCAGTAGCGGCAAGTACGTGTCGGTCAACGCCTCGAACAACCACTGCTCCTCCAGCACCTTCCGGCTTTCCGGATGGTGCACGTAGGGCAAATGCGCGTGGAGCACGAGCGCCACAAATCCTTTTTCCAAACTCGGTTTCCCCCGTCCCAGTAAGTTATGAATCTTTCAGCGTATAGCCGTCGAACTGCTTCCACCATCCCGGAAGCTTCTGCCCGGCGGTATGATCCGTCTGCAACATTGGCGCCGGCTGTAGGTTCTCCACCCCGTCCGGCGGCGTGCGGGCAAGTTCGGAGCGCAGCAGCGCGACAAAGCGACCGTCTGCCGTCTTGACCCCGAAGTCGGCGATATAAGCCGAGTCGGGCTGGAGCGCGCTTATGAACGTGCTGCCTTTACCGCCCGCCGAATGCACTGCAAGCTCCCGATGCCAATTGTCTTGTTCGCCTTCGAACTGCAGCCATTTCACATCGTGCACCCTTAGCGCATGGCGCATCTCCTCCCAGCGGCAGCCCAAAAGCCGTTCGGCCGCCCTGCGCCTGAAGCCGGTGCAGGCCCAGTACGCATAAAGCGTGTACGGATCGCGGACAAGAACGACCAGCCTGTCATTTTCATAGTTTTCAAAAAATGAGTCAAATGTCCGCTCTTCGGGCGCCATCACCTGATTTTCCATGCGTTCCCCCCTTTCTGTACGTGTATCCCCCCTCCGCCCTTTACCGCTCGGATAAGCTCCGGAGGATTCGGGCGCCGTCGCCCGAAATGCAATAAGATGTATATAACCCGGAAACCAAAAGTATGTCTAAAAAACAAAATGACGCCCGAAGGCGTCTACCAGTAAAATTTTTTTCAAACTTTCATATTTTTTTCTCGTACTTGCTTTGCACGGCTTCCTTGGCCAAAATGTACATGGCGCCGCTCCAGCCGAACGGCGTGTTCGGGTTCGGCACCGGCGTCCCGCTGTAGTACAGTTCCGGCAAAACGCCGGGCTTCAGCATGATGTCTTCGGTCCGGCGGACGTACGCTTCGGCTTTGTCCCGGTGCCCCAGCTCCAGCGCGCACAAAGCGAGCCAAGGAAACCCGAACGTCCATTCCGCCTCCGTCCCCTCGTAGAACGCAGGCGGATGCCCGCGTCCGTGCTCCTGTTCCAGCGTGCTGTAATAGCTGTCTCCGCGGTACCGGATAACCCCTCTCTTGCGCAGCAGCTCCCGTTCTACGCGAGCAGCGATCATTTCGCCGAGAAGCCCTGTAAACAGCCGGTACGGGTAGATGAGGCTTAGCTGCGCCAAATCGACCGAACGGTCGCTGCTTTCCCGCGGGAACAGCCCGAACAAGGTGCGCAAGCCGGCCTTCACCAGATGATCGGGCACGTCGACGATGGATTCAACCGCCTTCAGCCCGGCTACGCAGGCGCCGACCGACGATGCGTGCACCTCCCGCCGTTCCTCCCACATTCCGTTGTCGGGATCGCACCAATATTGAACATTTTGCAAATATTGCACGAGCTTTTGCACGATTTCCTTGTCTTTTTCATCCCGCAGCATCGGTCTGCCGGCCTGCAATCCGGATCCGATGCCAAACAAAACGGCGCCAATCATGTCATGCTGTACATGTCCCCAGGTCTGATCATGAATTTCCGTCACGTCGTCCGCCCGGTATCTGGCGTGGATATACTCCCATTCCCAAGTCGGTTTGTGCCTGCATAAAATGTCAAGCTTCCACTCATATTCCCGAAACAGATCGAGCATACGGTGATACGCCTTTTCGTAAACATCTCCCGGTTTGTTCAGAAACGGCATGGACATGTAGACGCAGTCGCGAAGCCATACGTAGCTGTATTGCTCGGACGGGCTTGCAATATACAAGCCGTGAGGCAAACGCAGCCGCTCCAGCACCTGATAGCTTTCCAACAACATGGCAAATACCTCCTCCACGTTCCCAGCAAGGAACCGGTTTCGAAGCATAACCACTGTTAGCGCTTCCTAATATCATGTGCAGGAATGACGCGAATTGTCCCCGTCTTTGCGCAAAATTTTGCCAATTCCGTTCAGCCTTGCATCCCGGAACTCCCTATGTATCGTACAAAAAAAGCGCAAGCCGCCGCATTGCGGAAGCTTGCGCTTTGCCTTTTACAGATGGATGATGGCGGAACGATCTTGGTCTTCTCCCGCCGCTTGCGCCGGCGGCACCCGGTGAAAGCCGCCGAAGCCGGTAAGGCTTTGCGCGGCCAGCTCGCGAATGGCCGGATCGTCCACTGTCGCCGTCGTTACGGTCACGGCACCGCCCGTTACGGCAACTTCCCGCCAGCAGGGCAGGCAGATGGCCGAAGCGGTCTGCACGTATGTCCACTGCCGCTTGCGCACGATGGACTGGATATGATTGTGGCCGTTGAACCACAGGCACGGTCCGGGCGCTTCGCTCATGACGGCCAGCAGGGAAGCCGCTTCCTCGACCCGCATCATTTCGACGTCGGATAATGCCGTCGTATTCGGCAGCGGGTGATGCGCGAAAACGAGCAGCGGCCTGCCGTTCGCCTCAGCCTGCTTGCGCCTGAGCAGCTCCGTCTGAACGTCGTTCAGGCGGCCGCCCCAGTCGTGCGGCTTCCTCGCTTGGCAGCTGTTGAGAAAGACGAGCACGGCGAGATCGTTTTCGATGCACCCGAACCCGTCCCGGATCGGCGGCGTGCCGGCCCAGCTTTCGGTCTGCGCGGCGTTCGCCTCCAGCAAATCGTGGTTGCCCGGAATATGGACGAACGAGGCGCGGCGGCCGAAAGAATCGATCATGCCGTACACGGAGCGGTATTCCGACTCTGTGCCGTTTTGCGTCAAATCTCCTAACGATACGTAAAGATCCGCTTCCGGCCCGTCTTCGAAAAACTTTTGCAAATACGCCCGGTAAAACGAATCCCGCACCGCTATGTGCGCGTGATGCGTATAGTGCAAATCTGTCATGATCCGGATACGCATAGCCGCCCCCCTGTGGCAATTGTTGTTATCGGTAACAGTGTATCACAAGCGGACTTGCCGGGTATAGCCCGAGGCGCTATTTCACTTCCGCTATGGACACCCAGCGGCCGCTTTCGGCCGATCGCTGCACCGCTTCGAGCACCGCCTGATTGTTCAAGCCGTCCTCGAAGCTCGGCGCCGGCTTGACGCCGTTTGCGATGCCGTTCATCAGCTCCGAAATCAAATTGATGAACGTGTGCTCATAGCCGATCAGATGCGCAGGCGGCCAGTAAGCTCCCGCAAAAGGATGGACGGCTTCCTGGCAGTTGATGGAGCGGAAGCCCTGCAGGCCCGGCTCGTCTTCCGCTGAATAATATTCCAGCGTGTTCATCTGCTCCATATCCCAGCGGATCGAGCCTTTCTCGCCGTTGATCTCGAACCGGTTGCCGTTGCGGTGGCCGCCGGCAAAGCGTGTCGCTTCAAAGACGCCGACAGCGCCGTTCTCGAACCGCGCCATGAAAATCGAGGCGTCGTCGACGTCGACTTCCCCGAGATCTCCTCCTTTGACGCTCGCGCTCAGCCCCCCGCTCATCTCGCCGACCGGCCGCGCCTTGACGAACGTCTCCATCATCCCGCTCACTTCTTTAAATTCGCCGACCAGATAGCGGGCCAAGTCGAGCGAATGGGCGGCGAGATCGCCGTGCGAGCCCGAGCCGCACACTTCTTTTTTGAGCCGCCACACCAAGGGGAAGTTCGGATCCATAATCCAGTCCTGCAAATAGTTCGCCCGTATGTGGTAAATTTTGCCGAGCCTGCCTTCGTCGATCAGCTTTTTGGCGTATTGGACGGCGGGGACGAAGCGGTAATTGTGGCATATCATATGGACGACCCCCGCCTCTTGCACCGCCTCCAGCATGCTTCTCGCTTCCTCCATGTTCATCGCAAGCGGTTTTTCGCACAGCACGTGCTTGCCGGCTTTGGCGGCGGCGATGGCGATTTCCGCATGGGCGTTGTTCGGCGCGCCGATGTCGATCAGATCGATGTCGTCGCGTTCGATCAGCTTGCGCCAGTCCGTCTCGTAGGAAGCCCAGCCCAGTTTGTCCGCCGCCGCCTTCACGCCCGCCTCGTCGCGCCCGCAAATCGCCTGCATGACGGGAACCCCGTCGGGATCAAAAAAGAACGGAACGTCCCGGTACGCGTGAGAATGCGCCTTCCCCATAAATTTGTAGCCGATCATGCCGACCCGGATTTGCTTTTTTGCTTTGCTCATAGCGCTGAATACCTCCCTATAGGCGATATGTTGTACTAGAGCCGCCGTCGCCGCCAATCAAAGAAGAGAAGCCCACTCGGCGGGGGAAACGAAGTCCACGACCGCTTTGATCGAAATGCGGGAAAAATCGATCTCCGGCACTTGCCGGGGCGTCAGACGATTCGTCTGCAGCTTGCCGAGCATGCCGGGATATTGCTGTTCGATCGTGCACAGACGCTGGATGGCAGTTGCAAAATCTTGGCGCGAGGCGTTCACGGAGCCGATAATGCATTTGTTTTTGGCGACCATTTCCCGGTAGATCATATCGCTCGGCACGTTCAGCCTCCCTTGGCCCGGAGTGACGCCGAGCAGCGCCACAATGCCGTTATGGGCGAGCAGGGGGATGACCTCGAAACCGAGCGGAGCATAGCCGCTGCATTCCCAGATCATATCGAAGCCGGTGCCCAGCTGCTGCGCGTATTCCGTCAGCCCGGAAGCAAACTCGCCCGGAGCGGATTCGCCGGCTTGCCGGTAATGTCCGCCGATGCTGCGGATCATGTCTGCGTTCAAGCTGCCTTCCGGCGATTTGGACCATACGTAGACGTCCATGCCGAGGGTCCGGCACGTCAGCGCCGCCAGCAGGCCGAGCGGCCCGGAGCCCGTAACGAGCGCCGTCCGCGGCTGCCACAGCATGCGCTGCTGAATGATTTGCGCCTCGTTCCACACCTTCTCCACGATGCTTTGCGGCTCTACCAGAACGCCGTACGGCAAACATTCAGCCGGAACTTTGACGACATATTTGGCGTTCTCCGCCACGTATTCGCACAGAAACCCGTCGGCGCCCTGAATGCCCCGCTCCAAATAGAGCCCTGTTCGGCAAAAGTCTTGCTGGCCGCTGCGGCAATTGACGCAGCTCTCGTCGCCGCATGGCCTGCGGACGAGCGCCGTTACCGCGTCTCCGCGCGACAAGCCCGATTCGGCGCCGGCTTCCGCGACGATGCCGAGCAATTCGTGCCCGATAATCATGTCCGACTTGCCTTCGGGAAAACGTGCGAAGTTATCGACGATGATTTCCCGGTCCGTTCCGTCGAGCCCGACGCAGAGCACTCGAATGACGACGTCTTCCGCGCTTGTCAGAACCGGCTTCGGAACGTCCGCGAGCGCAACGTTAGCCCGCTCCTTGCCGCTGCTGATCGTAATCGCTTTCAAATTGGCCACCGCCCCTCACAGCAAATGCTCGGAAATTTTCCTTCTTATAAAAGCGACCGACCGGTGCATTTCGTCCAAGCCGTTCACACCGTCTTCGATGGAAATCCAGCCGCGGAAATTGACGGAACGCAGCTCGGCGAATATGGCGTCGTAATCGTTCAAGCCTTCGCCGATGACGCCGTGCACGAGCGCCGACGAGTAACCGGCCGAATCGTGCTGCCGCAGCTGCTCCAGGCTAAACCCCGGCTTGAGGTGCCGGTCGCTCGCATGCATGGTGACGACTCTGTGCTTCACTTGCCGCAGCAGCCACAGCGGGTCTTCTCCCGCTACGATGGCGTTGGAAGGATCGTAATTGACGCCGAACCAGGGCGAGTCGATCTGCCCGATGATGTCCAAAAATACGTCCGCCTTCTGGGCGAACTCGGGCGCCGTCCAGAATCCGTCCTTATAATGGTTTTCCATGACAAGGTGCACGCCATGCTGCTCGGCGACGGGCAGCAGCTCGCGGATCGCCTCCACCGTCCAGCGGATGCCGTCCTCGCGCGACACGTCCGGCCGCCGCTGCCCGGACAGCACCCGACAGCTGCGGAACGACTCCGGACCGAGCACGCCGGTCGCCCATATCATGTGCTGCATATGCTTGATTTGGCCCGCGCGGAATTCCGGATCGGGGTGAGTAAAATCCGGCGATGCGCACATCATCGGGATTTGCAGCTTGTGGCGCTCGGCCAGCGCCTTCACTTCGAGCAGCGCCGGCAGCGCCGTGTCGCGCAGAAATTTCGGGTACAGCTCCAATCCGTCCGCCTCCAGCGTCGCCGCCATTCCGATCCATTCCGGCAAGCTCATGGCGCCTGTCGACAAGTCGTCGATGAGCCCTTTCGGAAATACTGCAATTCGCGCCTCCGCACTCATGCTGGCGATTCCACCTCCTTTCTTGCGATCCGTTATCCGTTCTTCACCCTTTCGACGAATTGACGCAAAATATGCTTCAATTCCTCCCGGTCCGCGCTCGGCGCAAACTGCCGCTTATCGATGACGAGCGGTGCGCCGATAACGACAAGCGGGGCGCCGTGCTTCGGCATTTCCGCGGCCTGGTCGATCGATAGTCCGCCGACGGCCTGAACGGGCACGGATACGGCGCGAACGACTTCGTGCAAATGGTCGAACGGAGTGCGCTCACGGTCCTCCCCCCGCTCGTCGAAACCGGTATGGACGATAATGTAATCGACACCGTTCTCTTCCAGCATTTTGGCGCATGCCACCGGATCGGGGGCAGCGAGAATGTCGCCCATGACAGAAATTCCGTACTGCCGTGCCGCCTTCACTGCGGCGCGAATCGTCGCCGGATGAGCGACACCCATGACGACAACGTGCGTGGCGCCGGCCTTGGCCATCATTTCGGTCTCCAAATAGGCTCCGTCCATCGTCTTCAAATCGGCCACAATCGGGTGTTCGGGAAAAGCGCGCCGCAAAGCTTCGACCGCATGCAAACCTTCCGCCAGCAGCAGCGGCGTCCCCGCCTCGATCCAATCCACCCCGGCCTCCACTGCCACCCTGGCCATGTCCAGCGCTTCTTCTATGCTCGTCAGATCAAGCGAAATTTGTACAATTGGATTCATGAAAGCGCATCCCTTTCTTCTATTGGAACTTATTTACTATCATTATAGCAAGAGACTTGGCGACTATGTCCCAAAATTTTTTAAGGCAATCCGCGAACTTGCGGACTTGCCCATTCGATTTCAATTCGCGGCTAAACTTCGAGAACCGGGCGTTTATACAAGCAAAGTCCGCAAAACGTACATAAGATTATAACGCAAGTGCGATTTCATTAAGAAGGGAGCGTTTGAACATGGGCGTAGGTTATGGTGCAAGTTGTGCAAGTTGTGCCGGTTATGGCCTCTTCACAAGCACGGCTGCTATTTTGGTGCTGTTCATTCTTCTGGTCATCGTGAGCCGCACGATCCTCGGTTATTAATGCCAAGCCGATTGGCACCCAAACGCGGCTGCCCGGAGCTGTTCCGGGCGGCCGGCGTTTTTTTTCGGGTGCCGTTACAGAAACGGATGCGGATGCGGATTGAGCCGGTCCATCGTCAGCGGCTTCTGCGCGTATCCGAGCTCCGCCGGAACCCGAAGCACTCGCTCCAGCCCGTTCAGGCGGGCAAGCTGATGTCCGAACGTCATGGGCAGCATCCCCGGAATGAGCACTTTGACGCAATGCAGACCGCTGCGCGCCGTTTCCGGCGACGACTGGTCAACGGCAATCACGTCGAGGTTCAAGCTTCGAAATACGCCGATCATGTCTTGGAGGTCGTCAGTTAAATCCGCATGGCTTGCCTTTGGCGCGAATTCCTCGGCAAAAGTGCGCAGCGGCCGCCGTTCATCGAGCAAAAACAGAAGCCGCTCTTCCGCTTGCGGCAGCCCGTACAGCAACGCGTGATGCTCCATCCGCTGCACCAGAGACGGATCGTCGAGCATCGGCACAAGCTCGTGCCGATGCTCCGCGAGCTTGCGCTCGAGCCAGAGCACCGCGCCAGCCAGTTCGTGAATGGCGCTTTTCGCCGCCCGCAGCGGATCCGGATGCGCTCCGGCCGCGCAGACGAGATTCATTTTTCCCGGCTCCCGGCTTTTCGCCACCGCCCATATGCTCGGAATGCCGCTCTCCATCGTCGTATTGAACAAATGCACCTCATACCCTGCTACGGCCCGCAGCCTGCCGATCATGAGCCGCAGCTCCCGGTCGCCGAAAGAAAGCGGGTCGAGGCGCGGAACCGGCAGACGTGCGTACCAAGTGAGCAGGAACGAATCGCGCTCGACGACTTCCATGATCCCGTGCAGGATAGCTTCTTCTATGCATCCGCCTATCGCGCAGCCGTTCGAGCCTTCCTGGACGAAGCCGTCACCGTACTCCGCGCAATAATAAGCGAGACATTCCGGCACCAAAATCGGCCGCTCCTGCACGAGCGAATAGCCCCACACCCAATCCAGCGGGACGTCGGGGTCGTATGGCTCGAACGGAAAATCCGGCAGCGCGTACTGCTCCGGCGAATAAAGGCCGACCTTGGCGGGATCGAGCGCATGGCCGGCTACATCGTTGTAGCTGCCGCGGACCGCCGTCCGTTTGCCGCGCGGAGCTTGGCCGCAGCGCCGCTCCAAACCTTCAAGTATGGCGGTCAGGCGGCTCTCCTCGTACCGATGGCTGCGCCCTGCCGTCACTTCGTCCCCCATCGTGAACGACGGCACGTTCGCGTTCATGGCGGCAAACGGCGAGACGAGATCCGGTTCAATGGCGTTGATAAGGCCGGTTTCGGGATCGGCATACTGGCGCAGCGTTTCTTTCAGGCCGTGCAGCGGACGGCAGCGGTAACTGTCCGGGCTCCATTTCGGTCTCTGCTGCAGCGAAATACGGGCTAGCTGCTCCGAGTCGTCGGGTACCCCGCCGCATACCGGGCAAAGCGGGTCGGGCAGCACGGCATGGAGCGAGCTTTTGAGCGTTCCGAGGTCGATAAGATACAGATGATTTTCGGTATGGGCCCGGCGGCCCTGCAGCACTCGAATCGTTTCCGCCGCAAGCAAATGGGAGATGTGCCGCAAGCCGGCACGTAAAGCGCCCGCGTGGCGGGACTTTCCGTCCGCTTCCCGCAGCAATGGCGGCGCCCCGCCGAAATCGCCTCGCGCCGTAAGCCGCCGGTCGTCCGCGCATTGAGAGCAGCCCGGCCGGTCCGGCCGCACGAGCGGTCCGACGACGCCTTGCTCCGCCGCTGCGAAGCCGCGCAGCCATTGGACGCCGGCTTGCCGCATCGCCTCTTCCGTCTCGAAATAGCCGGAGGAAGGCAATTCATCGTCCGCCACGATAACCAGCTCCGCCGCTTGCGGCACCCCTTCCGCGATATCGGCATAACGAGCGACATTACATCGCCCGTTCAGCTGTCTGCACACCGAGTCGGCCATAAATCCGGTTCCGACAACCGCAACGTTGCCGTTCATTGCGGCACCACCTCCCCCAGCAGCGTAGCGACGACTTGCACCGGCGCCCCGACAAACGCCGGGTCGGCCGGCCATGCCCAAACGAAAAGACTCTTGCCATTTCGCTCCAAAATGGAAATAGCCGACCGCAGCGTCTCTGTGTGCGTAGTTTGTTCGACGGAAGGAATCGGAACGCGGATCGGCTCGTGCTGCTCCGGACGCAGGAGCGGCAAGCCAGAGCCGCCCCCGGCGCGATCGAACGCGCGATTTTGCGCCTGCCGCAACGCGTGCAGCAGCGCTCTGCGCAGCGCCAGCGTCACGTTGGCATCCACGCCGCAATGCCATTCCCCTTCGGTTCCTATCCATACCGCAGGGAAGCCGCAGACGTCCTCGCCGAGGCAGGCCGCAGGCGTTCCGCGCAGCGCGGTCAACGCTTCCCAATAATAGCGGCAGCGCTCGTCGTCTATACTGCCAAGCCGGGCAGCTCGGATGCTGGGCATGCCATGCGACGGACAACCGTTCTTGAGCCGCTCGGTCAAACACGTTTGCAGGCCGCGGCACACGGCTTCCGCGAACGTCTCCCCGGCCCCGATGGCGATGGCGGGCTCCTGGCTTGCGCCGTCTGCTTGCAATAGCTCCCCGCAGCCGGGCAGCGTTGCCGCAAGCCTGCCGGCCAGCCGCGATACGTAAGCTTCGATGCCTGCCAGCCCGGCTTCCCGGCGCGCTTCCAAATGCGTGAAGGCCGCGCACACCATCTCCGGCAGCAGCCCGGCCGGGCCGTCCGCCAGCGGGTCTGCCGCCTGAACGCGGCACTGGGAAAGCGGCAGCTGCAGCAAATCCCCTTCTTCCCACGCATGGAAAATTCCCGTCCGCTCCGACGTCAAGCTGGCGAAATAACGGAGCAGCCGCTCCGGCTCCGCTGCGACTGCGCCGCCTTCCGGCCGGTAAAGCGGATCGCGCACCAACTCGGCCGGCGGGCAGCGCGCCACAAGCGGGTGGGGCGCGAAAGCGTGCCAGTCCCCCTCCAACGTGTCCAAATCTAGCATGAACAAGCGGTTCGTTGCTGGCGTTTCGCCTTCGGCCATAGCCGTATTCCACAATTCATGGACGATGGCGTTCGCGAGCATCGCCCCGGCAACTTCGGAGCAAGGCTGCGCGTCCTCGCCTTCGTCCGGGACGGGACAGCGAATGCGGCGCCACGCCGATTCCCAGCATACGCCGCTGTCCGGATGCACGAGCGGACCGGCCACTCCGGTCCGCCCTATGCACACGGCAGGCAGCAGCATTTTCCGCTCCTCCCTGCAAACCGCATGAAGAGCTCGCAGCTCCTCCGCATCTCCCGTTTGCGACACATACAAAACGTGCCGGAACGGCCGTACCGACTCCCGCCACATGTTCCGTGCATCTTCCTTGTCCGCAAGCTGCACAAGTTCCAGCTCCGCTTCCGCCCCGGGATCCGTTCGGCGGGCGCTCTCCAACAGCTGCTCCAGCCGCTGCCGATCCGTCGGCGCCGCATCCGTAACCAGCAGGTGCAGCTTCGACAAGCCGGTGTCGAAAAGCGATTCCGCCAGCGACAGCAAAACGGGTCCGGCCCCGACCGCCAGCACACCGCCGCTTTGACCGCCTGGCGGATCGCCCCCGCCGCCCGCTTCGCCCGGCCCTTCTTTCCAACGCAGCGCAATCATCTTGGACCTCCTCGCCACATTGTCCGTCTTCACTCGGCGACTCCTTACCTAGAGATGATATTGGGGCGCAGCGAACTTTATGTATGATGCGGCGTCAAGACCCGGTCGACCGGTAATGGCGTACGCCTATCTGCCAGACGAGCAGACAGGGCAGCAGAAACAGAGCGCCGGCAAACGGAGCTAGCATGTACATGACTTCGTGGCCGTCAGCCTTGTCCAAAATATACAGCAGCGGCAAATAGTTGGCGCACCCGAACGGAATGATGAACGTGAAAAATACGGTGACCCACTTCTGATAAATGTTCAGCGGATATTGTGCCATCTCCCGTCCGCCGTCCGTGAAGATGTTGGCAACCTCCAGTCCCTGGATTGTCCAGAAGCACAGCGTTGCGGCCAGCATATAGATGCCTGTAAAAATGAGAACGCCGCTCGCGACCATCATAACGAGCGTTACCGCTTTGGCGGCGTTCCACGCGACCGGCAGGTTGGTTAAAGCCCACACGAGCACGATGATACTTTGCAGCAGGCGGCCGAAGCGGGTGAACTCGAACTTCGAGCCGAGCACTTGCAGCGCCGTGCTGCGCGGACGGACGAGCAGGCGGTCGAAATCGCCGCCCGCCACGAGCCCCGAGAACGCGTCGAAGCCGCGCGCGAAGCATTCGCTGAGCGAGAAAGCCATTTGGATGACGGCGAAACAGAGCGCCACCTCGTAAAAGCTCCAGCCCCGCAATTGCCCGAACCGCTCGAACATGAAGTACACTCCGGCAAACATGACGAACGGACTGAAGAACTGGCCGCACGTAAGCAGCCAGAACGAAGCCCGGTACTGCATTTGCGACCTGAACAAAATCGATAAATATTTGAAATAAAGCCGCATCCGGCCTCACCCTCCTTGTATGACAACGTGCCGCAGCGCTTTATGCAAGCTCCATCGGCCGACGCCGATCAGCGCCGCAAGCCAGAGAAGCTGAACGAGGATGCCCCACAGCGCCTCGGCTTGCGGAATTTGCCCCGAATAGACGCGAAACGGAAAATCGGCGGTCCAGCGGAACGGCAGCGCGTAGGCGACGTTTTGCAGCCACCCCGGCATGAGCGGCACCGGTATGACCATCCCGGCAAAAAACTCGCCGATGACGGAGAACATGAGCATAGAGCCGGCAGGCGACATCGTCCAGAACACGGAGATGTAGATGAGCATGGAAATCGCGACAATGACCAGCAGGCCGAGCAGCAGCGTGATCGCGAACAGCGCCAGCGCCGCCGGGGAAGGCGGCAAGCCCATTTTATACGGCTCAGGCAGCAAAAACGCCACAAGCAAAATCGGGAGACAGCGCAAAACCGCGCTAGACAGCCGCTGCGCCAGCAGCTTGGCGAACCAGAACTGGTATATGCCGCAAGGCCTGCACAGTTCATAGGCGATGTTGCCGCCAGTAATCAGCTGAAAAATTTCGTTGTCGCGAAACCACAGCATAATAAAGGAGAGAAACGCTTGCTGCAGCCACACGTACGCGACCAGGCTCGGCAAAGGCATCGGCGCCGGCACAGTGCTTCGGCTGTAGAAGGCGACAAAAATCATAATGAACACGAAGCCGAAAAACAGCTGCGTCGCCATCCCGGCGAGCGCCGCCGACCTGTACTGCAAACCGTTGATGAACCGCAGCTTGCATACGGACATATATGCTTTCATACGTCATGCTCCTTATACAGCTCAACGATCAGCTGCTCGACCGGCTTCGTTTCGATCGCGACGTCGATGAGTTCAACCTGTCGGGACAATCTGGCGATTACGTCGGCGATCGAAGCGTTCTCGGTATCGACGCTGAACACCGCCCGCTCCGGCGACCACGAAAGCAGCGACGCTTCCGGAACGTCGAGCGGCTGCGCATGCGCGCGGTAATCGACGGTGACGGTGCGCTGCGTGCCGAATTTGCCGCGCAGCTCGCCGAGCGTGCCGTCGTACAGCAGCGTCCCGCCTCCGATCATCAAAATCCGGTCAGCCAGCGCCTCGATGTCGCTCATGTCGTGGGTAGTCAGAATGACGGTGACGCCTTTCTCTTTATTGATCGTTTTGATGAATTGCCGAACGGCGATTTTGCTTACGGCGTCAAGTCCGATCGTCGGTTCGTCCAGAAACAGAATCCGCGGGCCGTGCAGCAGCGAAGCCGCAATTTCGCAGCGCATCCGCTGGCCCAGGCTCAGCTGGCGAACGGGGACGTGCAGCAGATCGCGCAGGTCGAGCGTCTCCGCCAGCAGCTCGCAATTGGCTTTGTACGCCGCAGCCGGGATGCGGTAAATGTCGCGCAGCAGCTCGAACGAATCGATGACCGGCACATCCCACCACAGCTGGGACCGCTGGCCGAAGACGACGCCGATATGATGGACGTACGCGGTTCTTTGCTTCCAGGGCGTATACCCCATAATGGAGCAAAATCCTTGATCGGGCACCAGAATGCCGCTCATCACCTTGATAGTCGTCGATTTGCCTGCGCCGTTAGGGCCGATATACCCGACAATCTCCCCTTCCTTTACCTGGAACGTAATGTCGTGAAGCGCCTCCACCACGGTGTGCTCGCGGACGAACAGCGCTTTCAGCGCCTGAGTGAGCCCGGCCGAGCGTTTGGCGACCTTGAACGATTTCCCAATGCCTCGCAGTTCGATCAATCGTCGTTTCCTCCCTTCGCTGCTTCCGAAAAAAATATATCCAAAGTGGCAAAAAAAGTATAGACTTATAATTTTGTTTCGATTATACTAATATTATAGAGGCCGAGGTCGTCTACCTTTAGTTAAAATTTATCTAAAATAGCCATACGACATGTCATATGTCGTATTTTTTATTTTTACCCGCAAAAAAAAGGCTGCTGCAGTGGCGCCCGCCGGCGCGTTTGCAGCAGCCTTTTTTGCGTTTTTATTTGTTCGCCAATGATTTGCAGGACTCGAGGGAGAGCCCGTGCCGCGTCTCCGTTACGGCGGCCTCCCGTTTTCCAACGCGCCTTCGCCCCGCCACATTGTTGGCGATGAGCGCGAGCAGCGTCAAGGCGATGCCGGCCAGCTCCGGAACGCCGATGCGGTAACCGGAGAGCACAGTAATGACCGCCGATACGATCGGAATGATATTGTTCGTAAACAGCGCGGCATCGACCGGCGATATGATTTTGCAGGCGGTATTCCAGGCGAGCACGGCGGCTACGCCGGCGATCAGCGCCATGTACAGGAAGGGCCACACGTTGGCTGCCAGATCGTGCCATGCCGGCGGCTCCAGCACGCCGACACCGGTGCCAAGGGCTATTAGTACAGCGTTGCTTATCGTGCCTCCAACGCAAGTGAGCGTCGTGTAGCGAAGCGGAGACCATGACGGAAACAGCGAGGCGCCGACAGTAAACGTGCACCAGCATACCACCGCAGCCAGCATGAGCGCAATCGCCCACACAGTGTTGCCGCCGGCGAACAGCTCGCGGACGTGGCCTTTGGTCGCAACGAGGAAAACGCCGACCAACCCGATCCCGATGCAAACGACCGTTGCCGACGCCATTCGGACGCCCTTCCACACGAGCAAGATAATGGCCGTCACAAGAGGCATGAACCCCATCATCACCGAGGAAACAATCGGACCGGAAGGTCCCGCCAAACGCTGGCCGATGAAAACGAGACCATTATAGCCTGTAAACGCCAGCGTTCCGAACAGCCATACCAACAGCGCTTTGCCTTCCAATCGAAAGGCGGCTTTGCCTTCCTTGAACGCAAGCAAAGGCACGAACGCCAACGCCGCCAGCAAATATCGAATTCCTACGAAGTACATCGGGGACACGGTTTGCAAAATATGCCCCGCCACCGGAAACTGCGCTCCGAAGGCGGCCCCCGCGAACAAGCAGCAGGCCAGCCCCAGCCACCATCCGTTTTTGCCTGACATCAAGACCACTCCTTATCCCGGCTTCTCCGGCAGCCGTATGCTGTGTTATGATGAATATCATCTACAACAATAACGCGGAAGGGACGGTTTCGGAACTTCCTTTTTGTAGCATGGGTATAACATTTCGTTATGGGGGGGCTGCTGCATGCAGGTGGAATGGTACCGGAGTTTTACGGAGGCGGCGAAGTGGAAAAGCTTGTCCAAAGCCGCCGACAAGCTGAGCATGACCCAGCCGGCCGTAAGCAAACATATCCGGCAGCTGGAAGCCGCTTACGGCGTAGAGCTGTTCCGGCGCACGACGGCGGGAGTCGATTTGACGGAAGCCGGCAGGCGCTTTCTGGAGCGGATTATGCCTGTTGTGCAAACGATCGAGTCGATCGAAGCGGAAATGCGCCAATATGCGGCTGAGCCCGGGTATACGCTCGGCAGTCTGCCGAGCGTGGCGACGCAGGTGCTCCCTGGCCGGCTGCGCGATTACCATGCCGCCGGTTACCCGATTACGGTCAAAATCAGGCAAACGTCGGCGGAATTGCTCGAAGAGCTGCGGGAAGGGGCTTTCGACGCCGCGCTTATCGATTCGGCCTATACGGGAAGGCCGCTCTGGAGCCGGGAGCTATTCACCGAAGCCTATATCGCCATCCTGCCGGAAGGCCATACGCTGCGGGGTCGGAACGCTGTGAGCGTAGCGGATTTGAAGCGGGAGCCCTTCGTGTTCACAACGCATTGCGATACGCATTCCCGGTTCGTGACGATTGCGGAGAAGTACGGCTTCCGCCCCGATGTCAAGCTGGAAGTGGACGATAACGACTTTTTGCTCGGGGTGGTGGCTGTAGGCACCGGCATTACGATTTTGCCTCAATTGTTCGGGGCGCAGGCGGAGCGGCTAGGCTTGCATACGGTACCGATTGCGGAACCCGGATTGCGTCGTACGATCGCACTCGCCGCACGAACAGCCGAAACAGGCGCGAAGCTGTATCGGCTGCTGGCCCCCGGCGTCGGCCATATCCTAAGACCAGCCTTGCCGTAAATAGCGGAGAAAACAAAATAAACAACACTTTTGATATAGGTTAAAAATAACCTATATTTTTTATTGACTCCAAGAAAATTATGGGTTAATATTGACCTATGAAAAATTTAACTTATATCAAATGTTGAATGGAGTGAACGAAATGAAACATGCTTTGCTCGCGTATTTGAAAAAACCTCAAACAGCCGTCGCGGTGGTCGTAGCCTTGATGGCTCAGCTCATTTTTTGCATCGTATGGATGACTGCCTATGACGGTGTAATGGATCGGGTCAATCATTTAAAAATCGCCATTGTCAATGAGGATGGAGAGTTCGGCAAAACCGTCCAGCAACAGTTGCAAAGCAATCTGCCTTTTGATATCACGACTCCCGCCAAAGAAAAAGCTATGGACGACCTTGTGCAGCGCGACGTTCACTTGGTTATCATGATCCCGGCCAACTTCGGCCAATCTTTAACGGCGCCCGGCATGCAGGCGAAGCTGTCCTATATCATGAATGAATCCAATCCGCAGCTCACCAAAAGCGTCATGCAAACGATCGTGGCCAAAGTTACGAACGAGTTGAACCAGAGCGCTTCGCTCCAAGGAACGCAAGCAGTGCTGCAGCAACTCAAGCTCCCTGCGGAGCAAGCTTCGAAAACCGCCCAAAGCGTTGTGAACAAAGTCGGGTCCGACGTGCAATCGCTACATTCTGTCAACGGCATGCACAATCAAATGGTTCCTATGATGCTCGTGCTGGCTTCGTACGTCGGCGCCATGATGATGGCCATGAACATCCATCAAGTATCGGAAGCTATCGGGGCTTCCATTTCCAAATGGCATCATATCGCCGTTCGCTCGCTCATTATCGTCGCCGCCGCCGCCCTCATCTCCATCGTCGGCTCTTCTCTCATCGCCGCACTCGGCGGGCAAATGGAAAGCGGCTTCGGTTCGTTCTGGCTGTTCCACTTTGCAACTTTGTTAACGTTCATGTTTTTTGCCCAAATGTTCTTGATAGTATTCGGCATGGCGGGCATGTTCCTGAATATGGCGATGCTTTCCTTGCAGCTCGTAACGTCCGGAACCATCGTGCCGAGACAGATGCTAAGCGGCTTTTATCAGTGGCTTGGCCAATATTTGCCCGCGACCTACGCCGTTGAAGGGATCATGAATTTGCAATTCGGCGGCATTCACACCGGCAAGGATGTGTGGAAGCTGGTTGCAGCGACCGTATGCAGCGTCTTGATTGCCCTCGCGGTCACCGCCTTGAAAAAACAAAACAAACCGCAGCCGGCACTGGAAGCCGCCAAACCTGCCGGTCTCGCGCTGAACTAATTTTGTACGCACAAACGGTCAACCGGATCTATCCAGTTGACCGTTGCGTTGTTGGGAGACGTTCCAGGTTAGAAGTTTTTTTCATGCAAGACTGAGTTTATTGATCTTCGCCAAAAGCACTTGCACATTGACGATTCGCGAATATGGCCGCTGCATTTGCCTTTGGAGAAATTGCAGCGGCGCGTTCGAGGTTTAGCCGTTCTAATGCATACACAATTGCTCCAAAAGCTCTTGCAGTGCACCGGTTCGCGAACTTAGCCGCTGCAATTGCTTTGGGCAATTGCAGCGGCGCGTTCGAGGTTTAGCCGTACTAATGCTTACACAGTTGCTCCAAAAGCTCTTGCAGAGCACCGATTCGCGAACGTAGCCGCTACAATTGCCGTTGGAGCAATTGAGGCAGCGCGCGCCTTTTTCGGCGGCCTTCCGGTACAACGCGGCGCCGGTTGCCTCTTAGTAAACAAGGCTGCATCCAAACCGAGCGTCTGCACTTTGTGAATAGGCTCCCCTTATCCCCTCGTTAAAGCTCCTGCCCCTTCTGCATAGCTTCGAATGCGGCGATAAGCTGCCGGGTCTGCTCTTCCGATAAAGGTGCGGCAAAATATTGCTTGATCCCCCTGGCGTACACAGGCCACGCTTTCCTCAGCTGCTGCTCCCCTTCCGGCGTCAAAACGGCGTAGGCGCCGCGGCGGTCCTCTTCGCTTTTTTCGCGCTGCACCAGCCCTTCCCGCTCCAGCCGATCGAGCAGCCGCGTGATCCCGCTTTTCGTCAAAACCATTTTTTGCGTCAGCTCGCCAAGCCGAAGCTTGTGCCCCGGCGCTTCGAACAAAGCGATCAACACATCGTAAGCGGTGAGGGGAACCCGCTTCTGTTCCGCCAAATCGCGTTCGATTTGCTCGATAATGCGGGCATACGTCTTAATAAATAAGCGCCATGCGGCAAGCTCGGACTCCGTTACTCGTTCCATCGCAATCTTCCTTTCGCGTATGCACGGCCTGATCTGATTTCACTATAAACAATAAATGTTGCACAATCAACAAATAATTGTTGACTGCGCAACTAAACCGTGCTATTTTAGTTGTGTGATCAACAATCGATCACCAACATCAACTGATCCGGAGGGAAGCAATCATGTCGGTTAAAGTTACAAAGTACGATGAAGGTCCCTACGTCATTCAAGGCGACTTCATCCTCGTCGACGGCAAAGGCAACGCGTTCCAGACCGGGGACAGCATAGCGGTGTGCCGCTGCGGCCAATCGAAAACCCAACCGTTCTGCGACAGCACTCACAAGAGTTGCGGCTTCCGTGAAGCTTCCGAGGCAAGATAAGCGCAGCCAAAATGAAAATCCCTCCTTGACCGGCGGCTTTGCCGCCTAGATCAAGGAGGGATTTTGCATGGGCATGGCCGAATCGGTTATGTCTGGAAGTCCGGCATATCCCATTGCCCCTCGTTTGCGATGTCCTGAACACTGTCCATCGTCAAGCTGAAGTAGTGATAGCCGTCTTCCTCGCGCTTTTTCAACGCTCTGCGCTTCATATATTTGGGGCTTGCTTCGCCGGCTTCCTCATCGTAGAACAACAAGATGCCGTCCGTCTTCCTGAGCAGGAGCTCGTCTCTTGCGGTCAGCTGCCATACGCCCTGATACGGCTGCCGGCTGACCGAGCCGTAATAATCGAGGCTTTTGACGATGTCCCGGTAATATTGCTGCTTGTCCTCGTTCCACTTCTCCTCGGGGTTGAGATAGGCGGTTATAACGGCAACCTGCAGCTGCGGATACCGCTTTTTCATGCCGAGCACGACCTCGCACGCCCATAAATCCGTGCCGTACTGCCCCGGCGTGATGACCCATTCCAGCCCTTCTTCGGCCAGCGGTTCGAGCCGGGCTTCGATCGCTTTTTTGATGTAGGAGATGGCTTGGTGCTTCTGATCGAAAATGCCGAGTTCGTGCGCGCGGTAGCCTGTGACGAGAAGATTTTTCACACTGTGCTCCTTGGAAAAGATAGGGCTGCCCCTGACCTCATGCATGCTTAACGCTATTGAACCCATAGTAACGCTAATCCGCCCGATTGGCAATTGCCGGGCTGCATAGCGACACTGTTAGTAACGGCAATAAGCACTCGTTCGGGCTGTCATATGGGGCCATGTCCATTCGGCATGGTCTGCTCCGCGGGACCCAGCATCCAATCTGACTACGCATTATGTACCGCATGAATCCTTCTGCTCCCGCAAAAGCATAGAGGAACAGTGTTCCGTTATTTATCAGAATGAGAATGATTGTGAGAAATTAACGGAACCGTGTTCCGCTATCAACGGCAAATAGGTTGCTCATACCCGGTTTTACACCGTTGTGCAGGCAAATAACGGATTCTTGTTCCGTTAATTTAGGGAAATATCGGGAAATACCCTTGATAACGGAAATACGTTCCGTTATGCAGCTCACGATCGGTTCAGGCAAACCGCAGCTTGATCGTCTCGATTTGAAACGGCCCCAGCGGCACTTTCAAGCCCGCTTGCGAGCAATCCCCGACCGGGCCGCGCTCGCGCTCCACCAAATCGCACAACATAGCATCGGCGAGCGGTCGCGTAAAGATCAGCCGAGCGGTTGTGCCCGCGTCGGTCAAATTTTGCAGGCGCACGACATACCCGCTGCCATCCTCGGCAAGCTTAAACGCGAGGATGCGGATGTCGTCCCCGATATCCGACGCCAGCAAGGCAAACCGCTCCGGCGCCGCTTCCCGCCATCCTTCCGCAACGAGCAGCGGAGTTCTGTATTCCTCGGCCATGCGTTGCACCCGGGCCTCCTTCCAGCCGCCGGCATGCGGCGCCACCCGGAACCGATAGCGGAAATCGCCGCCGATCCATTGCGGAAAATTCGTCCCCCACTGATTGTTAAACAGATTGAAGTTGAGGTCCGGGCTTTGCGGTATGTAGCGCCTGGAATAGCGGTAAATCCCTTTCTCGCCGATGGAGAACAGCGGCGTATCGGCCGGAAGCAAAGCGAGCCCCGCTTCCCCGTCCCGCACGTCGACCCAATGGCTTGCGCAATGGTTATGAAAATTGGCCCCGTCGGCGATGTCAACAAGCGGATCGACGACGCTACCGAGCTTCTGATACGCATACTCGGGGCTTTGCGCCGCCAGCGAAAAGACGAAGTGCCCGGCTTCGGCGAACGCGCTCGCCGCTTTGCCGCTAACGGTCACGGCGAAATCGGCGTACCGGCCGTCGCGGTGCAGCGTAATTTCGACCTCGACGCTTGCGCGTTGCCGAACGTTTCGCAGCTTTCGGGAGGAACCCCGAAGCTGAGCCGAATGCTTCCGCTCACGCCGATATTCGCGATTTCGATCCGCTCGAGCGTTGCCCCGTACTGCCGGTGAGAGATGCGCGGATAGCCGGGCTTGCCGAAATCGTTCACATACCAATCCGTCAAATCGTAAGCATACGCTTTGACAAACCCGTTGACATCATCTTTCCCGTACACGTCGTATTCATAAGCGGCAAAACCGCGCTCAGACGCCCATTCCTTGCCGCACGCCTTGTCGTAAAAGCTCGTGACGGCGCCGCTGCCGGCATCGACCGTGATGCGAAGCCAGCTATTTTCCAACACCGCCTGGTCTCCGCTTTGGCGGCCAATCGGCGCCGCCGCTGCATCTCCGGCTGCCGCTGCCTCGTCATAGGCAAAGGTGCGGTAGCCGAGCGCAGGCACATCGCCAATGCGAACCGTTCCGTCTTCGCCTACCGGATACGCTATGCCGCTGCTTCTGTCCCGCAGGATGCCGGAGGCGCGCCCGGCCAGGACGATTTCTGCGTCCCGCCGCGTCCAGCCGAGCGGATTGTAGACGCCGATCACCGACGAGCCTTGCGCCGCATAAGGCCGAACTTCGGACAACGCGGCCGCGGCCGCTTCCAAATATCCGCTCTGCTCGCTCCACGACTGCTCCGCTTTGCGGTAGCTCGCGGGAAACAGGCGGCGGTCCTGCTCGACATCCTTTTTGTAAAAAGCGCGCGTGCTGTTTCGTCCCGGGAGCAGCACCGACTTGACGTCGATGCCCCACGTATGCTCGCCGAACAGAAGCGTCTGCTCATAAGCTTTCCTTATCGGCTCCGCCGGATACGCCTCCGCCGTCCCCTGCAGCCGCTCCAGGGCGGCGAGGCTTTCGCGCGATGCGATTTCCGGCCGCAGCCGGCGCACGGCCGACACTTCCGCCGGGTATGTGCCGACGCCGTGAATCCACGTATCCGCCAAATCTTTGCGGACGACCGGTATGTCCGAAAAGCCGCGGGACAAAAAGTCGCGGGCAAAATCGTCCATCGTGCCGATCTTCACTTTCGTATCCGGATAATGCGCTTTCACTTCGTCCAGCAGCCGCTGCACCGCTTCCCCGTTCTGCGGACCGTGATTGTCGTTCGTTTGCAGCAAAGCCATCCAGACCGGATAAGGCCAATCGCCGGGCGGCAGAAGGCTGGTGCCGTATTCGCCTTTCGAATAGTACGTCAGCACCCGGCTGCCGTCGGGGCCTTCCCAATAAAACAGTCTCGGCACGTCGACGGGAGAGGAGCAGGCATTGACGCCGAGGTGCAAAAACTCGATCCCAGCCCCCTTCAGCAGCGTCGGGAGCATCCACGTATGCCCCGGCACGTCCGTCATTTTGGCGGCGACCGTCTCGCGGCCGAACCGCTGCCGCAGCCGCTCCGACTCGTACAGGCCGCGCACGTATTCCTCGGTTCCGCAAAACTCGGTATGCGTCGTATACGGAAGCCCGTGCCAGCGCAGCTGCCCTTGCCGAATCAGCGCCTCCAGCCGCCGCTTCTTGTCCGCCGGCACGGAATCGAGACAAGTTCTCAGCATCCAGGCCGGCAGCGTCCATACGAAGAGCTGATCGGGATCGCCGCTCTGCGTCAGTTCGCAGGCGGCGAGCACTTCGTCCATCATGCGGCCGCTGTACTGCTCTACGACGTTCCGCGCCAAGTCGGTAAATCCCAAGTCGACGTGTGTTTTAAATACGATATAGATCGTTTCCAGCGCCTTCATTCTTTTGCCCTCGTCTTTCTTGTTGTCGGCATCGTTATTCCCGTCGGCGGCGCGCTAAGCGAGCGGCTTGCAAGATTCCCGAATGACCAGCTTGGCATCGACGATGCGCTGGTGCACGCCTTCGATATTGTTCATTTTGTCGATGAGGATATGCGCGGCTTCGGCCCCGAGCAGCTCTGCCGAAAGCTCCACCGTCGTCAGCTTGGGCGTCGTTTCCTGCGCTAGGGTAGCGTCGTTGCTCAGCGCGACGAGCGACAGCCGGTCGGGAACCGCAATGCCGAGCTCCCGCGCCGCCCTCAGCACCCCTAGAGCCACACGGTCCGTATCGGCGATAACGGCCGAAAACGGTCGCTTGCCATACGTCTCAAGCAGCGCCGCGTAACCGTAATTGGCCATGTTTTTATGCTTTTTGCGCGAGAAGTTCAGCACAATCGCCTCGCCGAACGGGATTCCGTGACGCTCGTATGCCTGGGCCAGACCGCTCTGCCTGTCGAATGCGACTGTCATATCGGACGAAGCATTCAGAAACAAAATGGAGCGGTGGCCAATGCCAAGCAAATAGTCTCCCACCTGCAGGCCGACTTCCTTGTTATTGTTGTCCACGAAGCAAACGGCTTCGTCCATCGGGTCGGGCCTGCCGACGAGCACAAGCGGTATCGCCATCTGCCCGTAACGCTCGATGCGCGGATCGTTTTGCCTCGGATTCAGCATAATAACCCCGTCCACCGGATCGATGGAAAACTGCGTCGGGTCGTCATGCTCGGGCAATGTGTCCAGCAGCACCCGATAGCCGTGCTTCGTGCACGTTTGAATGACGCCGCCCATCATCTGCGTCTCGAAAGCCGACATGCCGCCGTCTGTCGAGATCGGCATCTTCAGCCCGGCAATCAGCGTCTTTTTAATGGCAAGGCTGCGCGCGACATGGTTCGGAAAATAGCCCAGCTCTTTCGCCGCTTCTAGCACCCGCGCCGTCACAAGCTGGCTGATTGGTCTTTTTTTGCTGAATACGCTGGAGACCGTTCCTTTGGATACTCCGGCTAGTTTAGCGACATCGTCGATAGTGGCCACCGAATTCCCCCTTATTGTGCCGATCGCCGGAAGGATTGTTAAACCGGTTTAACGATCTGCAAAAGGAAAACCGGCTTAATAAATTAAACCGGTTTAATCGTTTATGCCTTCATTATAAGGGACACTTTGGCAATGTTCAACCATTATTTTGATGCCGAGCGGTTCGTTCAGCAGCCCGAGAAAAACGGAGCGGAGGATGGATTATCGGCCTATCGAACTGCAAGTTATGCGCAGCAAAACCCACGCCGTAAGCATCGGCCGATTGTGGGCGACGCCGGAGACCCTCATTCCCAATCCGCCGCGCCGCCATATTTTCTCGGGAAGCCAGGTTAGTTCGCGATAAATTCCTGCACCCACTCGTGATTGTAATAACCTACGCCAATTTGGGTGTAATGCGGGTTTAAAATGTTGGCGCGGTGCCCGGAGCTGTTCATCCAGGCCGTCATGACTTCCTGCGGAGTCCTTTGCCCCATGGCGATATTTTCGCCGGCGTAGGAGTAAGAAATGCCGTAAGAGGTCATCATATCGAACGGAGAGCCGTAGGTCGGCGAAGTATGATCGAAGTAATGATTGTCGTACATATCTTTGGCCTTGTCCAGCGCCATAGCCGACAGCGCCTTATTGCTTGCCAGCGGCTTCAGTCCCGCCTTCGCGCGTTCCTGATTGACCAGGGACACCACTTGCTCGGCATAAGAAGCTGCGGACGAAACGGTGCCGGAGCCCGAAGCTGCTTTTTCGGGAATGTTAAGCTTCATCCCGGGCCAAATAATGTCCTTGTTCGGCACCTGGGGATTCAATTGCAATAACTTGTAGAACGGAATGCCTTGCTGCTTCGCTATCGTCCACATCGTATCGCTCGCTTTGACCGTATACGTAGCGGCAGACGCCGCACCGGCGCCGGCGATTGTGCCGAGCAGAAGCAGGCCGGCCATTGCGGTTTTCTTGAAACGCATCTCACAATCTCTCCTTTTTACGGCCTGCGAGGTTAGCTGACGGATTCGGGTTAAAGAGAAAACGACCCTGCCAATAAACTTGGTTTCACCCCAAAATAATGGTTCCCCCGCGCTTCGCGAAGCGAAGCTTCGGCCTTATAATTGATCATCAGCAGGGATCGCCTGCTGATTGGCTACTATTGTAGCATGCGGCCGCAGTCAGTACACCGGTCAAAGTTTACCAATGCAAAAAGGGACCGCAGCCAGCCTGGCTGCGATCCCATCTGCAAAAAATATTCCAATTCGACTATTGCCGCCCTGGCAGCATCGTGACAATCGTCCCCGCCGTCGGGGCAATCGTCCAATCGTGGGCCGGACCCGTTGCATACGATGATAAGGCGAATACACTATTACCGAGGGGAAGTGTTACTATGAGCCACGTTGCAGGTTACGGCTTCACGAACACGGGAACGATTCTTGTACTTTTCATTTTGTTAGTTATCATCAGCCGGATGGTCGTATGGTAATCCGACTCGGGGACCGCGGTTTGCCGCTTGGCATGCCGCGGTCCCTTTTTGCATGGGGAAGCCGGTTTGCTAGCGCTAGGCGCAAGATATCGGAAAAGCGATGTGCACCTCGGTGCCTTTCCCTACTTCGCTCTCGATGTTGACTTTTCCGTTCATTTTTTTAATGATGCCGAGGGAAACCATCGTTCCGAGCCCCGTCCCTTTTTCCTTGGTCGAATAGTAAGGGGTGCCGAGCCTGCTAATTTGCTGCGGCGTCATTCCGATACCCGTATCGCTGATGCACAGCTCGGCTTCACCTCCCGCTTTGTTCGTTGTGAACTGCAATACGCCGCCGTCGGGCATCGCTTCAATAGCGTTTTTCCCTATATTGATTAGCGCCTGCCGAAGCTTGTATCGGTCTCCCAGAATAAGCAGCGGTTCGCTTTCCGCCATGTTCATACCGATCTGTACATTGTTGTAATTGGCATACGTTTGCAAAATATTGGCGACATACGTCACCTCGTCGTTCAGCTTGATGTCCTCGATATGCTCCGGGTCAGGCTTGGCCAAAGAAAGGTAATCGGAAATAATGTGCTGGGCCCGGTCCAGTTCTTCCAGACAAATTTGTTGATAGTAGTCCCGTTTTTCTTTGTTCAGGCCGTCGCTGCCGAGCAGCTGGATGAAGCCTCTGACGGAAGTGAGCGGATTGCGGATCTCGTGCGCGACCGAGGCTGCGATATCGCTGACGATTTTGATTTTCTCGCTTTTCTGGACTTCTTCCTGGATGACGGAATATTTATGGATCGATTCCAGCAAATACACGCACAAAGCGACGAGCAAGCCTTGCAGCACATAGATTCCTAAGGTGGACAAGGGGGCATCGAACAGCTGCGATAAGCTATGGGTAGCGGCTAAATAGGCGGTGAACGTAAATAATTTGATGAACGCGCCAATCGCCACGGAGACGATCACTTTGCGCGCCAAGCCGGAAAGCGGAAAAGTTCGCAAATACCAACTTAGGAGGAGATAGGTAGGCGCAATCGAAGCAGCGTACAGCAAACTATGCGGATTGCCGAGCAAATAGCGGTAAACGACAAGCGCCGCATACAAGAGCAGGGCAACTTGCGGGCCGCCGTACAACAAGCCGACGGTCAATGGAATAGAGCGAAAATCGTAGATGATTCCGTGCAATTGGAGCGGAAAAGACATCGTTGCGACGAGGGAGAAGGCAATGAGAAGAAACAGCAAGAGCCGATGAGCCAGCGCACGGTTCTTGAATTTGAGGATGTAGGGATAAAACAATAAGGGCACGAAAATGAAGAACATGTTTAACAAAAAATCTTTATAAAAATTGATCATGGGGGCACCTGTCACTATGTTTTTTCCAGCTTAACCTATAATTATCATCAATTTAACATACTGGCTTGTTCCCGGGAAGCCCCTCCCTTGCTGCCGCAATGTATTCGTCATGTTTGACAGCTCCGCAAAGGTAATCTTCCTGCAAAAAAGCAAAAGACCGCGGCGCGGTCTTTTGCTTTGGTCTGTTGTAAAGCCGGCAGCCAAGCTACTGCACGAACCCGTCGTTCATCGCAGCCGCCTTCTCGCTCAGCACGTAATATTTCAATTTGGCGGCATACAACGCCGTCTCGCTCTGCTGCACTTTCAGCGCGAATTTGTTCAGATCGTGCCTGGAGACGACGCCGATCGAGTAGCGCTGCTGCATTTTCCGGTAATCGGCCTTGGCATCGTCCACATTGCGCTGCTCGGTCAAACAAGCCTGGTACGCGTTCTCCAGCTCGCTGTACGCGGCTTCGATCTTTTTCGACAGCTCGACTTGCTTTTGCGAGTTTTGCACGCCGGCGATTCCCACGTTAATGTTGTAATATTGCTGGCCGGGAGCGGTTCTGTCGCTCGTCGCCTGCGCTTGCCATATCGCTTCGTCCATGTTGCCCGCGGCTATTTTCATCTCGTACGTATTTTGCACCACCGTCGCCGTGTCCGGGCGCACCACCGGCTTAGGCACGATCGGCTCTATATCTTTCAGGACAATGTCCGGGTTGTAGGCGATGCCGATATCGAACGAGAGCTGGACGAGCGACAGCTTATAGTTATTTTCGAGCTGGCCGATGTCGTCCCTCTGCTTGTAGACGGCCCGGGTGACTGTATCGACATCGTCTCTCGAAGCCAGTCCCTGCTGCTGCAGAAGCGTCGTGCGCAGCTGCTCCTTGTTGAGAACTGCCTGATAGGCATGCATAAACTCGATTTGCTTCTTCTGCCCGAGCAGCCCGGCATATTGGGCCGTCATTTGCAGCTTTACTCCCGTCTTCGCTTCCTCGCTTTGCATGTACGTGTTATTCCGGTCGTTGCGAAGCTGATGGGCGGCTTCCTTCATCTGTTCCCGCTGCTGAGACAGCATGGCGTTGATGCCGCCGGCTATTTGCCCGATGCCGCCGATCGCTTGATTGACGGCCGTATTCGTCATGATCGCCGGACCGAGCCACAAATCCGTCGCCGGGTTTGGCGCGGGAATCCCTGTCGCCGCAGCGAGTTCGCTTGCCGTTACGGGCAGCCGGCCGCTTGGCGACGGAATGCCGGGCAGAGCGTCCCGCTGCTCGTCAAGGTCTTTCGCCTTGCTGTCCTGCGCCGCCGCCTTAAGCTCGAGCAGCCGAAGATTAAAAGAGTTGTTCAAGGCTCGTTCCAAAACCGTATCCAGGTCGAGCGCATCGACTTTGTCCAGCGTCAGCTCGTTCACATACGCGTGCTGCTTCGCCGGGTCGTAAACCGTGTCGCCTTCGGCCATTGCCGCAGACGGGGCGATCGCTGCCAGCGCGGCTGCGAAGAGCAAAGTGCAAGCCGTTTTCTTCATCGGAAAGTCCTTCTTTCTGTAAAAAATATCTTAATGCTGCGAGAGGGGGGCGCCGCTGCGGGGAAGGGCAGGCAGAGCCGCTTCCTCCGGGTGCTCCGCTTCCGCAGCCGCCGTCTTGCGAAACACGACAAAACGCGTCAGCAGCAGCGCGGCCAAATACGCCGCCGTCCCCATGAGCCCAAGCGCCACGCAGTCCCGCCAAATAAGCTCCAGCCCGTTGCCTTTGACGAACACGGCGCGCGCCCCTTCCAGAAAATAGGTGAGCGGCAATCCGTGCGACAGCACCCTGAGCGCCGCAGGCATCGATTCCATCGGCCACGTATAGCCGGAAAGCAGGAACGAAGGGACGGCAATAAGCATTGCCGTCTGTGTCGCGCCGAGCTGATTGCCGGAAAACATGGAAATCAGGTAGCCGTATCCGCAGACCGCAAACGTAAAGGCGGCAATGAGCACAATTCCGGCCCATAGCGGTCCGTTCAGCGGAATATGGAACACATAGGCGCACAGGACGTAGGAGACGATCGTATTGAACAGGTTGATCAGGAAGTACGGAACCGTCTTCGCATACGCCAGCAGCCACGGCTCGCGGCGCCAAACGGCGTAGCTTGCCCACGTGCCCGCTTCTTTCTCCCTCGAAATCGTCAGCGCGATGCCGAGAAACAGCACTTGCTGGAATACCGCTCCGGTCAAGCCGAACATCATGAACTCGCTGTAATTGAATGCAGGATTGTACAAAATTCTGTACCGGTACGGGATCGGCGCCAGCGTGTTCATCACTTGCGCGTCCTGCAGCCCTTGCTGCAGCTTCAGCCTCGTGCCCGAAAGCCCCATGCTGAAAGTCGTGATCACTTCACCCGCGGCTTTCGTCGCGGTATTGGATATCATCATGTTGCTGCCGTCGATGAGCGTAACTAAGGGCAGCGTCTGCCCCGCCTTCACGCGGGCCTCGAAGTGCGCCGGCACAATGAGCGCCACTTTCGCCGAGCCGTTCGCAATAGCCGCCTGCGCCTCATCTTCGCTGTACGCCTCCCGCACGATGCGGAACGATTCGTGCTCGTCGAACGCCTGCACGATTTGCCGGCTGAGCGGGCTCCGGTCCTCGTCGACGACGACGGTTGCCAGCTCCGTCACTTTGTGGTGCACGTAGATCGAACCGAACAGTGCGGTATACAGGAGCGGAACCGCAAACAGGATCATGAACAGCCGCTTATCCTTGACGATATGGAGCCATTCCCGGGCGATGGTCGTTCCGACAGTCGGCCTCATTCCGCTCACCCTTCCGTCTTGCCTTCCCACTGCAGCGTCATGCCGACGAGCGCCGACGGCGGCAGAGCCGGCAAGTCGACTTTCACCGCGAACGAGCGCACATCCGTTTCCCCGCTGCTTTGCGTCGCCTTCTTCACGGCAAAATCCGGCGCAGCGGCTACCGCGCTCACGGTGCCCGTCACTTTTTCCTTCGTGGCCGCGAGCGTCAGGGACACTTTATCGCCCGGTTTAAGCCCTGCCGCAGCCCCCTCCGGCATATAAAATTTCGCCCAGTGCGCGTCTTCCTTTTGCAGCGTAAACACCGGGAAGCCCGTCCCCACCATTTCCCCGGCTTGCGCGGATTGCGACAGCACGATGCCGTCGCTCGGCGCAAGCAGCTCCGTATAGCTGAGGTACGTTTCCGCTTCTTGCTGCGCCGCCTTCGCTTGCTGCTCTCCGGACTGCGCCGACTGCACCGCACCGAGCGCCTGCTGCAGCGACGCTTGCGCGGCGGCGACGTCGCCCTGGCGCACCTGCACCTGCTCGCGTCCGGCTACAGCGAGCTCATACGCCGCCTTGGCCTGCTCGAGCAGCGACTCCGCGCCCCGCACCTCTTCCTCGCGCGGGCCCTGCTGCACCATGTCGTACTGCTGCTGGGCCAGATCGTACTTCGTTTTCGCTTCCTGATAGCTGATCTTCACCTTATCTACATCCGCTTCGGATACGAGCCCTTGCTCCAGCATCGCCGTCATCCGCTTCAAGTTCTGGTCCGCGAGAGCAAACACTTCCTTGGCGGCGTTCAGCTGGACTTCCGCCTGTTTTTTCTCCTCCGGCCTTGCCCCGCTGTGGAGAGCGTCGACTTTCGCCTGCGCGGCGTCGACGGCCGCCTTCGCTTGGGCGATTTGCTGTTCGGACGCATCCGCCGTAGCTTTGACGCCCGCCGCTCCTTGCGCCTTCTTCGCTTCCGCCGTCGCCGCAGCTCCTTTCGCCTCCGACACTTTGCCCTGGGCGAGCGCTACGGCCGCTTTGGCCTGAGCCACCTTGGCTTCGATCTCCGCGCTTTGAAGCCGGGCCAGCACTTGCCCTTTTTTGACGGCATCGCCTTCCTTGACGAGCAGTTCCGTGATGCGCCCGCCGACTTTGAAGCTGGCGCTCGCCGTATCCGATTCTATGTATGCCGTCGGACGAGCTTGCCCTGTCTCCCCCGTCGAGCTTGCCGCCGGCCTGGCGCTTAGAAGATAGATGCTCCCTCCGATCAATGCCGCCATAACGCAATAAACTACCGGCCGAATGTAACGCATAACCGCCACCTCTGATCCTGATGAAATCTCGTTGCCGCAACCGCGATAGGTTCACAGCCACATCACGTATTGTACTTCCATATCTGATTCACGTAAATTTAATATTATTGATGTATAATTAAGTAATACTTAAGTAAATAACCGCTTGAGGCAGGTGTCCGTTCAGCATGCATTTGGAACAGTTGGAATGCGTCGTCGAAGTAGCCAAAACCGGCTCATTAACGAACGCCGCGCAAAATTTGCACGTCACGTTGTCGGCTGTCAGCCAATCGATCTCCAATCTGGAAGCCGAGCTGGGAGTAACGCTGTTCACCCGCTCCAGGCAAGGCGCAGCCCCGACCGCGGAAGGCCAGGTCATCATCAAGAAGGCGTTTGAAATTATCGGCAAAATCAAAGAGCTGAAAGACGCGGCAAGAGATTACGCCAGCACGAGCACGGAAAGCGGCGAATTGCGCCTCGCGACGATTCCCGGCCCCTTGTCGTTATACCTCGACACGCTCATCCGCTTCAAAAAAGACTATCCGCAAATCCGCATCGAGGTGAGCGAGAAGGGAAGCCAGGAAATCATCGACGATATCCGGCACAACAAAGCCGATCTCGGCGTTATCGTCCTGTTCGAGCATTTGCTGAAAAAGAACGTCGGGCTGGCAACGGGAAGGCTGCTGGAAGGGAGAATGGTCGCTTGCGTAAGCAGGCACTCGCCGCTTTCGTTAAACCGGTCGATTACTCCGGAGGAGCTGCGCAAGCAATCTTTGGCGCTCTACAACGACGACTACGTGAAATGGTATATGGAGCAATTTCAGGCCGAATTCGGCCAGGTGAACGTGCTGTTTACGACGAATAACACGGATGCGATTTTTCGCGCGCTGGCCGAAGGGAATGCGGCTACGGTCGGGCTCGACTTCTCGCTTGCCAAAATTCCGCAGGCGGTCAAAGGGGATTTGGTCATTCTGGACCTCGAGGTACCGCATCCGGAGCCGATTTATTTAGGCTGGATCCGCGCCGAAAACACGCATTTTTCCAAGGCGGCCTGGCTCTTTATCGACAAGCTGAGCTACGAGCTGCAAAAGCAGTGAAGGCCGTGCGGCTATCCTCCCCCCTCGTCCTTCATCCAAATGCGATGGATATGTTCTCCATTCCCAGGGCAATCTAACACCGATCACAACTTGAGGGAAGGGGACGTCCGCCGTATGCTGCAAAATCCGGCACAACAACAGCAACAGCAGCAACAACAGCAGCAACAGCAGCAAGTCATGCCGCAGCCGCCGCAAGTCATTACGACGAAAGACTACTTGTATGTGAAGGACCAGCTGTCGTGGGAGCTTCTCGCGATGAAAAAATGCCGACATTTCGCCGCGGAGTGCTCCGATCCCGACATCGCCCAGGCCATCGACCGGGCGGGGCAAATGCATGAGCGACACTACCGGCTTTTGCTGGGGCATCTGCAAACCAACAACGCCGCAGCGATGGCGCAAGTGCAGCAATTACAGCAGTAAAGGAGGAGCAGCCCGCATGAACCAAAATCAGAGCCAGAACCAGAGCCAATCCGCTACGACGATTCAAAATCCGAAGCCGCCCTATGAGCCGCAAGTAAAAGGGCCGGAAATGACGGACCGCGACCGGCTTAACGACATTTTGGCGCTGGAAAAATATTTGACCGACAGCTTCAACGTATCGGCTCGGGAAGCCAGCCATCTCTCCCTTCATCAGGACATTATGACGGTATTGAACGAAACCCATCAATGCCAATATGACATGTTCCAAATGATGTTCCGCAAAGGCCACTACAAATTGGAGGCGGAGCAGCAAACGAAGCTCGATCAAGCTTATCAGCAATTCAGCGGCTACATGTCCCAATTTCCGTACCAGACGAGCGCGGTTCAATAGAGAGGCGGCCTCGGGCGCCGGCTGCGGTTATGAATATTATCCATCGATTGTTTCGTTCGGGAATTTCCCATAAGATCGCGGCTCAGCAGCTGCAGCAAGCTCCTTTGCAGGCCGAGGAGCTGTCTGCCGAGCTGGAAAGCAACGTAGCGCTGATCAAACAGATTTTCGGGAACAGTTCGGATCTCGTCTTCCGCCGCCTGACCGCACCGATCGGCGCCGGGCTGGCTGTCGCCGCAGTCTATGTGGAAGGTATCGTCAACGCGGACAAAATCAACGATCACATTCTCAAACCGCTCATGCAGCCAAGCGAAAATGAGGTCGCTTCGCCGGATGGCGGTCCTTTTGCCTTGCTGTGGAACCGCATTTTGACGGTAGGCGGCATTCAGGAGGTTACGCAAACGCCGCAGCTCTTCTCTGCGCTGCTCTCCGGCCAAACGATCGTTCTGATCGAAGGGTGCAGCCGCGCCATTGCCGCCGAAACGTCGGGCGGAGACCGCCGGTCCGTGGAGGAGCCGCGCTCTCAAAACGTCATCCGCGGTTCCAAAGAAGGCTTTACGGAAGACATCGTGGTCAACGCTTCTTTGCTGCGAAGAAGAATCAAAAGCCCGAATCTTTGGATGGAGACGAGGACGATCGGCAAGGTGACGCAAACGCAAGTATCCGTCATGTACTTGAAAGGCGTCGCCAACGATAAGGTCGTCGCGGAAATCGGAAACCGGCTGAACAAGATCGACACCGACAGCATTCTCGAAAGCGGGTACATCGAAGAATTTATTCAGGATGCGACGTTCACCCCGTTTCCGACGATTATGAATACGGAGCGGCCCGATGCGGCGGCGGCAGGCATTTTGGAAGGGCAGATCGCCATTCTCGTTGACGGTACGCCGTTTGTTTTGCTTGCTCCCGTTACGTTTTTTAAATTTTTCCACTCCAGCGAAGACTATTACCATCGCTACGACATCATGACCTTCATCCGCATTATGCGGTACATCGCTTTCATTATGTCCATGTTGATGCCTTCGCTTTATGTGGCCATTACGACGTTTCATCAGGAGATGCTGCCGACCACGCTGCTGATCAGTCTGATGGCTCAGCGGGAAGGAGTGCCTTTCCCCGCACTTGTCGAAGCGTTAATGATGGAGCTTACGTTTGAGGTGCTAAGGGAAGCCGGCATCCGCATGCCGCGAGCGATCGGTTCGGCCATTTCCGTCGTCGGCGCGCTCGTCCTGGGTCAAGCGGCGGTGCAAGCGGGCCTCGTATCCGCCGGTATGGTCATCGTCGTATCGTTCACGGCCATTTCCAATTTCGTGGCGCCCGCCATCAATATTGCCATTGCCGCCCGCCTGCTCCGTTTCGTTCTCATCTTTCTCGCCGGAACGCTCGGGCTATTCGGCATTATGGCAGGCCTTCTCGCCATCTTGATCCATATGGCCGGCCTTCGTTCCTTCGGCGTCCCCTATTTAACACCGATTGCCCCTTTCATCGCCGCAAACCAGAAAGACGTTTTCATCCGCGTTCCCTGGTGGCTCATGATTATGCGGCCGAAGCTGCTCGTACAGCAAAATCAAAAGCGCCAGGGGACTACCGCGCAGGCTGCGTTCGCAAGCCGCAAAAAGAAGAAATCCGATCAGAAGCAGGAGCCCTAAGATGCAGGAGCTTAAAATTTCCACCGGGCAGGCTATCCTTCTCATCGTCGGCACAATTTTAC
The DNA here is from genome assembly GCF_000829455.1 of Gordoniibacillus kamchatkensis. GTDB lineage: Bacteria > Bacillota > Bacilli > Paenibacillales > NBRC-103111 > Gordoniibacillus > Gordoniibacillus kamchatkensis. Next base: position 72,847 of record NZ_JXAK01000014.1, read on the forward strand.
CGACCGCCATGCTGACAGCGCCGACCGGCATTGTGAAGTACGCCACGACGGATGCGTGGCTCTCGATCCTGTTAGGCACTCTTATCGGCATATGCACAGCGATCGTTTCCAGCGGCATCGCACTGATGCATCCGGGATTGTCGTTTTTCCAAATTATGGACAAGCATTTGGGACGAGTGTGCAGCAAAACAGTTGGCGTACTGTTTACCGCATATTTTGTTGTGACCAGCATCGATGTTCTGCGCCAGTTTACAGACTTTATGATGCAAAGCGTCCTGAGGAAAACTCCCTCCGTCGTCTTGGGCGGCATCGCCGTCTTGCTCGCGCTATACGCCGTATACCAAGGCATCGAGGTCATTGCCCGCGTCAATTCGATAGTGACCGTAGGCGGTATCCTCGTCTTTGCCATTAGTACCCCCGTCTACTTCTATGAAATGAAGATCGGCAATCTGCTCCCGATCTTCGTTTCCCCGATCGGCCGCATTTTGATGGGGGCCTATTTGTCCAGCAGCTGGTTTACTGAAGTATTTGTCATCGTTCTGCTCGCTACTTTCCTGAACAATCCGGGCCGTACGAGAGCCGTCGCTCTCATTGGAGTATCGGCAACGGGGCTGAGCCTAATATGGATTGTGACCGGCTCGATTGCCATTTTTGGCGTCGGAATTATCCCCCTGTTCGATTACCCGACCTTCAACGTATTCCGCATTATTGACGTTGCCCGTTTTCTCGAGCGCATTGACGCCTTCTACATTGCCATCTGGGTAGGAATGACGATCATGAAGATGTCGATCCTGGTCTTTTTCAGCCATTATTGTTTATGTCAAACGTTCGGCATTACGGAGCCAAAAACGTTTCTGGCTCCTTTCGGACTGTTGACGCTTACGCTCTCCATCGTCTCCTGGAGCAGCAAAGTCGAATATAAGCAATTTCTGATGAACAGCATCGGCTTTTATTTGCTTCTGTCTCTTGTCGTCCCTGTGATTCTTTACATTGCCTTGCGTTTGAAACATGCAGGCAAAAGGGCTATGCCATGAAACGGGCCGGCCAAATGCTGTTCGCGCTGTTCGGCCTGTTCGTTCTCGGCGGCTGCTGGAACCGGGTGGAGCTCAACGAATTGAGCGTCATTATGGGTACGGCGATCGACGTCGAGGACAATCAATGGCTGACTACGTTCCAAGTCATCATTCCCCAGGCGATCGCTTCCCAAACGGTTGGAGGAGGAGGGGTGAGCCAATCGCCGATATCGGTATTTTCCACGAAAGGAGATTCGCTTGCCCAGGCAATCCAGAAAATAAGCCTCGAGTCGTCGCGCACCCCCTTCTTTGCCCATAACCGAATATTAATTATTAGCGAGAAAGCGGCCAGGGAAAAAGGCGTCTCCCAAATTGTCGACTTCTATTTGCGGGACGGCGAGAGCCGGGAGACGGTCGATGTCGTGCTGAGCAAAGGACCGGCCAAAAGCATTCTGGAAGTGCTGAACCCTCAGGAGAAAATACCGGCCAACGCGATCGACCGCATTTTTTACGAAACGGAAACGCAGTTATCGTTTGCCAGAAGAATTAAGCTGAGCGAATTCGCCGCGATGCTGGTCACCCCTGCGTTAAGCGCGGTGGCTCCGGAAATTCGCATTTCGGGCGAGCGGGAACATAGACAGTCCATCGATGAATTGGCTCAAACGAGGCAAAAGGCGGTGCTCAAAATCGGCGATATCGGCGTGTTTCGGAAAGACAAATTGGCCGCCTGGCTAAGCCGCGACGAAAGCATCGGCATCGCTTGGCTGTCCGACCGCATCGAGAACTCCGTCATTTCGTTCCCTTGCAGCGATGAAGAACCAGAAAGCCGCAGATCGACGTTTCTGGTCGACCGGTCGCGTACCAAAATAACTCCTGTCATCACCAGCGACACGATCAAAATAAAGGCGGCGATTGACGCGCATGGGACATTGGACGAAACCGGCTGCAACGTCAATTTATCCAAACCGGAGAGCATCAAACTGATGGAGGGGCAAATCAAAAAGCAAATCGAGCGCGATATTGCGCTTTCCTGGAAACGAGCGCAGGCGCTAAAGACGGACATTTTCGGCTTCGGCGACAAGGTGCATATTCATTATCCCCGCAAATGGAAACAGCTGGAGCAGCAGTGGTTCGACAAATTGCCCGACATCGAGCTTGTTTCCGACTTACGGGTGAGCATCCGGCGCACAGGAATGATCAACGATTCGTTTTCCAGCAAGGTGAAGGAGTGAGGGAGCGGCGATGATCATCGGATCCGTACTGTTCGTTCATGCGATGGCCGCTTTCCTCGGCGTTCGAATGCTGCGGCGCAAGCAAAAAGCAAAGGAGGCCGTGCTTCTCCTCATCCTCGCCGCCGTTTCCGCATATGCCGCGCTCGCGGATCAGTTGTCTTTGCCCGCAATGTCGATTCCGGGGGCGATTCGTTTCATCTTTCAGCCGTACGAAACGTGGTTCGAAACCGTCTTGGGAGGACCGTTCGGCTAAATTGGAGCGAAGGGGAGTTTAGCGATGGAGCGGATCGGGAAATATGAGCTGGCGGCGATGATCATTTTGTTCGAGGTCGGAAGCAGCTCACTGTTCCAATTAGGGGCAAAAGCGAATCGGGACGCCTGGATCTCGATGCTGCTCGCCTTCGCCGCCGGACTGCTCCTGCTGGGCATGTTTCTGTACATTAATGGCCAGGAAGGCCGACGCAATTTTGCGGATACGCTGCGGCGGCACTTCGGAAGGTGGCTTGGAACGCTCGTTGCAGCGGCCTACAGCTTGTATTTTGCCTATGAGTCGATGCGCAACGTCAGAGATTTCGGCGATTTGATGGCCACGACATTTTTGACGAACACCCCGATCTCCTTCATTATGCTCGTGCTGATCCTGTTGTCCGGATATGCCGTTTACAAAGGGGTGGAAGTGTTTTTTCGCACGGTTGGAATACTGCTACCTCTCGTAGGCTTCAGCTACATCTTATTGATCGTTCTGTTTTTTGCTTCCGACGTGTTGCGGACGGACCGGATTTTGCCCGTGCTGGAAGACGGCATCGCGCCCGTCCTGAAAGCCGTACCCAGTATCGTCATGTTTCCGTTCGGGCAGATGGTCGTGTTTCTTATTTTTTGGCAGTTCGCTCAGGACAAGTCCTTCGTCCCGAAAGTGTCGATTTGTGCCTACCTGGTGACGGGAACGATACTTACCATTTTAAACGTCTGCAACATTATGATTTTGGGGGCGCCCCTCGCCGGCATCAGTTCGTTGCCGCTTTTGCATGCGGTCCGAATGATGACGATCGGCGCGTTTATGGGAAGAATCGACGCATTTGTCGTTATGTTGCTGTTTCTTGCTTTATTCGTGAAGGCGACTTTGTGGTATTTAAGCTCGGTTGTCGTGTTAGGGCAGCTGGCGAAACGTACCGATCATCGCGCGTTCGTCGCTCCGGCGGGCGTGCTGATTTACTTCGCCTCGTTTCTCGAGCCCAACTACATTTATCACATTTGGATAGGAATCGAGGTCTCTACCTTACGAATATTTCCTTGGTTTCAAATCGCTCTTCCGGCGGCGCTACTGCTTATTATCGCGGTGAAAAAGCGCAGATCCAAGCGTTGACGCTTTTACGCGTTGTCCTGGCCGGTCCGCCTGACGCCAAATTGCGAGCTGTAAGCCAGCGCGATCGCTTGCGCGCGATCGCCCACTTGGAGCTTATGAAACAGGTTGGTGATATGATTTTTGACCGTATGCTCGCTGATAAACAGCGTTTCCGCGATGTCCCGGTTGCTCAGTCCTTTGACAACGAGTTCATATACTTCGCGTTCTCGGCCGGAAAGATGATGGCGCTCCATCAGCCCGTCAAAATCAAGACTTTGGCTCGCGCCCGCTTGTTCCGCGCCGACCGGAGCTTCAAACTGCAAAGTGTGCCGTTTCATGAGAAATTGCGCGAACGATTCCCGCATCGCGAGCGGAATATGCTGCAGCCGATATACCGATTCCAGATTTTCCGCACCGTACAAATACGCGAAGACCAGCGCCATAATTTGGCACGCCTCGCTGTACGGCTGCTGATCGCTTTGTCCGGCGGCATGCAAGCAGTCCCGGTATTCCCTCAGGAGCCCGATCAATCGCCCTTCGGCGGCAAAATGCCGCTCGATAAAATCGATTGAATACGGCGTCAGGAGGCAAGCGGACGAGATCAAGGCAACATCCTCTTGAGCCGGCATGAACGATGCGGCGAACTCGGCCGCCAAGAGCCGGGCTTGCGAGAGCAGCCGCTGCCGCTCATGATCCCATTCGCCGAGCGCTTCGAACAGCAAGCCGATGTCGCGCTGCGCTTCGTTCCCGGCTTCGCTGCGGGCAGCTCGCTCAATAGCCATATGAGTCAAAATCATGAAGGCGCGAAAAATGCTGACGTAGTGATCGCTTCGCTGCGACTCGGGAACGAAAACGCTAATGACCCCGCGAATCTCGGACCGGTAGCTGATCGGGCACTCGAGCGCCGTTTGTCCCCACGGGGCATCCGCGACGCGAGGCTCGTCGATCGGCGCGGCCAGGCCGAAGTAGCGGCTCGCCAGCTCCTTGCAGTACTGCTGGGCTTGCTCTTGCGTAATGCCGCGGGAGACGATGTTCGCCTTCGTTTTGCCCGGGAAGAGGAACATGAGCAGACTGGACCTGGCGTCCTCGACCAGATTGACGGAAATATCCACCAATACGGTAAGAAGACTCCGGATATCTTGGATAATATGTACAAGTTTCGCGATTTCAATCAATGAGGACAAATATATATTTTGCTTCCGGTAAGCCCCTTCCAACCGCTGCAAGGAACGCTGAAAGCCGTACAGCTCCGCGAATAGCTTGACCGGCCATTCCATCGCCGCAAGGTCGTTGTCCGGGTCGACGCTGCCGAAAAAGATGAGTCCGTTCACGGCGCCTTCCGCCGTTTTGATCGGCACGCAATACAGATGCTCCGGCTTAATGCCGTGCCGGATAAAAAATTGGCTCCTCGGATCCGCGCCGATACGGTGCCATTGCAAACATTCGCCGATCACGCAAGCTTGCCCGAGAAACCCTTCGCCCGATCGAAACGTGACGCCGAGCGGGCGCTTCGTCCCGCCATGAACGATCGCCGCTATGCTGTACTTGTCATGATCCAAAGCCTCGGCGCAGCCGCAGAAGAACGAGTCCGGGGCGGAGCGGGCAAGCTCGCCGACAAACTCTTCTGCGGCAGAGCTTTCCGTTCTCATCCGTGCCGCGGCTTTGAGCAGCGCATCGGCCTGCGGCGGATGCGCCGCCGCTCCGGCCATGCGGGAACCGGACGCATTCGCCGCAATCCGGACGAGCAGCTCGAGCTTGTGCCGGACTTTGTCCCGATTGTTCGTGCCCGTTGCCGGCGCGCTTGCAAGACGGCGTGCCATTCGTGCGCAGGCCCGTAATGCGCGGCCGCAAAATCGAGCAGCCGGCTTTTGGCCTCCGCACTCAGCCCGTCCATTGCCCATAAGCAGTATACATCCTCTTTCGTCTTGATCGGGGCTACATGAACAAATAATCCCGGCAGCTCTAATTCCAGAGTGACGGGGCGGCTCGATTGTTCGATTTTTTTCAGCCATTGCCGGGTGGAAAGCGGCCATAAGCGCTCCTCTTGGACGATGAAATCGAGCACAGAATTGCCGCCAAACGGTTGGCTGATCCCGCAGCGATCGGTCAACAACGCATACATGCCGTCCGCTTGCAGCAGCCGCTGCAAATCGGCAAGTAGGGGGGACGGTAACGGATGTATCACAGGACGTCGCTCTCCTCCTGAACCAAAGGCTGGAGATAACGATATATCGCGGATTCGCCCTCCCCGATTTTATCCAGAATGCCGTGTCCTACTAAATATTCCAACGCAGGACGCAGCTCCTTGCTTATTCTCCCGAGCCGAAGCGCGACCCCCTCTTCCGTCTCCAGCGTGTACGGGTTTTGCTGAAAAAATAGCGAGCACTCGAGCCGAAGCAGCAAATCGCTGTCCCCCATATGGATCCCCCCTACAACAATTGAATGAACGGCGCTTGGGGTACACTCACTACGATCAAAGGCTCGGAAACGACGCCATGTGGCGATTTGGTCAGCTGCAAATATTGGTAGCTCCCGTCCACCCAGGTGCGTATCACTCCGCCGCTCGATCTTTCCAGATAAGACGCTACATCGGAACTGATCTCCGCAAAATTGCACAAGGCGAGCACCGTTAGACCGGACGCCCTGGACTTGGCCATTTCCCCGGAATAGTAGCGGCTCACAAAATCGACGCCCTGCTGGGAAAACATCGTATTCAAGTCGTAATAAACGATCCAGTTCTCCCCGCGCGCAAGGCTCGGGCCCATAACGGGGGCGAGCTTCTCCTCCACGATTCGGTTATAGGAAGAAGGGTCGACGTCGCTGACATCGATGACTCCCGATTGAAATTCCTCGGGATAGGCCCTCCCGAAATGCTCGACAAAATAAAAACGCTGCTGCCGTATTTTTTTGGCAAGATCGATGTTCAGCGTCGAATAAATGTTCATTAAATCGTAGAACGTACTCAGGCCGGAACTGTAGGCGATAATTTTGTAGCCGGCCCGCAAATGCTCCGTAAGGATGGAAGCGATGACATATTTGTAATTCGCCTTGCTGTTCGTGTCAAGCAGGAAGGAGGTGCCCTTGCGAATGCCGCCGAACAAGAGCTGGTCCAGCTTCTGAATGCCTGTCCCGACGCATTCGTCGGTCGCGGCTTCGCGGTCCTCGATCAGCGATAGGGAAGGAACGACATGGATGCCCCGGTCCGTAATTTTGTAGCGGTGCTCGCCCTCCATAATAGGCGTTCCGCGCATTTTGAGCACTTCCAGCGTCCGTTTGCGGTAGCTTTCCATATGACTATTCAAGGAAAGCCGAATCACTCCGTCGGACACGTAATTTTCGAGGGGAATATCGTCATGCCTCGAAGTAATGCTTTCCTGGAGCAGCAAGGAAGTCATTTGAAACTTGCGCAGCGCGCTGCGCAAAGTATAAAATATTTTGCGGTAAGACGCCCCGTCTTCGGCTTCGAAACGAAGCAAGCTGACGCTGTCGATGGCGATGCGCCGGCACCCGAGCTCCGATATGACTTGTTCGATGAGTCCGCCGGCTTTCGTCAATTGCTCTATAAAAAGCTTCGGCGACATGCAGATGACACGCAGCAAATTTTTCCTCTCAAGCGCTTTCAAGTCCCAGCCGAACCGTTCCATGTCCTGATAAATTTGATCGGGCAACTCTTCGAACGTAATGTAAATACCGGGCTCGTCGTACTCCGTTGCGCCATAATAAAGAAACTGCATGGCAAGCGTCGTTTTCCCCGTGCCGGGGGCACCCTCCAGCACGATGGAAGAACCGCGCGGAATGCCTCCATGCATTATCGTATCCAAACAAGTATTGCCGGTTTTGGCGTACTCCATTATGCTCCCCTCCTAAAGCGATTGTCAGCGCCTTTTGTCCGGGACAATCAAACTGATACAATTCGTCGCATCTTTGGTTATTTTAAACTATTTTGTATACTTGTTCAATCGTCCCGTTTGCTAGGCTGACCGTCGCCGGAGCATGCCGGCTGCCCCTGCCGCTGCCCGTGCCCCCGGCAGGCGGCTTTAGTGAAGCTGGAATTCGTTTAACGCCTGATCCAGATTCTGGCTCGCTTTGACCACTTCGGGATGGCTCAAACTGCCGTACTGCAAATACGTCTCGACCAGTCTGTCTCTTAAGCGATTTAGCATTTCCATCATATTCAACGTTGGTCCCCCCGTTTTTTCCGGATTTTTAAGTGCATACAGCACAGCGACGACATCGGGATCGTAATGGACGCCGCTCCAGCGGTACAGCTCCTCGAAGCTTTCCTGCGCGGTCATCCCTCGGCAGTAGGCCCGCGGCTCGGTCATGGCGTCGAAGCTGTCGGCCACGCGCACGATTTTGACTCCCAAAGGCAGATCGTCCTGCTTCAGGCCGTAATAGCCCGTGCCGTCCAAATTTTCGTGATGGTAAAGAATGATGTCCATATCGATCCAGCCTCTCAACGCGTCGGTATCGAGGATGTCGAAACCGTAACGGCAATGATGCTTCAGCAGCTGCCATTCTTCGTTCCGCAACGGCCCCTGCTTGTTCAACAAGGCCGGGTCGATGCTGATTTTCCCGATGTCGTGCAGCAGAACGGAACGCAATAGCGGCTCCGCCTCCTCCGCCGGCAAGCCAAGAGCGGCGAATAGCTCGGCCGACAGGGCTGCTACGCGAACGGAATGCAAATACGTTTCGCGATGATGTTTTCGCAATTTTCTTAGCAAAAAAGAGCATATGTCATTGTGACTGAACTCAACGATGCTGTGCAGTCCCGAAGCCGAATCGGTCAGGCTTGATAGACTCATGATTCCAGCCCCCCGTTAATTGATCAGCTTCATTATGGCCGGCAAGCTGCTATGAATCTATCAGCATATGCTCTTATTTCCAGCTTTGTGCAGAAAATAGGAGGGACTTACTAGACGCACAAAGACCGCTCCTATTTCCCAAGGGGAGGCATAGGAACGGTCTTCCTCTTCTGTCTATGAGGGCTATGGCAAACGTACGTGCCGGATCAGATCCGCGACGACGCTCACGGCGATTTCCTCCGGGCCTTGAGCGCCGATCGGCAAGCCGACGGGAGATTTGACGCCGTCCAGCGCCGGCCTTTCTTCGAGCAGCCGGGACGTTCGCTGTTTGGAGCCCATCACTCCCAAATACAGCAGCTGCGTCGGGCGTAACCGGGAGAGCAGCTCCTTATCCCTTTGAAAATCGTGCGTCATCACGACCACGCAATCGTCCGCACCGAAAGACAGCCGGGACATCACTTCGTCCGGAAAGCCGAGCAGCAGCTCATCCGCCCCCGGAAAATGCTCCTTCGTGCAATAGGCGGGGCGCCAGTCCGATACCGTAACGGAAAAACCCGTCCGCGCCGCGAGAGCGGCCAGCGGCCGGGCGTCGGGAGCGGCGCCGAACAGAAACAGCCGCGGCTTCGGCCGCATCCGGTGCATAAACAGGCCGGCTTCCGGCTGCAAGCCGCTGTCGGAGCAGCCGCGCGCCATGCACAGCAAAGCGTCGTCCGCCGCTCCTCTCCACTTCCCGAACAGCCGCCCTTCGCCTTCTTCGCCGGCGACGAACAAATAATCCCCGGCGCTCTCCCCCTGCACCGCTTTCACGACGGTGACGGGAATACGGTCATCCAGACATTTCCTGACTTCGCCATAGTGCCGCCGCATCCGCTCGTCGACTTTTTCCAGCAGGATATGAACGATCCCGTTGCAGCCCGCTCCCCGCCCCCATCCCGCATCGTCTTCCTCGCGCATATCGTAGGCGAGCAGCTGCGGTGACGGCGTTTCGCCGCCAAGCATTTCTTCCGCCCGGGCGCCAGGTCGCCGTCTAGGCAGCCGGCCGTCAATACGCCGACCTGCCTCCCGTCCGCTTGATGCAGCATCGTGCTGCCGGCTTTCCGGTAGGCGGAGCCTTCCACCAGTACAATAGTAGCGAGTATGCAGTCTTTGTTCTGTTCGCCGATCGCCCGCAAAATGTCATGTATCGGATCCATTGGCGGCGCTTCCTTTCCGCATCGGGCTATCGACCGCGCCATCCGCCGCATTCGTCGCATCCTCTGCAACCGCCGCATCCGCTGCCGAAGAAGCGCGGCGTTGCAATACCGAGACGACGGCGTCGCGAATTTCTTCATACCCCGTGCACCGGCATATGTTCGACTGCAGCCAGTCTTTCACCGTGTGTTCATCGGCGTCAGGGCGCAGATGGGCGAGCCCATAGACGTTCATGACGAAGCCCGGCGTGCAATAACCGCACTGGAAAGCGAATTTGTCGACAAATTCGCGCTGCACGGCGGTGTTTTTCAAACCTTCTACGGTCGTGACCGCTTTCCCCTCGGCCTCGACCGCGAGCATGAGGCACGATTTCATCGGCCATCCGTCCACGAGCACCGTACAAGCGCCGCAATCGCCGTTCAAGCAGCCGGGCTTGGCGCCGGTCAAGCCGAATGAATCCCTGAGCACGTCCAGCAGCAAGTCCGCGGGGCGCGCGGCGGCGCGGCGCATTTCCCCGTTCACGTTCAGCTCCAGCACGATCGTATAGCGGTCCGTTCCCGCCATCTCATTCCCCTCCCAGCGCTCTCATCGTCTGTTCCATGACAAGCTTCAGCACAAGCTCGCGGTAGGCCGCCGAGCCTTTGATGTCGCTAATGACAGGGGCGGGAAACAACGCGATCGATTGATCGATTCTGTCCCGGAGAGGCAGCTCCCGGCGGTTCAGCATACGTTCGACAGCCTGCGAGCGGAAAGGAAACGCGCAGACGCCGCTGAACGCGATGCGGATTCCTTCGCTTGTTCGCAGCGCCGCGACAGTGACGAGCGGATAATCGATCGCCGCGACTTTGCGCTTCTTTATCGTTACATACGGCATTCTCGCATAGCTTTCGTCCGTAACCGTCTGTACGACAAACTCCCCTCTCCCGAGCCGCAGCTGGCCGTCGAACGCCTCGGCGATCGGGGTCTGCCTCGCGCCCCCGGGGCCGGCGATCCGCACTTCGCTGTCCGTCAGCAAAAGGGGCAGCACCGCTTCGCGGTAAATGAACTTGCTGCAAATGTTGCCGCCGAACGTAATTTTGTTGCGCGACGTCCGGTCGGCGACGCCGGCCCCCGTCTCTCCGAGCAGCGGAAACACGCGCGAATCGTAAAGCTCGGACAGCGTCAAAGCCGAACCGAGCACGAGCTTCCCGCTCTGAACCGCCGCCTGGCGGCAGTCCGGAATTCGCTTCAGATCGATCACGGCCTCCGTATAAATGCGGTTAATTCTGCCTATCGTAATGATTTCGGTGCCCCCGGAATAATAAAGCGGCTGCTTCCCTTCCGCATCGAGCCGCTGAAACAAGGCGGCCGCTTCGGCTACGGTGGCCGGCGCATAGTAGTCGAAATTGTAAGGGATCATGGTTGCGGTTCCCCCATTTTCGCTCTCCAGATCGTCTCCGGGAACAGGGGCAGCCGGTTCAGCTGAACCCCTGCAGCGCGCGAGAGCGCGGCGGCCAGGGCGGCGGGCATCGCGATAAGCCCGTGCTCGCCCAGCGCGCGGGCGCCATACGGCCCATCCAGACACGGACTCTCGATGAATTCGACGACATATTCAGGATTTTCGCCGTACCGGATCACGTTGTAATCGCGCAGCGACGCGTTGTAAATCGCTCCTTCGCCGCTGAACATAAACGTTTCGCGGTTTGCGAAGCTTAGCCCCATGGACATGGCGCCCATCACTTGCCCTTTGGCCGCTTTCGGATTGAGCACCTTGCCCGCGTCGTTGACGGAGATCGCTTTCAGCAGCTTATAGGAATAGTCTCTCGTATCGAGCTCGATTTCCACCGCCTGGGCCCCTACGTTCCACTCCGGCCCGGGCGTGCCTTCCCCGGTTTCCGGGTTCGTGTAGTTCATGCGCCGCTGGATATAGTGGCCCCGCCCGATAATTTGCCCGCCGATGGAATTTCCGTTCGGATACTTGTACCCGTAGCAAATGTCTTTGACGGCGATTCTGACGGAAGGGTCGGCCCGGGCATACACGTATCCATGCCCCAGCTCCAAATCGACCGGATCGGCCCGCAGCACGCATGCCGCTATGTCGAGCAGTTGGCGGATGGCGTCGTCAGCCGCCTTCAGCACCGCGCGGCCGGCCAGAAACGTGCCGCGGCTCGCCACCGTTTTCCAATGCTCCGGCGTAATGTCCGTGCTTATCTTGAACTTGACGTGAATATGGTCCGGGCTCATTCTCATCCGTTCCGCCAAAATTTGCGCCAGTATCGTCTTCGTGCCGGTGCCGATCTCGACAACGCCGGTTTCCAGATTCAGGCTCCCGTCCTGATTGAAGGAAACGATCGCGCCCGAGCTGCCATCGGGATCTATCGAGGAATTTTTCCAGAAGCAGCCGATTCCTTTCGCCCGGATCGTATGCGCGTCCACTTGCCGTACCTGCCAGTCGTCCCATCCGGCGAGCGCGCGCAGCCGGTGCATGCACGTCGCAAATCGCCCAAATTGCTCGGCGTGCGCACGTCGCGGGTCGGCGCCGTATCCCCCGGCACGGCGGCATTCCGCATGCGAAGCTCCCACGGATCGATGCCGAGCTTGTCGGCCAGCACGTCCATCGCCCGCTCGATGGCGAAAGTGAGCTCCGCATGCCCGTATCCCCGGAAAGCCGAAGCGTACGGATGATTCGTGTACACCGTCAGACAGTCGCAATACAGGTGGTCGATCGCATAAGGACCCGAGCAGTCCGCCAAAGCCGCTCTCGCAACGTCGCTCGATTTGTCGTTGTAGGCGCCGCCGTCGAAGCGGTAAATGATTTCCGCCGCCACAATTTTGCCCGCTGCCGTGCTTCCGAGCCGAACGGTGGCGTCAAGCCCGATATGTCCGGGAGAAGTCAGCATGTCTTCTTCGCGCGTATTGATGATTTTGACTTTGCGGCCGCCCACCGCGCACGAAGCGACATAAGCGATCAGCTCGAGCTGAATCGCCGCTTTGCCGCCGTAGCCGCCGCCGACAAACGGGGTGCGGACTACAATCCAGCCCGGATCGATACCGAAATAAGCCGCCACGTATCTTTTGACGCCAAAAGGGGCCTGCGTCGACGATTCGATGTAAACATGCCCGTCCGGCTTAATCTCCGCAACAGCGCTGCGCGTTTCCATCGCCACGTGATCGGATGGGGCGAACGACACCGAATTTTCGATCACGACTTCGCTCGCTTTCATGCCTTCGGCCAAATCTCCTTTGCGCACTTTCAGCAAGCAGGCGATGTTGGTGCCGGGAACCGGAACGACACCCGGGCCCGTCTTGTATTCGCCCAGCCGTTCGTGAATGAGCGGCGCATCGCTGCGCAGCGCTTCCGCGGGGGAATTAACAACCGGAAGCGGCTCGTACCGGACACGGATCATATTCGCGGCCTGCTGCGCCTGCGCTTCGGTATCGGCTACGACTACGGCGACGGCTTCACCGTAAAAGCGGACCCGGTCCTTGGCGATGATCGGCCTGTCGCGGGTTTCCTCCCCGGTCAGCACATCGCAGCTTGTTCCGGTCAATATGGCGCGAACCCCTTGCGCTTTCGCCGCCTCCGCCGTATCGATAGAAACGATTCGCGCATGCGCATAAGGGCTTATCAAGAGCCGCGCGTACAGCATCCCGGCTTCCTGATGGTCGCCGGTATATCGCGCGGCCCCCGTCACTTTGTCATACGACTCCTTTTTCGGAACGCTAATTCCGATCGCCTCCAAAGCCGATCGCTCCTTTCCTCCCAGCTCATCCCGTGCCGCTGCTCCGTTACCGCCAATCGTTTCATTATACGGACGGCGAAGGAAGGTTATGACGCCGCGGGCAAAAAGGAAAAGCACCCCTCGTATGGGGTGCCGGTCAAGACGATCGATTCAGTTCTTGCAGCAGCTCCGACGTTCCCGCATGGAGCATGGCTGTATATCGTGCATCAGGAGAGGGCTCGTCCGCTCCGTCGCGCAAGGCGATCAAGTCCGGATCGGACACGAACGGGATTCCTTTGCTTCGGCTTAAATCGCTCCAGCAGACGCCGATAGAGCGGAGGCGGCTCGCCCACCGCTCTTGCTCAGCCGGCGGCAGCGTCCCGGCGGAGGACCATTCGGCCATTATGCGAACCGTTCTCTGCAAGTACAACACGCCGCGTTCGAGCAGCGCCGCCCGGCGCTTACTCGCTTGCAGAAGCGATCGGCTCGACTCGGCGAACCAGTTGAGCTTCAAACTTTTCGCCGCTTGCTCCAGCTGCTTGTGCGCTTGAAACAGCTCCTTATGCAGCGCCTGCGACTCCGCATGCAGAATTGTCGCCCGGTCCGCGCGGCAGCCGTCCTGCACCCAAGCCGCCGCTTGCGCGAACCGTTCCGCCATTCGCTGTGCCAACGCGAGCCCCGCACGTTCGGCCTGTTTCGTCAAGTTTGGCGGATAAACGAGCATATGGACAGCGAGCCCGACGGCAAGTCCGATAATCGTGTCCCGGATCCGATCGAACCCGTAATGTCCAGGCGACTGCTTTTGCAAAGCGAGCACGAGCAGCACGCTTAAAGCTGCTTCGTGCACGACGCTTTCTTTTCTTTGCAGCAGCAGGGCGGCTCCCGAGACGAGAACGAGCAGCAAAGCCAGCGTCCAGCCGTTTAGCGGCACATAATCGGCGGCCCAGACCGTTAATACGACGCCGACAACAGTGCCGAAAAGCCGGTGGAACGAATACAGGACGGACTGCAGAACCGTGGTCTGCAAGCACAGGATAACCGACAGCGGCGCGAGGTAAGGATGCTTCGAGCCGCACAGCTTCGCCAGCTCCCAAGCGATGCCGGAAGCTGCGGACATTTTCAAGATCATGGCAATCAGGCTTACAATGCGCTTGCCCATATCGTACTCCTTGCCGCATCCAGGGCAAAATGTTACCGCGTTTCCGCCGCCGCAAATCGACGCGCAGACGGCACAAAAACCGGCTGCCGGAAGCAGGCGAAATACCGTCGCGGTTCTCAACCTATGCTGCACAGTTCCTCTATTACCATTATCGCCTGACGTTCAACACTTCATCCAGCCATGCAAAAAACGATCGCCTTGCAACAGCAACGTCCCGATTTTGGCCATGCGCTTCCTCACCAATTTTGGCGGTGAAGCGCAGCAACGTTTGGGGGCAAGCACAGGCTTTATCGCGCACTTAAAATTTGATTGGTCCAAGTTTATATATTAAAATGAACCTATGACAAAATGATCTTATCGAAAGGAGGAGTTCGCATTTATGAGCTCCATTCGTTACGCTCTGCTTACGCTGCTGGCGCGCGAGCCTCTTAGCGGCTACGATATCAAGCTGCAAATGAACAGCCGGATCGGCCCTTTTTGGAAAGTGGGCAGCAATCAGGTTTATCCGGAATTGTCCAAGATGGAAGGGGAAGGCTTGATCCGGTTGCAGGGGACGGAACAGCACGCCTATCGCCCCGTCCGCAAATTGTACGAGATTACGGAAGCCGGGCGGGAAGCGCTTATTCAGTGGACTTTGGAGCGCGGCGGCGTTGAAACCGTGCGCGACGATTTTCTGCTGAAGGCATATAACTCCTGGCTTGTTAAGCCCGAAGAGATGGCTGCGCAAATCGAGGAAGTCAAAAAACAGCACGAAGAGAGGCTGGCCGCCTATGTAGCCAAAGTGGAGGAGCTCACCGCGATGCTGGACGCGCCGGACAGCCACGATCCGATTGCCTCCACCATTTCCGTCGTCGAATTTGGCATTCAATACGAACGGTTGTACATCGAGTGGTGCGAGAAATTGTTGAAAAAGGAATAGCTTCAATGCCGTCGTAAAGACGCGGGCTTGCCGGTTTTCATACTTGTGCGGGCCCGGCCCTGCTGCTGCAGTTGCTACTGCGGTACTTACGGCTGGCATGCTGCGCTTAAAATGCCGCTGGAAGTATGCTTTGCGCAACTCCAGCGGCATTTTAAGCGGGTACGGTTCGGCTGCATTAGCAGTCGCTTCCATCTGTCGGCTTGCCTAAGTGATTCTGCGGCAAGGGACTTCGCAAGCCTGTTTTCGACCAGAATGTTTCAGCGGGAACCTCTTCTCCCGGTTAGCGGAAATTTGTTCCGCTATCGACCTATTTCCCGGGTATTTCGCGAAATTAGCGGAACGAGAGTACGCTATCTCCGCATTTTAGGCGAGAATCGCTCTTGTTCCAGACCGATAACGGAACTCCGTTCCGCTAAGCTTTATCCGGCTTCCCTCTGGCCGTGCGATAACGGAACCATGTTCCTTTATTTCAAAATGAGCAAACGTTCTACTAGCCCGGTAGAGCCTCTCCTAGCCTCCTCTCACGACCGTACATGTCCGCCCGCGGACGGTTCCCGCTTCCCGACCGGCCTCGCCGCCGAACTCCAACGGAATAAATGAAGATAACGTTCCCTCCGGTTTTCTTCCTCCCACTGTTTTCTTCGCGATTCAAGAATCGAGCGGCGCGTCAGCAGGCCTTGCGACCGGCCGTCTTCGTCAACGACGTACTGCCGCGTCTGGCCGGTACTCAGCATAATATGGCACACATCGCCGAACGTATGGTCCGGGGTAACCGCCGGCACGGCTGCGGCAAAGTAGCGCGACAGCGGCGAGTTGCCGGCCGCGCCCGACTTCGCGAGCGATTCCAGATCGGCCCGCCGCACTTCGCCGATCAATCGGCCGTTGCCCGCAACAAGCGGATAGCCCTTGTACCGGTATTCGTCCGGTGCGTGGCGCATTTTCTCCAAAGCTCCGGCAACCGTTTCGTGCTCGTGGAAAGACAGCATTGGCACAAGCTCCAGCTGGGACACTTTCACCTGGTCAAGCGGATCGACCGCGTAGTCTCTGGCGATATGGCGGCCGCGGCGGGCGATTTTTTCGGTCAATATGGACCGCGGCAAAATAAGCGCGGACAGCCCTGCCGCTACGGTACAAGCGAGCAGGACAGGCAGGAGCACGGGCAAATCGTGCGTCAGTTCGAGCATAAACACGACGGTCGTCAGCGGGGAACGGGTGACCCCGGAAAATACGGCGGCCATGCCGATTATCGCCCATACGCCGGGATCGGGGGCATGCACAAGAGCGGCGAGCGCATCGCCGACCGTCCCCCCGATGATGAGCAGCGGCGCCATAATGCCGCCGGACGTGCCGGATCCGAGTGCGACGACCCAAATCGCGGTTTTGATCAGCAGGAACCCTAGCAGGAAATGCATCGGAAACCGCCCCGCCACGAGCTCTCCGATCGAATCGTAGCCGACGCCCAGCACGCGCGGGTCGGCAAGGCCGCCGAGCGCAATGACGATACCGCCCATAGCCGGCCACCACATCCAGTGGATCGGCAGCTTCTCGAACCAATCTTCCGTTCCGTAGATCGCTTTTGTTAAAATATAAGCGAGCCCTGCGCCCAGCACGCCTAGCCCCAGAGCGGCTGCAACGATGTCCATCCGGCCGGCGGGAACGGCCGAACTCGGAAACACCGGCTCCGTCCCCATCCAATATTGCCGGATGAAGTCGGCTATGGCGCTGGCGACCGCGATAGGCACGATGCTCCGCGGGCGCATTTCAAAAGCGAGCAGCTCGACGGCGAAAAAGACGGCAGCGATCGGCGCATGGAACGTAGCGCTCATACCTGCAGCCGCACCGCTTAAAAGCAGCACTTTCCGTTCGCCTGCGGTCAAATGAAGAAATTGCCCGATGACGGAGCCGAGCGAACCGCCGGACATAATAATCGGCCCTTCCGAGCCGAACGGTCCCCCGCTGCCGATCGAAATCGCTGCGGAAATCGGCTTCAGGATCGCCACTTTCGGCGAGACGACGCTTTTGCCGTTCAAAATCGCCTCCATCGCTTCCGGGATGCCGTGGCCGCGTATTTTATCCGAGCCGTACCGGGCCATCAGCCCGATCAGCAGTCCGCCCGCGACGGGCACGAAGACGGCCCCCAAGCCCAATGCGTTCGGGTATGGCGGTACGAACGAGAACGAAAGCCGGTGGAAATAGAACAGGTTGGTGAAGAAACCGATCATTTTTTGCAGAACGACGGCGATGCAAGCCCCGCTGGCCCCTACAACGGCTGCGAGCGCAGCGATATACAGGCTGCGGGCGCTGAACCGGAAATCGGCCAGCTCGTTGGTGACGCAACATTCAACGCAGTTAACCTCCTTATGTATGCTGTGCTGCCCGATTCATAATACATCGCATTGAGATATAAATACAAGACGGGAGACAAGCGATATGACAAAAAAAATGATGGACAAAGCCGTTTACGAGCAGCTCGCCGATTTCCGGTACCGGCTACGGAAATTTATACATTTCAGCGAACAGGCCGCCCGCCGGAACGGGCTGACGCCGCAGTCCCACCAATTGCTGCTGGCCATTATGGGCTATCCCGGGCGCGATTACGTCACCCCGACCGAACTGGCAGAGCGGCTGCAGCTCACTCATCACGCCTGCGTCGGTTTGATCGACCGCTGCGAACGGCAAGGCCTTGTCGAGCGCAAGCCGAATCCGGAGGACGGGAGAAGCATCTATATTCATTTGTCGCCGGAAGGAAGAAGGTTGCTGGAGACTTTGTCGGAAATTCACTGGGAGGAACTGAACCGGATCGGACTGTGGAACAAATGAAAAAAGGAGCTGGCGGATCAGCTCCTTGAGGCTCTTACAATTTTTTACTCAGCCCTTTAAGCCTGTAGTTGAAATGCCCTCCACAAAGTGCCGCTGCGCCAGAAAAAACAGCAGCACTTGAGGAACGATCGAGACGAGCGACATAGCCAGCAATTGTCCCCATTGCACGGCGCTTTGCGTATCCATAAACATTCGGAGCGCGAGAGGCACCGTAAATTTGCTTACGGAATTTAAATAGATGAGCGGACCTAAGTAATCTTCCCAGTGCCACAGAAACGAAAAGATCATCACTGTAATGAGCGCGGGCTTCGTTAAAGGCAATATGATTCGCCAATAAACGCCGAACCAGCTGCACCCGTCCATTTTGGCGGATTCGTCCAGTTCGCCGGGAATCCCGCGTATAAACTGCACCAACAGAAAGATAAAGAACGCTCCCCCCATCGCACTGGGCACAATAAACGGCAAGTACGTGTTGACCCAGTTGAACTTATGAAACATCGCATATTGGGGAATGAGGGTAACTTGAGCGGGCAGCATGATCGTCAGCAGAAGAAGGGAAAACCATACTTTCTTGAAGGCAAACTGAATGCGCCCGAAGCCAAAAGCGACAAGACTGCTCGAAATGACCGTCAGCAGCATCGTGGTAATGTTGAGCTTGAAGCTGTTGATGTAAAAATACGTGAACGTATACTTGGGCAGCGCCACCCAGCCGTCCGAGTAATTGCTCCACATGAAGCGGCTCGGAAACAGCGACGGCAAGCTCAGCTCCGCGTTCGGCTTGAGGGACGCCCCGATCCACCACAATACGGGGTAAAACATCAATGCGCTGAATGCGATCAACACGAAGTGAGTCAGCCATTTGTTCCTCGATATCGCCTTCACCCTCTTCCACCCGCCTCATTTTCATAAAACACCCAATATTTCGATGCCATAAAATTGATCATCGTCGCTATTGCGACAATAACGAGCAAGATCCAGGCCAGTGCCGAAGCATAGCCCATGTGCAAAGTGGCGAAAGCTTTTTCGTACAAATAGAGGGCGTACATTTCGGTCGAATTGAGCGGTCCGCCGTTCGTAATGACAAATGCCGCGGTGAACGATTGGAACGAGCTGATAACGCCCATAATCAGATTGAAGAAAATGACCGGAGACAGCATCGGCAGCGTCACGGAGACGAATTTCCGGAATTTCCCCGCTCCGTCCACCGCAGCGGCCTCATACAGATCGCTTGGAATTTGCTTGAGTCCCGCCAGAAAAATGATCATGGCCGAACCGAACTGCCATACGCTAAGCGTCACCAAAGTGCCTAGCGCCGTACCCGGCGTTCCGATCCAATTTTTCGCCGGAATGCCGAAGAGCGGAACGATATGGTTGATAAAGCCGCTGATGCCGAATATATTTTTCCAGAGCACCGCTACGGCAATGCTGCCGCCTATCAATGACGGCAAGTAAATGATCGTTCTGTACAGTTCGATCCCTTTCAGCTTTTGATTGAGCAGCATCGCTACGAGCAGCGCAAAGCCCAGTTTGGCCGGAACGGAAGTCAGCACGTAAGTGAATGTGACCTTAAGCGAATTGTAGAAAAAGCGGTCTTGCGCGATTTCCTGAAAGTTTTGCAGGCCGATCCACTTCGGTGCGCTGAGCAGGGAGAAATCTGTGAACGTATAATAGAGCGATTGAGCCATAGGCCAAAGCGTCAAAAACAGAAACCCGGCGAGCCAAGGCGAAATAAACAAATATCCGGCAACGTTCGATACCGAATGGTTTTTCAATTTGGCGGTCCGGGCTCTTTTCACGGTTTTACCGCCTTCAAGCACCGAGTCTTGGTACATGGTGGCCTCCGATTCGATACGGGCATCAGCCCGCCTCATTTTTTCTCGTACTTTTTGGCCGCTTTGGCAAGCTCGTCGTAGGCTTGCTCCGGGGTAATCTTTTCGAACATGAGCCGGTCTTTAATGTCTTTCTCGTCCTTGCCGAAATCGGTCCATCCCGGCGCCCCCGGATTGAACGTTTGCGAGCTTACGGCCGTTTTGTTGATCATTTCGACCGTCAGCTTGTCGCCTGCGTTAAATTTCGGCTGCAGCAGCGAAACGATTTTGTTCGAGATCGGAACGCCTCTTGTCGTGCCGGCAATTTCCGCCACTTCCGGGTCGTTAATGAACCAGTCGATGAATTTCTTCGCCTCTTCTTTGTACGGAGAATCCTGGCTTACGGAGAAATAAAACGTCGCTTTCAGCCACCCGCCTGGCTGTGCGGCTCTCGGCATCGTCGCAACGCCAATGCTGCCCGGCTTTAATGCATCGAAAGCAGATACTTGCGCCGCGTGCAACCCTTTAAATAACAGTTTGCCGGTGAGGAGCATATCTTGGGTCGGATCCAGATCCTTATCCGCTGACTGGACGTCCGGCGGAGGCACGGCGCCTTTTTTGCGCAAATCCGCAAACTTCTTGGCCCACTCGAGCCAGGTGTCCCGGTCATAGTTAAATTTGCCGTCCTGCGTAATGGGCCACCCTTTTCCTTTGCTTAACTGAAAAGCGGCATACTGCGTCCCGTCGTTGGTCCCGTCCTTAATGACATACTGCCCCTTGCCAAGCTTGGGCTGAATATCCTCAACGAGTTTAAAATATTCGTCCCATGTCCAGCCGTCCTTTATGGGAGGCACGCCCAGCTTTTCCAACGCGGCTTTGTCGTATATCATGCCCCATGCGTTGTTTCCGAGCGGGATTGCTGTCAGCTTCCCGTTGTATTTGCCGGTTTCAAGCAGGTTCGGGTCGATGTCCTTCGTGTTGATGCCGGCGGACAAGTCTGCGAATTGCCCGCGAGCGTTCCAGTCGGCGAGCCAAGGAGCGTCGATTTGCATAATATCCGGGGCGTTTTTCGCCGCCGCTTGCGTCGAGAGCTTGTCCAAATAACCGTCATAACCGGAATATTGCGTTTCGAACGTTACATTCGGATTTTTCTTTGTGTACAAATCGAGAATTTTCAATGTCGCATCGTGCCTGGCCTGCGAGCCCCACCACATGATCCGCAGCTTGATCGCGGAAGCTTTCGGCGTCTTGGCCGAATCCGCGCTCGTCGCGCTGTCTGTTTTCGCCTCGTCCTTAACTCCGATCGAACCGCAGCCTGTTGCGGCAAGAACAACGAGAAGAACGATTGCGGTCCCCATACTCTTTAACAGCTTGCTCACCATTACCCTCTCCTTTAGAAAGCGATTTCAAAACTGCCTGTTCAAACGCAGCTTCACAGAGAAAGCCGCAGCTGCCGCCGGTATTGCTCCGGCGAGCAGCCTTCCTGCTGTTTGACGCCCGGCTGAAATGAGACACGTTCTTAAAGCCGGACAAGTAACACACATCGGTGACGCCGCTCTGAGGCTCCGTTAAAAACCGCAGCTTCGCCTCGTTGAGCCTTCGCTTCAAAATGTATTGAAATACCGTCATCCCCGTCACATCGCGAAACAACCGTACGATGTGATGCCGGTTCAAGTGCAAGTTCTTCTCGAGATGTTCAAGCCGGATCGTTTGCGTCAAATGGCGGTCAATGTAAGACAAAATCGCTTGAATGTGCCTTTCCTTTAGTTGGGATAGCTCGGGCACGCTCCGCAAGGGCTTTTTCATGACGTCGTAAACAAAAAACAGGACATCGAGAAAATGGAGCCGAAAACGCTCCCGCGACGTCGTATCCGGCTTCGCGTAATGGCGCTGCATCATGCCCAGGATCGATTCGAACTCGGCTTTCTCCTCCTCGTTGAGCAGGATCACATAGTTGCCCAGCTTCTCGAACGGCTCCAGCACGTTCGTCGCAAACAGATGCTCCGCCGCCGCACGAACGTAAGACTGGTCAAAATTCATGAGCGTCCGGACGTACGGATACCCGTCGAGACTGCATGGCGTATGCAGGGTCAAGCCGTGCATAAGAATGAGCGTCCCCGGGAACAGCTGATGAATTTTATCGCCGATTAAGTAGTAACCCCGGCCTTCGTGAAAGTAGAAGATTTCATAGTTCGAGTGGGACTGGAACTCTCCGGCCTTTGCCGGGACGCTTTTCAAATATTCGTAGTTCAGCAAGTAAGGCAGCCTCATCGCAAACCCTCCGAAATAGCGATAGTGACGCGTTTCCTTAGAGTCTGTTTCGCTGTCGATGCCGTAACTCCTCTTATGCTTTCGTAAAAGAACCGGACATATCGGCATGCCCGCCGTCGCGCGTTTGTTTCACGTACTTGGAAGAAGCGATCAGCTTCTGCAGATGGCGCTCGAATTCGTCTGCGTCAAGCGGCAGCTCTACGATTCGCCCGGTGAACGACGAGAGCATAATGCCGTTGGCGAGCGTCACCGAACGAATGCCTTCCTTTCCGTGGGCTATCAGGTCCTCCTTTCCGCTCAGCACGGACTCGGCGAACTTTTCAATCACGACACGATGGCCGCTTGGCGCATCGAGGTTTACCGGTACGTCTTCTTCTTGCGCCTCCAGGTTAGCGAAGCCTTGTGCCGTTTCTTTCAAATGCTTCAAAATGGACATCGGCGTCCGGTACAGCTTCAGGCTCCCCGGTTCGAACAGAAGGCGCCCGTTCTCGCCGACGATCTCGAGGCGGTTCGTCCCCGGCGTCTCTGCCGTCGTGACGATAAAGTGGCCGACCATCCCGTTCTCATGCTCGAAATAGGCGGTTACTTCGTCCTCGACCTCGATGTCGTGGTATTTGCCGATATTGGCATGGCCGCTGATGCGCTGCGGCAAGCCGAACACCCACTGGTAAAAATCCAAGTTATGCGGACATTGGTTCGTCAAAATGCCGCCGCCCTCCCCGGCCCATGTCGCCCGCCAATCGCCGCTGTCGTAGTACGCCTGCGACCGGAACCAGGCGGTATTGATCCATGTCGCTCTCATCAGCCGGCCAAGCTCGCCGCTCGCGACAATTTCTTTAATTTTTTTGTAATAGGGAAGGGTGCGCTCCTGGAACATGAGCGCGAAGATCAGCTCGGGCTTCTTTGCTTTGGCCGCTTCGTACGCGGCAATCATGTCGTTGCCGTCGCCCACGTGAACCGCTATCGGTTTCTCGCAGAGCACGTGCAGCCCCCGCGAGAACGCTTCCATAGCGACATCCTTGTGCCCATAGTGCGGAACCCCGATGATGACGGCCTCGAGACCGGAGCGATCGAACATATCCTTGTAGTCGTAATAAGCGGTTGTACCGTTGTCTGCGGCGAACTGGTCGGCTCTGTTCCGCACAACATCGCATATGCCTACCAGTTCCACGTTATCCAGTTCCTTCACGATTCTTAAATGCGTCTTTCCGATGTTTCCGAGCCCTACCAGGCCAAGTTTCAATTTGCGGCCACTCATCGTATGCTGCCTCCTTCGAAGTTCGTTAGTTCCACTCGATCTGTTTGTCTTTAAGCAGCTGCTGCAGCGCCTTGGCGGCAATGGCAAACCGCTCCGGATTGCTCGCTTCGGGGTAAGCCTTGTGCAGATGCGGCTCGATCGACAAGAAGCCGGAAAACGACGACTCCCGCAGACGGTCGATCAGCTCAGCGATTTGCCCGTCGCCTCTGCCGGCTTCCACGAACATTTCTTTGCCCATATCGGCATCTTTCATATGGACATAAGCGATATAAGGCGCCAGTTTGCCGTACGCCTGACTGACCGGGGCCACGTTCTCGAGAACGAGTTCCGGGATCGAAAGCGAGCTGCAGGGCCGGAGAGCCGACCGTCCGCACGATGTCCAGCACCCGGTCGTCATTGTCGCCGTACAAACCGCCCCGGTCGTTTTCCAAAACCAGCGTCACGCCGCCTTGTTCGGCTTGCCGGGCAAGCTGCTCCATACGGCCGATCACCTCGTCCCGGTATTGCGCCGGATCTTCGCCTTGCGGGACATAGTACGAAAACACCCGTATGTAAGACGCGCCAAGTCGATTCGCGAGCTCGATCGCCCGGTTCATCGCTTGCTGCTGCGGAGCAAACGGTTCGCGAATCGGATATTTGCCGATCGGCGAGGCGATGCTGGAAACGGCGCAGCCCGATTCCGACAAGAGTCTGCTCACTTTGGCTACGTCACCGTCAGTCAATTCCAGCACATTTTGGCCCCAAATCCCCCGCAGCTCCAAGTGCCGAATGCCGAGCTTCTTCAATTCCTCCAGCTGCACGCTCAAATCGTGCGAAATCTCGTCCGCAAAGCCGGTTAACGTAAACACGCCATCGTTTCATCCTTTCGGAAGAAGTATATATTCTTTTTCTATCATAAAGCGGTTTCCGGCTAGGGCGGTATTGCCGGATGGGCGAAATTTGCATTGCCATTTTGCTGAAATTGACTTCTTGCGACGGCTGCATTTCGGGCAGTCTCATGAAAAATGTCGCTTTGTCGGATCAGGACAAAGCGGTATTTTATAAGTATTGTGCGAGCGTTGCGGCTCTAAGCAGCGGCGGCCCGGTGTACGGCTTACTTCGGGTTCCGGTTTAAATTAAGATGATTAGCATGGGCAAAAGCGGATTCAAATATAAGAGAAATTCATATGCTACTTTAAAAGAATCATTCATCTGAGAGAAGATGAGCAAGCAGCAGACGCGGGGCGCATAAGATTTTCTCATATCAGCGCGAGCTGCACTACGCCGAGACTTGTATCAGATATGCGGACCGGGAGGTAGGTAGAATGGCTAAAGGTTTTGATTGCGCTACACCGTTGACAACGGCCACAGCGACACAGTTCAAAAGTGACGGGTATGACTTCGTATGCCGCTACCTCGTACCAGACAGTTGGAAGGCGTTGACGAAAGCAGAAGTGGATGCAATCAGTGCAGCGGGACTACAGATCGTCTCCGTATTCGAGACAAGCGCCGGCCGGGCACTCGGCGGCCGTGCTGCTGGGTTAGAGGATGGCGCAACTGCTTTGCAAGTTGCGTAGGCAGTTGGCCAACCGGAAGAAAGCGCGATATACTTTGCTGTTGATTTTGATGCTACTGCAGAGCAGATGCCAACTGTAATTGAATACATCCAGGCAGCTGCAGAAGCAACGCCAAACTATTCAACGGGCGTCTATGGTCCCTATGCAGTTGTTGAAGCTGTACGAGCTGCCGGCGCATGCTCAAGGTTCTGGCAGACATACGCATGGAGCGGAGGTAATAAGTCGGACGCACTAAATATTTATCAATATCAGAACGATATTACTTCTAACGGGATTGATATCGATTTGGATGAATCCTACGGAATGGAAGGATGGTGGAATATAAGGTTAAGTATAGACGATGCGAATAAGATCATTGCCTTTTTATCAGCGGCCTACTTTGCGACGAATGTACCCGAAGCACAGGCGGAATTTCATCGATTGGCGAACGAACTGCGTAAGGCATCGGGGCAACCGACAACTTAATGAGGGTAAAAGTTCATCACTCCGCTGGCTTTGGCTGGCGCAAGTATAATGATTTTACCTGTTTGAAGGGATTCGTCTTTATTTCTCCTCAATAAAAATATGCTACGTGGACGCGGGGCCACATTCAGCGGGCACAATTATCGATTTCCGTTCGAAGACCAGCCCTCCTTCCCTGGGAAATCAAACCTGACCTGACGGTCACCGCCGTAAATGAACATGGTTCGATCTCCGTTTGCATTTTACAGAGTCGAGGGGGCGCCAGCTCAGCAAAACTGCAATCCACGCCAAAAAGAGAGCCGCCTCTTTGCGATGCGGCTCCCTATGCCCCTTTGCCGCAGACGCCGCAATCGTGGACGAAAGACGGAAGCAATATGCCGCCTTATGGAATGGTCCTTCGCCGCCGTGCCGGGACGCGCTTATACGCCTGCTCCGTCAAGAAAAATGCCGGAATTGCGGCAGCCACTCCCGGTTCGCCGCGAACATGTCGTCGACCATCGACTTGATTTCGGCCAGGCTGAGCACGGCGGAAGTGAGCGGGTCGAAGCAGATGGCATGGAAAATTTTGCGCGGATCGCCCGTTAAAGCGCCTTCGACAGCCAGCTCCTCGCACCTCGCGCTCGTATTGACAAGAACGGCCAACTGGTCCGGCAGCGCGCCGACATGAATCGGGCTCAGCCCTCGCTTCGAGGCCAATACCGGCACTTCGACGCAGCAGCCTTGAGGCAAATTGTCGATCAGGCCGAAGTTGCGCACGTTGCCGTTGAACTCGAACAGCGTTCCGTCGCCGATCGTCGCGTTGAAAATGGAGGAGGCGTACTCCTCCCCTCGCCGCAAATCGATCGGACTGTCCCGCCACTCCTCCAGCTGCTCCTGCCAGCGGCTGCGCCTGCTCTCCGCGCGCTTGACCGTGTACGCATATTCCCCCGGATTCCAGCCGGTGCCGTGCGTGCAGTACTTCTCAATCAGATCGGGCCGTTTACGGAACCACGCGTTATATTCGGAGTTGTGGCCGCTCGATTCCGTCACATAGTAGTCGAGGTGCAGAAACATCTCGTTGCGGACTTGCTCTTCGTTGTAAATTTCCGGCCTGCTGACGACCGCCTCGCGAATGAGCGGGTAGGCGTCCTTGCCGTTCCATTTGTAATCCAAATAGAACGCCTGATGATTGATCCCTGCGCAGCGGTACGTAATTTCTTCCATCGGCGCTCCAATCCAGCGGGCCAGCATCGCTGCGGTGCCTTGCACGCTGTGGCAAAGCCCCGTCACCTGCACGCTCGATTCGCTCTGCATCGCCCTGCACAGCATCGCCATCGGGTTCGTGTAATTCAAAAATATCGCGTCGGGGCAGTATCGCTCGATATCTCGGCAAATGTCCAGCATGACGGGAACCGTGCGCAGAAAGCGGAATATCCCCGCCGGCCCGCGCGTATCGCCGATATTAATGTCGACGCCGTACCGCTTCGGTATTTCCAAATCGTAGCGCCATACGTCCAAATCGCCGGCTAAAATGGTGCACACGACCCCGTCCGCTCCGGACAGCGCTTCGATGCGGTCGGTCGTCGCAACGACCGCTGCCCGGTATCCGCCGGCGGCGATGATGTTGTCTACCGCGCTCTTCGCATAGCCGAGCCGCTCGGGATTGATGTCCATCAAGGCGATCGTACAGTCCGCGAAAGCGGGGAACGTCAGCAAATCGCGGACGAGGTTTTTCGTAAAGACGAGACTGCCTGCGCCGATAAAAGCGATTTTCTTCATCTCGCGAATTCTCCTCCCAACAAAGTATCGGGTTCCCGGAAAGCAGCCCTACAGCTTGCCCAGACTGAGGCCGCCATCGACCGTCAGCTGCTGCCCGGTAATTTGCTCCGCCCAATCGGACGCGATGAAGGCGACGGCGTCGGCAATGTCGGCCCCGGTCTGCATGCGCCCCATCGGCATGCGCCGATTGGCGTGCTGCAGCTGCTCGGCGTCTTCGCCCAAAGCCCGCAAACGCGCCAGCTCCCCCTCCGAGGCGACCCACCCGGGATGCACGCAGTTCACCCGGATACTGTGCGGGGCGAGCGTTGCCGCCAGATTGCGGGTCAAGGTAACGAGCCCGCCTTTGGAGATCGCATAAGCGAGCGTATCGGGCGCCCCTTTCGACGCGTGCAGCGAACCGATATTGACGATGCAGCCCCGCCCACGCCGGATCATGCCGGCAGCGGCGGCCCGGCACGCCAAGTACGCCCCTTTCAGATTGACGCCCATGACGCGGTCCCAGAACGCTTCCTCCATTTCAAACGGATCGGAGCGCGGAAAAATGCCGGCGTTGTTGACGAGCACGTCGATGCCGCCGAACTCTTGCTCGGCGTACGCGACCATGCTGCGCACGTCCGCCTCCCGCGAAACGTCGCAGCGGACGAAGCGCGCCGCGTAACCCGCTTGCCGCCAGCCGGCGGCGGTATGCTCCCCGCGCTCATCCGCATCGGCGGCGACGGCTGCCGCTCCGAGCCGAAGGAAACGCTCGGCGATCGCCGCGCCGATTCCTTGCGCAGCGCCGGTAACGACGACCGTCCGCCCGGTAAAATCGATCGCCTCCTTCATCGCGGTTCCCTCCGCAGCCCCAGCTCGTATTCCCCTTGCAGCTCCGCCTGCTCGTAAGCGACCCGGGGGATTTGCGTCGCCAGCTTGCCGCCGCTCACATCGATCATCGTGCCGGTAATATAGGAGGCGAAATCGGAAGCGAGGAAGCAGATCAAATGGGCCACTTCCCGCTTCTCCCCCCAGCGCCGCAGCGTCAAAGTGTCGAGCAAACGCTCCTGCCGCTGCGCCGGAAGCTCGGCGAAGCCGTTCATCGCGGTCGGGATCATGCCCGGCGCGTAGCAATTGACCGTTATGTTCCACGGCCCGAGCTCGCCTGCGAGCACCCGGGTGAACTGCTCTACGCCCGCTTTTGAGGAAGCATAGGCGGCGCCGCCGTAGCTCGGCACGATAGCCGCGAACGACGCCGCATTGATAATGCGCCCCGACCGCTGCCGCTTCATGACCGGCACGACCGCCTTGCACATCAGGAACGTGCCTTTCAGATTGACGTCAAGGTTCAAATCCCATACGTCCTCGCGCAGCGTTTCCACTGTTCCGCCGCTCGCTACGCCGGCGTTGTTGACGAGAATGTCGATTCGCCCGCAATCTTGCTCCACCTGCCGCACGATCCGTTCGATTTGCGTATAATCCCGCACGTCGCACGGGTAATAAGCTCCGGTTAACCGTTCGCTCACAAACCCTTCATACGCGTCCTTCAAGTCGGACTCGTTAACGTCCGTCATTACGGTGGCAACGCCTTCGCGGGCGAGCGTCATGGCAATTTCGCGGCCGATTCCCCGCCCTGCGCCGGTGACGATGGCCACTTTCCCATGCAGATCGATATGCATAGCAACTAGCGCCTCCCTCTCATGGATTGCGTCTATAGGCTATAGCGTCAGCAATATTTTGGCAACGCGGCCCGGGCCGGAAATGAGCCGCTCGAAGCACGCGCGTCCTTCTTCCAGAGGTGCGTGAATCGTCCAGGGCAGCAGCCGGACCCGGCCTTCCCCGATCCATTGCAGCGCCGTCTCAAAGTCGTCCGTATGGTAGGCGAACGCTCCCGTCACCTGCGTTTCGCTGCGTACGAGAAGATTGAGCGGAAGGCTGCTCTCCTCCTCATGCAGCCCGGTGAACACGACCCGCCCGCCAGGCTTCACGAATTCCACGCAAGCCCGCCGCGTTGCCCCGGCACCGACGGCGTCGACGGCGGCGTCGAACTTATCCCCGCCGGCGAGCGCCTGCACGCTCATCCC
This sequence comes from Gordoniibacillus kamchatkensis, assembly GCF_000829455.1. Lineage (GTDB taxonomy): Bacteria > Bacillota > Bacilli > Paenibacillales > NBRC-103111 > Gordoniibacillus > Gordoniibacillus kamchatkensis. Next base: position 102,199 of record NZ_JXAK01000014.1, read on the forward strand.
TGCGGCGGCGCCAAGCTCCGCAGCGATGCTCAGCCGCTCATCGTTCAGGTCGGCGACCGCCACGTGACGCAAGCCGTACGCCTGAGCCGCCTGCAGCGTCAACAGCCCGATAGGCCCGGCCCCCATAATGAGCAGCCGGTCGGTCGGCCGCAGCTTCAGCTTACGGCAAACGTGGACGGCGCATGCGAACGGCTCGGCAAACGCCCCCTCGTCGAAGGAGACATGGTCTTCGAGCCGATGCACATTGGTTGCAGGCACTGCAACATATTCAGCGAACGCTCCAGGCCGGTGAGCTCCGGCCAGCTGCCGCCCGGCGCAAAGCTGCGCGGCGCCGTTCGTGCAAGCGCGGCATTTGCCGCACGAGACAAGCGGGTTCGCCGTCACCCGGTCGCCCGGGCTGAGCGCCGCGCTTTCGCACCCGCTGCCCAGGCGCTCGACAACGCCGGAAAATTCGTGCCCCATAATGAGAGGAGGTTTGCGCAGCGAGTTGTGGCCCAAATAGCCGCTTAATTCCGAGCCGCAAATGCCTGCCCGTTCGACCTGGATCAAGACTTCCCCCTCTCCCGGCTCCGGCGCCTCCGCTTCCCGGACGTTCATGATCCGCGGTCCTTCGTACACGAGCGCCCTCACCCTTGTCCCTCCCTCTTCTCCCAGCCTTGCTTGAACAGCGGTATCCAGTAGCCGGGATCGTACGGATGCTTCGCAATTTGTTCCAAATTGAGCTCGACGCCGATGCCCGGACGCTCCGGCGGCCGCAGGAAGCCGCGTTCGACTTTGAGCGGCGGCTGCAGCACTTCTTCTTCCCACGGCTCGTTGAATTCATCGAACATTTCATGCAAGTAAAAGTTCGGCGAAGCCATGTTCAAATGGGCGCAAACGACGGAGCAAACCGGCCCCTGCGCGCTGTGCGGCGCGATGACGCCGTTATGGGCGTGAACCATGCCGATAATTTGCTTGGCTGCCGAAATGCCGAGGAACTGCGGCTCCAGCTGAATAATGTGAACCGCGTCGTGCTTCAGCAGCTCCGCAAACTGCTCGCGGCAGTAGTAATCTTCGCCGCAGGCGATCGGCACGGGACTCCGCTTCGCCACCTCGACGACCGAGGAAATGCGCTGCGGCGGCACCGGCGCTTCGAACCAGGCCGGCTTGTACGGGGCCATCGCTTCCGCAAACTGCAGCGCCGTATGGACGCTGAAGCGGTTGTGCCCCTCGATCAGGATGTCTACCTCGTCCCCGACCGCTTCCCGCACGGCGGCAATAATCTCGATAGCCGTCTGAAAATCTTTCCGCTCCACGGTCCGCCAAGCGTTCCCGAACGGATCGAATTTGAGCGCCGTGTAGCCTCTGGCGACGACCTCCTTCGCCTTGTCGTGAAACATTTGCGGCTCGCGCGGCCCCCTGTACCATCCGTTCGCGTAGCAGCGCAGCTTGTCGTGGCACTTGCCGCCAAGCAACTTGTAGAGCGGCTGCCCGGCCGCTTTCCCGATAATGTCCCAGCAGGCGGTTTCGACCGCGGCCAGCGCCGAGCCTTGAATTTGACCGCCGTCGGAATAGACGTCGCGGATCATTTTCAGGGCGATCGTCTCCACGTCGTGCGGGTCCATGCCGATATACAAATGCTTCAGCTCGTGGATGGCCGCTTCCACCGTCTTCGCAAACCCGTTGAGCGTTCCTTCGCCGATGCCGGTTACGCCTTCGTCCGTGTGCAGCTTGACGAACAGCCAATTTTTCCATGGATTTCCGCATATGAACGTCTCCACATCCGTAATTTTCATGCCTCGCCAAAACCTCCTTCGGCCGTTAATCTGCCTAAAATTTCGCTTGTTCCATCTTGCGGTAATCCGACGGATAGCTGCCGAACGTTTCGGTAAACAGTCTCGTGAAATGGCGGGTGCTGTAGTAGCCGACCCGCTCGGCGATTTGCTTGACTTGCAAATTCGTTCCCAGCAGCAGCTCCTTCGCTTTGTACATCCGAATTCGCGTCAAATATTTGACGAACGTCACGCCCGTTTTTTTCTGGAACGCGGCGCTCAAATGATTGACAGAAACGCCCAGATTCAAAGCGATTTGCCCGATTCCGATATCGTCCATGTAGTGTTTGTCGACGAAGCGGATCACTTGCTCGGCGAGGTCGGACGCGGCCGATTCCTTGCTGCATTGGCCGCGCAGCATCTTTTCCCCGTGCCGGCGAAGCGCCTCGATCACGGCCGCGCGCGGCGCGTCTTCCCGCACATCCAGCCCTACGGCGGCGCGCAAAAACGGAACGATGCCGGCGCCTTTCCCTTCTGCGCCCGGACCCGACCAGCCGTATGTACGCAGCGATAATTCGAAGGCGTTCACCGCCTGCTGATAGTGGAGGTACAGCCCGTTTTTCAAATGATCGGCGATGTCGCATAAGCTGCGGGCCGTTTCCGCCGCGCCCGGGACGGCGGCCTGCCGTTCGAGTTCAGCGTACGTCAGGCTGCGGCCGATGCCGCATAACGCGCGGAGCGGCGCCCACTGCTGCAAATCGCGAAGCTGCTCGCCGAGCGCTTCGAAGCCGCCGCATGGCTCGCTCTGCACGATCGTAATGGCTGCTTTTGCGCTGCCGTAACGGGCGGCGGCATCGACGGCGAAGCCGGCATATTCGTCGACTCGCCGCTTCCCTTCCGGCCCTAGACTCGGGTCCCACACCGCAATGAGCGCAAGCTGGCCGTCCCCAAGCGCCGTCAACGCCACATGCATGCCGTATGCCAAGTAGCCAGGCAGCGTCTCCCGCAGCATCCCGTAAAACCCGCTCTCCAGCGCAGCGATACGCTCGAGCGGCAATTCGGCGTCCAGCGCAAACAGCCAGCCGATAAAGCGGCCGCGGTAAAACAAGCTGTCGCGCTGTTCCGTTTGAAGGGAAGTCAAATTGTTGCACAAGGCGAACACGCTGCAGGCAAATTGCTCGTTCATAAGCGAAATATAGTCCTTGTTGTCCTTGTAAATGTTGAGCAGCACCCGCTCCAGTTCGTCGGGATCGACCGGCTTCAGCAAGTAGTCCGAAGCGCCCAGCTTGACGGCCTGCTGCGCATAAGCAAAATCCGAAAATCCGCTCAAAATGACCCAATGCGTGCAGGGGGACCGTTCTTTGCCGAGACGTATGGCGTCTAGTCCGTCCAGCTTCGGCATACGGATATCGACAATGGCGATATTCGGTTTGTGCTCTTCGACAAGCGCCAGCAGCTCTTCGCCGTCAGCCGCTTCTCCGACGATGTTCCACGGGGCTTCCATCTCCTTGATCATGCTTTTGAGACTGATCCGGGCCAAGTGCTCGTCATCGGCAATGAGCAGCTTCAATTACATTCACTTCCTTCAGCGGAATGGAGATCGTCACCGTCGTCCCTTCCTGGGTGGCGGATTCGATGCGCAGCACCGCGTCCTCGTAAGCGTAGCGCAGCCGCTCCCGCACATTGCTTATGCCTACGCCTGCCATCGCTTTGTCCGGGTCATAACCCGTACCATTGTCGCTAATCCGAATGTCCAGCACCGCCCCCGCATCGCCAGCGGACCGCCGCAGGCGCGCCCGTATCGTCAACCGGCACGGCCGGCCGCAAGGCTCGATGCCGTGGATAATGGCGTTTTCCACAATGGGCTGGATGAGCAGCTTCGGCACCGGAATGCGCTCCGCTTCCGGATCGAGCGCGATATCCAGCTCCATTTTGTGCGCGAACCGCATGCGCTGCAGCTCCCCGTATTTGGCGATAAAATCGAACTCCTCCTTCAGCTGCACTTCGTCGTTTTGCTCCAGCGTATAGCGCAGCATGCCGCTTAATGACAAAATGGCCCGCTCGAGCAGCCGGCTTTGGCCGGAACGATTGAGGCCGATAAACCCGTTTAGCGTGTTGTACAGAAAATGCGGCTGAATTTGCGACTGCAGCGCCCGGAACTCCGCGTTGCGGCGGCCGAGGGCGGCGCGGAACTCGCGGTCGATCAGCTCCCTGAGGTGCAGGATCATCGTGTTCAGGCTGCTGCCGAGCTGGGCCATCTCGTCGCCCCCGCGGACCGGATACAAAGTATCCAAATGCCCGCGCTGAATCCGTTTCATCACCTGGATCATCTGTTTGCACGGCTTGACCATCCAATGCGATACAGCGAAATAAAGCAGCAAGGCGATAACCAAGCCGAAGCCCGCGAACAAAAATCCTACCCCATATATACGTTGGAGCTCTTTCTTTATTATCGATTCGGGAAAGAGCACGACGATCCGCCAGTTCGAGCGGCTGACCGTTTCCGCCACAACGGAATAGCTTTCGTTCTTCTCTTTGACCAAACGATTGTCCGCAGCCAGCTGGCTTTGCGCGGAGGCCGACAGAGCGTGGCTCGCATAAATCAGCTTCCTCTTGTCGTCCATAATTGCCGCAAGCGATCCGTCCTTCAGCCGGATTCCGCGCATCATTCGCTCCAGCGCAACGGTGTCCGCATCCGCCATGATGACGCCGAGCGGGCGGCGCGTATCGGGGTCTTTTAATAAGGCGGGCAACGGAGAACACTTCGGCGCCGCCGCCTTCCAAATAATTTTGCGGGTGAACGCTGATGAAGGCGACTTTCCCGTCGGCCTCCAAGGCGCGGATATACCAATCCTGTTTCTCGAACTGATAGCCTTGCACAGCTCCATTGACATAACTGGCGGGAGAAGTAATATAGACGGATCCGTCCATGGGAAGAAGAATGGTGCCCAGGATGTCTTTGCGCGTATTTCGCAAAAATTTGGGCAGCGTGCTGGAAAGCGCCTGCTCCGCCTCATACTTCTCGAAATCGGTCAACAGCCCCCAGCGGGCGGAAGATTTTAACTTGAGTGCCCGCATGACATCGTCGTTCAAATACGGCGTAACCGTCATTCGGTCCAAATCGTCCAAATACGTTTCGATTCCGAATGTAAGCGCCGTCAACGTATCTTCCATCTGCGAGGATTCCTGGCTCACAATCGTTTTCTGGTAGTAGGAGGGCATCGCAACGACAATGACGACGACAGGGAAGACGATCGTCGCCAGAAACAGCAGCGTAAGCTTGAACCGGATCGACTTCCGCATCGCGTCTCCCCTCCGTCCGACCTCCGTCTTTACTTTATTTTACCGATTCGCCGTTGTTTCCATTACTGCAGTCTTTTCAGCCTGCCGAGAAAGATCGGCTGCGCTGCGGACCTAAGAATGCGGGTCTCCGGCTTCGCCGCACTCGTGTTCCCTGAATGATGAAACCACGGTTGGAACACGAGTTCACAGACGCACGCTGCGCTCCAAGGCCTACATTCCCATCCTCCGCTCCGCCTTTCTCGGGCAGCCTGGGCACGGCGGCTCGCTTCACCCTTTCACTGCGCCTGCCGAAAGCCCGGTAATAAAGTAACGCTGCAGGAACAAATAGAGGACGGTCATCGGGAGCGCGCCCATAAAGGAGCCTGCGGCGACCCACCCGATCATGTTGCTGTCTTCGGCGAAAAAGCTGGAAAGGGCGACGGTAACGGTTCTCAATTCCGGTTTCTGCAAAAAGAACAGCGAGAACTGAAAATCGTTCCAAATCGAAACGCCGTGCAAAATAATGACGGTCGCCGTGATCGGCATCAAAAGCGGCAAAATGATTCGGTAAAACAACCCGAACTGTCCCGCGCCGTCGATCATCGCCGACTCGTCAAGCTCGCGCGGAATGGTGCCGATAAACCCGGTGTATAAAAAGATCGTCATCGGCAAGTGGAACGTAACATGCAGCAAAATAATGCCCCAATACCGGTTCATGCCGCCAAGATCGACGACGAATTTATAGAGCGGCACCAAGCTCGTCAAAGGCGGCACGATTAATGCGGATACGAACAGCATGTAGACGAATTTATTCCACCTTGTTTGCCGGCGGGACAACGGGTAGGCCGCGATGGAACCGAGAATGACAATGAACGTTATGGCAACCAGCGCGACGATGATGTTATTTTTAAAAGCCGTCGCCAATCTGGCATGCTCCCAGGCGTTGATGAAATTGTCGAGGTACAAATAACCGGGCATGATCCATTTGGAACTCAAGTCGTCCATGGCCTTAAACGAGGTAGTGACCAATATATAAAATGGCAAAATATGAACGAGACAGATGGCCAGAGACGGGATGACGGTCAGCTTTTTTCCGCTCAGCTTCATGCGGAAACCTCCCTCCTTCGCAGGAAAATCAGAGAGATCATGCTGACGGCGGAAATCATCACAAACATGAGAATGCCGACGGTAGCCGCGTAACCGGCATCTTCCCGCCCGAAGTACAGCAAATAAATGAGGGTGGACAGCGACGCCGACGCATAGCCGGGGCCGCTGTTGGTCAGTGCCGCGATGACGTCGAACAGCTTCAGGCCGCCGATCAGATTGAGAACCATGCTGACGGTGAAGGCCGGGGCGAGCAGCGGCCAAGTGACGTGGGCGAATCGCGAGAACGGGCCGGCGCCGTCGATGGTGGCCGCCTCGTAGTAATCTTTCGGGATCGTTTGCAAGCCTGCCAAAAACAGGACCATCGCAATACCCAAATATTGGTACGTGTTTACAAACGTAATGATCCATACGTTGATATTCGGGTCGCCGAGCAAGTTCACGGGCTTATCCTGGAACAGAAGCAAAATATCGTTGATGGCGCCGCCCTGATACTGGAAAAAGAAGTACCAAATATAGCCCATAATGAGGGAACTGATAATGACCGGCAAATATATGATCGTTCTGACCAGCCCTCGGATGCGGATATTCATGTTTAAATACAGAGCGTAAAGCAGTCCGATGATGTTTTGAAAAATCGAGCTTCCGACGCCATAAATCACGGTATTTCTAATAATTTTGCCGATATCGGGGTCGTTCGCCAGTCTCGCGTAGTTTCTAAAGCCCACCCACTTGTAATCCTGATTGTAGCCGTTCCAGTTCGTAAACGAAATTTGGATGCCTTTAAGAAATGGATAAAAAATGAATACGATAAACAGGATGAGCGCCGGCAAGTAAAGCAGATTCAGCATAGTTCCTTTGCGGATAAACCGCTTCGTATAACCGGAAATCGACCGTTTCGTCCGGCTGTCCGGCACGGATAATGTGTTTGTTTCCGCCAAATGCCGCACCTCCCGATTCGCCGCTTATTTGTTGCGGAGACGCTCGTATTCCTGCTTCATTTTTTCGGAGAATTGCTGGGGCGTGACCGTTCCGGCGAGGAGCGAGGTGCCCGTCTTGCACATCACGTCCCACATGCCGTTCGGGAGGTAGACCCGGTCAAAGTACGGGAATACGCGATTGCCTGCATATTTGCTGTAGTATTCGGAGAACTCGTGCTTGGAGCCAACATCCTTAAGTCCCGGAGGAATCTTGGTCGCGTTGGCCATCTTCTCCATATTTTCCGTCTTGGCGAAGAAGTCGATCAGCTTCTTCGATTCGGCCAGGTGCTTTCCGTCTTTCCATGCCCCCATCGTATACCGTTCGCCGCCGGAGAAAGTCGGCTCGTCGCCGGGTGCGACGGAAGGGATCGGCATAATCCCGACTTTCACGTTAGGATTGATTTTATGGACGTCGTCCGCCCACGAAGGAGCTCCCGTAATAAAGGCGATTTTGCCCTGGGCGAACCGCTGCGGGACATCGCTTCGTTTTGCGGTAAGCACATCGGTATTGATGTATCCTTTATTTTTCATATCCAGCAGCTTTTGCGCGAGCGGCGTCCATTTGTTCCAATCGAACTTGCCGTCGAGCAAGTTTTGCGCATCGTTCTCTTTCGTGCTGATATAGTGCGGCGTCGCGTATAAATCGAGAAATCCGCCGATCATGCCGTTGTCGATCCCGGACATAAAGAACGGGTCGATCTCTCCCTTGCTTTGCGTCTTGATCTTTTCGGCTGCCGCCATCAGCTCGTCGAACGTTTTCGGAACGTCGATGTTGTATTTTTGCAAGATGTCGGCATTGTAGGAAATGCCGTCCTTCGCTTCGCTCATGACCAGGGCGTACACCTTGCCGTCCTTGTCCGTGACAACGTTTTTCACCGTATCCGTCTGCTTGGAAGCCCAAGGCTGGTCTCTCAGATCGGCCAAATATTTGCCGTAGCGGATAATCGCCCAGCCGTGAGTATCGAACACGTCCGGCAAATCGTTGGCGGCCATCTTGACTTTCAGGATGTTTTCATATTCCGTGCCCGGGAATTGAAAATCCACTTGAATGTTCGGATTTTCCTTCATAAAGTCGCCGGCAATGCCTTTCATAACGTCTTGAATCGCTGTGGTGCTGACCGTGCTGTATACGGTGAGACGGATTTTGTCCCCGCCGGAGCTGCCGCCCGCTTTGGCGGTATCGTCTTTTTTAGCCCCGGCGTCGGCAGGCGGCGCTGCTGCGCTGCTCCCGTTCGAGCCGGCTCCTTGCGTCGGCCGCTGCGAACAGCCCATAAGTACGATGGAGAATGCCATGATGACGGTCAATGCTGTAATAACCGCTTTTCTCATGTTACCTATCCTCCCTTTGACGATTCGGAAGCTTTGCTTCTCCCCTTCATGCTAGCATAATTGGCAACGCTTACAAATGGTTGAAATCCACTTTCAAAGCGCTATTTTCCACTTATCATAAACACGGTGTGCGGGCAATACGATTAAATGAAGGCTTGAGGCCGGGGAGGGGCTTGTACGTGTCGGACAATTACGGGCCGGAGATGCAGAACAAGCTCAATATGGAATACGCCATTCCGCGGCCGTTGCGTTTGCCGGTAAGCCCGGAAGAATGGCAGCTTCGCGCCCGCGCCTGTCTCGCCCCCGGAACGTACGATTATTTGGCTGGCGCGGCCGGAAGCGAAGACGCGAAAATAAGGGATGAAGAAGCCTTTCGGCAATGGCGCATCGTTCCCCGGTTTTTGCAAGACGTTGCGAAAAGAGACCTTTCGGTTAAGGTGCTCGGGGTGACGTTTCCTGCCCCTGTCCTGCTCGCTCCTATAGGAAGGCAAGCGCTCTTTCATCCCGAAGCGGAGGCGGCTTCCGCCCGCGCGGCCGCCTCTCTGGGCGTGCCTTTTATTCTCGGCACGGAATCGTCGCGCTCGATAGAAGAAGTCGCCGCGGTTATGGGAGATGCCGTTCGCTGGTTCCAGCTCTACCCGCCGAAAAGCTTCGAGGTGGCGGAAAGCTTCATAAGAAGGGCGGAAGCGTCCGGCTACTCGGCTATCGTCATTACGGTAGACCGGCCGTTGGAAGGCTGGCAGGAACCGGATTTGCGCAACGCCTATTTTCCGATCATGTTTCCGCATGCCGTCACCAACTTTATTACCGATCCAGTATTCATGGCCGGCATTCCGAAGCGTTATTATGCCGATCACTCGTACATATTAAACGAAGTGTTTCGCATTTTTTACAATCCGGCGTTTACCTGGCGCGGGCTCAGCCGGCTTCGGAACATCACCCGCCTTCCGATTTTACTCAAAGGGATTCTCCATCCGGTCGATGCGGAACAGGCTCTCGCTGCCGGTGCGGACGGCATTGTCGTATCCAACCATAGCGGGAGGCAGCTGGACGGAACGATCTCTGCGCTCGAAGCGCTGCCATCCGTCTGTGAACGCATCCGCGGGCGCATTCCCGTGCTGATGGACAGCGGGATCCGGCGCGGTGCCGATGTGATGAAAGCTTTGGCGCTGGGCGCCTCGGCTGTGCTTGTAGGGAGACTGTACGTTTACGCTTTGTCTGTTGCGGGAGAAGTGGGGGTAACACGGGTGGTAAGCGACCTGATCGCCGAACTTGATATATCGATGGCCAATGCCGGCATATGCTCCGTCTCCGGCCTGAACAGTTCTTTGCTGGTACGTTCCACATAACGGAAGGAGGAACGCGGATGAACGGCTCCGATTTCGAGCAAGTCGCTCTGTACGAGCACCGGTTCTGGCTGCAAATTATGGGCGACCACGCCAGATTCATATACCGTTCTCTCGCCCCGGTCGAAATGGCCAACATCGCGCATGCGCATCGTTTTATGCAAATATTCGATCATTTGCTGGAGCAGGCGCGCGGACAGTTAGCCTCGGACGGCATCGTTCAGCTCAGCCGGCAAGCGCAGCACTATACGGGCGAGCTGCGGCAGTTCAAGCTTGATTTGTTAAGAAAGCTGCTCTTTGGCGAAGTCGCCGTGGGGCTGAGCGAAACGTTTTTCAATCATATGGTCAACGAGCTCGACGAATATTTGCGCATTCTCGGTTTTCTGGTTCAAGGCCGGATGGCCCCTCAGGAGCATCCGCTTCACCATCATCTGCTGTGGGTATCCGACGCCTCGGCGCATGCGGCGATCATATCCGCCAATCTCGACGTGACCGAGAAACAATTGAAGCACAAAGGAGAGCGCTTCGAGACGCATTTCGGGCACTTCTATATGAAGGCGGTCGAGCTGGCCGGCTACTTGCGCGCTCATCTGAACGATTTTCCCGCATTGCGCCGCTTTCATCGCGATGTCGGGCTGGAATTGGTCATTTTCCAAGATTTTTTGAAGGAACTGGAAGAGCTCTCCGTCCGGCATGAACTGTTAGGCATCATTTCGCCTCTGATGGCCGATCATATGGCGCGCGAAGAATGCTACTATCTCCGCAAGCTTGCCGAATCGACCGGCGCCGCGCCTCCGCCCTGCGACCCTGGCGAGCCGCGTGCCTCCGAGCTTTAAAGTCTTTCCGCTTTCCGCGTCAGCGGTTATTCCCGTCGACATACCGGCCATACTGCGGAACGGCAATCCGGTCGAAATCGCGAGCCAGCCGCTGTAATCCGTTCGCCAGCATGTCGCCCGACACAGGCGCTCCGTGGCCGGTCACAGCGACAGCCGGCTTCAATTGCTCCAATTTCTTCACCGATTCCCCGGCTGCTAGCCAATCCGGCGTAAAATATACGGGAGGCCCGCTGATTTCCGGCTCTTGCGTAAGCACCTTATACAGCGAGTCCTGCTTGACGGCAACAAACGCATCGCCCGCGATAAGTGCCCGGTCCGCATCTCGGAATAAAGAAATGTGTCCGGGCGTATGGCCTGGCGTATGAATCCAGCGAAAACCCGGCAATTGCGGTATGCTCCCGTCCGGCGGAAGCGGGGCGACACGGCTTCCCAAGTTGACGGGTTCGTTCGGGAAAAATCCGGACAACTTGGCGACCATACCGCCTTCGACAGTCGGATCCGGTTCGGGATAACGCCTTACGCCGATCAGGAAAGGCAGCTCCAATTCATGCGCGTACACGGGTACGTTCCAATGGAGCACCAAATCGATAATAGCTCCGACATGGTCAAAATGGCCGTGCGTCAAGACGATAGCCTTGGGACGGCTGTTTGCGCCGAAACGCTCTTCGGCAACAGAAACGATTTCGTCCGCCGATTCGGGCATGCCTGCGTCAACCAAAACAAAATCGTTCGTATCGGGATTTCCGAGCAAACAAATATTCACAATTTGCACCGTATGGCAGTACAAGTCGGGCAGCACTTCCAAGCCGCGGCCGCTGCTTATGGAAGTTGCGGGAATAAATTTGTAATCGCTTCCGTACAACATATCTTTGTCCATGTTCGAAACCATAACCTCCGTCTGTAGACTGGCAACGTTAGGTTTCCAAAGTTTGGACAAAGCTATGCAACGGAAAACCGGCCTTCAGCTCTCGCCGGTTCCGAACCTTTTCGCCGATCTGGCGCGGGCGCGCTCAATTTCGGTCTCGCGATTACGGGGCTCGGCGTTCGTGACGAGCGAATCCATCAGCTTGCGGGCGGCCGCAGCCACCTCCTCGACAGCGCGATTGAACGCCTCCTCGTTCGCTTTGGACGGTTTGGTGAAGCCCGACAGCTTTCTCACGAATTGGAGCGAAGCCGCCGTTACTTCGTCATCGGAAGCCGGCGGATCGAAGTTAAAGAGCGTCTTAATGCTGCGGCACATGGCGTCCTCCTTGGTTAGTTGGTATTGTTGTTTCATGATACCATGGCCGTTATTTGGCCAGCAACGCCTTCACCCGGGACACGATTTGTTCCGCCGTAAATCCGTACTCGCGGATCAGTACCGCAGCCGGGGCGGAAGCTCCGAAGCGGTCGATGCCCATGACGGCCCCGCGCGTGCCCGCGTAGCGGTGCCATCCTTGCGTGGAGCCCATTTCAACCGTGAGCGTTGCCGGTGCGTCGGGAAGTATGACCGAATCTTTGTAGGCTTGCGGCTGATTGTCGAACAATTCCCAGCTCGGCATACTAATGACGCGGGTAGGCGTCCCCTGTTCCTCCAGCTGCTTTTGAGCGTTGAGCGCCAGCTGAACTTCGGAGCCTGTGGCGATAATTTGCGCTTGCGGTTTGCCGTTTTTCGCGTCGGACAACACATATGCGCCTCTCGCCACTCCGTCGAACGCCCATGCGGAGCTTCCCGCCAGAATGGGCAACGCCTGGCGCGACAAAATGAGCGCGCACGGACCGGATTGATGCCGCATCGCATACTGCCAAGCCGCGCTCGTCTCGTTGGCATCGGCGGGCCGAATGACGGTCATGCCCGGAATGCAGCGCAGCGCGGCCAACTGCTCGATCGGCTCGTGCGTGGGTCCGTCTTTGCCGACGGCGATGCTGTCGTGGGTAAAAATATAAGTGACCGGCAGCTTCATGAGCGCCGCCAAGCGGATGGAAGGGCGCAAGTAATCGGAAAATACGAAAAACGTTGCGACGAACGCCCGCACTCCCCGGTGCAGCACCATGCCGTTGGCAGCCGCCCCCATAGCAAACTCCCGCACACCGAAAAAAATGTTTCGCCCGCTGTAATCGTCTTTCGAGAAGCGGCCGGACATTCTCATTCCCGTCTTCGTTGACGTTTCCAAGTCCGCCGAACCGCCGATGAGAAAAGGCACGTTCGCTGCGATAGCATTCAGTGCGTTCTCCGATGCGACCCGGGTAGCGACCTGCTTGTCGTGCTGTTGATACAGCGGAAGGTCCGCATCCCAGCCATCCGGCAATACGCCGCTGATTGCTGTGTCAAACTGTTTGGCCAACTCCGGATGGGCTTGCTGGTAAGCTTGAAGCAAGCTGTTCCAGGCGTCTTCCTTCGCCTGCCCTTGCTTTCGCAGCTCAGCAAAATGCGCCTTCACGTCGTCAGGTACGAAGAAATGGGGCTCAGCCGGCCAACCGTAAGCCTGCTTGGTGAGCACCGCTTCTTCTGCGCCGAGGGGCGCTCCGTGCGAACCGTGTTCGCCGGCTTTACCGCTCTTGTTCGGGCTTCCATAGCCAATGTCGTTTTGACCTCAATGAGCGACGGCCGATCGTCGTTCTGCGCCGCAGCGATCGCTTTGCCGATTTGCTCCAGGTCGTTGCCGTCCGCCACCAATTGCACGTGCCAGTTATAGCTTTCAAAACGCTTCTGCACATCGTCGGAAAACGACATGCTGAGGTCGCCGTCCAATGAAATATCGTTGGAATCGTACAAAACGATCAATTTACCAAGCTTCAGATGTCCGGCCAACGATGCGGCTTCCGCCGTGATCCCCTCCATCATGTCCCCGTCCCCGCAAATGGCATACGTATAATGGTCCATGACGGCAAAGCCGTCGCGATTATACGTTGCCGCCATATGGGCTTCCGCAAGCGCCATGCCGACAGCCATTCCGAACCCTTGGCCCAAGGGGCCGGTAGTGGCATCAACGCCCGGCGTATGGCCGTATTCGGGATGCCCCGGCGTCAGACTGCCCCATTGGCGGAAGTTTTGCAGCTCCTCCAAAGAAAGCCCGTATCCGAATAAGTGCAGCAAGCTGTACAGCAGCATGGAACCGTGTCCTGCCGAAAGAACGAACCGGTCTCTGTTGATCCAATCCGGGTTAGCCGGATTATGCTTCATAAAGAGGGACCACAGCACGTAAGCCATTGGCGCCGCCCCCATCGGCATGCCCGGGTGTCCGGAATTCGCTTTGTTCACCGCATCGATAGCCAGCGTTCGGATCGTCGTTACAGCTTTGCGCTCAAGCTCTTTGTTCATCATTGTCCTGGGTCAGGCTCCCTTCCATGAATGCTTATCAAATTTTGTTAACCCGATTATAATGAGAAAAGAGCTATTAATGAAATCGATATTACATATACCAGCTATAGATGAGGGATATAATGATTGCCAATCTGGAGTTATATCGCGCTTTTTATTGGACGGCCAGGGAGCAAAGCTTGTCCAGAGCGGCGGAACGCTTGTTTATTACACAGCCCAGCGTAAGCCACGCCATCAAGCAGCTGGAAAACGAGCTGGCGGTCACCTTGTTTCATCGCGGCGCCAAAGGAGTGCGGCTGACGGAGGAAGGCCAGCTGCTCTACACTCAGGTCGAGCAGGCGTTTTATTTGCTCGAAGCGGGAGAACGGCAGCTGGCGGAAATCAAAAATTTGATGCGCGGCGAACTGAGACTGGGGAGCAGCGACTCGCTGTGCAAATATTACTTGCTTCCGGCGCTAGGCCGCTTCTGCAACGACTATCCGCAAATTCGCCTCGACTTGATGCATGGGACGACTCCGGAAATTATCCGTTATGTGAAGGAAGGACGAATCGATTTCGGCATTGTCCGCCTCCCTGTCCAAGACGATGCGGTAATCGTTCATGAATCGATCGCGGTCCAAGACAGCTTCGTCGCCGGGCCCCGCTTTTTTCATTTGACGCAAGCCGAAATCCCGCTCCGCGAGCTGGTCCAATACCCGCTCATTTTGTTCTCGAAAACGAGCAGCTCCCGCAAATTCGTACACGAATTCGCGCTGTCGCACGGCGTTCGCATCGAACCGGAAATCGAGCTCGCCAGCGTCGACTTATTGATTGAATTTGCCAAAGCCGGCCTCGGCATTTCCTTCGTCACGAAACAGTTCGTCCAGGCGGAATTGGAGCGCGGCACACTCGCCGAAGTGAAGCTGGCGGAACCGATTCCTCCGCGCAAAATAGGCGTTGCCGTTTTGAAAAACCGCCGCCTTACTCCGGCGACAACAACGTTTTTGCGGCAGTATTTGCACGTCGAGCCTGGCGAGGCGCGCAGCTGAGTCGGGCGCTAAGCTGTATAAAAAAATCGCATGCTGCCATAAGGCGCATCCGATTGTGTCGTATCGCTCTGTTAAGAAAGATTTATTTTGTTGTAAATGCAATAAAAATATTATAATATTCATTAAAAGTATTGGTTAGTAAAAGAAATCGATGGAGTTGCATATATGAAGGAAATCCTTCGTGAAATTGGAATGATTGCCAGGGCATTAGATTCTATAAGCAATATAGAATTTAAAGAATATGACCTTACAAAAGGGCAGTATTTGTACCTTGTCCGAATATGTGAAAACCCGGGAATCATTCAAGAAAAGTTAGCAGAAATGATTAAAGTAGACCGGACAACCGCAGCTCGTGCAATAAAAAAACTTGAAATCAATGGCTTTATCGAAAAGAAAGATGATGAACATAACAAAAAAATAAATAAACTCTTTCCAACTGAAAAAGGGAAACATGTATTTCCTTTTATAAAAAGAGAAAATGATCATTCGAATAGTGTCGCATTATCAGGATTTTCCGAAAGAGAAGCGGAAACCATTTTTCGTCTTCTTCAAAGAGTTAGAAAAAATATAGAAATTGATTGGGAATTTGTAAAAAAGGGAAATAAGAGAAATTATTGATTTTATATAAAGGAGCTATATTGTTTCCGCTAATACGTAATGTCCAAAAACTGACGGTAATGGTTGTCCGAATCCTGACCGATATAATGACCAGAACATCAATCCAGGGAAAGGAAAAGA